>DASXTE010000143.1:0-13882 GCA_036505595.1 Pyrinomonadaceae bacterium
GAGCGAAGGGCAAAGAGCTAAGGGCAAAGACGATTGACACTTTGCACTTACCTCTTTGCCCTTTGCCATTCTGATGAAAGCAGTCGTCTTCGAACAACACGGCGGGCCCGAGGTCCTCAAACTCACCGAAGTCGCCGATCCGGTAATCAAATCGAATGAGGTGCTCGTGGAAGTGCACGCGTGCGCTTTGAATCACCTCGATGTGTGGGTGCGAAATGGATTGCCAGGAATCAAGATTCCGCTGCCGCACATTCTGGGGAATGACGTGGCCGGCGTCGTGCGCGAAGTTGGCGAACTTGTGACCTGGGTGAGTGTCGGCGATGAAGTGATGCTTCAGCCCGGCGTCTCGTGCGGTTATTGCGCTGAGTGTCTCGCCGGTCGCGACAACATGTGCGACGACTACGACATCATCGGCTATCGACGCGACGGTGGTTACGCGGAATTGGTTGCGGTTCCCGGCGTCAACATGATCCCCAAACCAAAAAACCTGAACTGGCCCGAGGCCGCAGCATTGCCGCTGGTAACTTTGACGGCCTGGCACATGCTGGTCGCGCGCGCTCAGGTGCAGCCGGGCGAAGACGTTCTGGTTCATGCCGGCGGCAGTGGCGTTGGCTCAATCGGAATTCAGATCGCCAAGCTGCGTGGCGCGCGCGTAATCACGACTGCGAGTTCAGATGACAAGCTGGCGCAGGCGCGCGCGCTCGGAGCCGATGAAACAATCAACTACACGCGCGCAGATTGGCCGAAAGAAGTGCGGCGATTGACGGGCGGGCGCGGAGTAGATGTCGTTTTCGAACATACCGGTGAGGCGACGTGGCCCGGCTCGATTGTGTCTTTGAAAAAAGGCGGTCGGCTCGTCACCTGCGGCGCAACCAGTGGATTCGATGCAAAGACGGATCTGCGCCACGTGTTCTATCGTCACTTGACGATTCTCGGTTCGATGATGGGATCGAAAGCTGATCTGCTCGCGGCAATGAAATTTATCGAATCCGGTCACATTCGCGCGGTCGTCGATCGCGTGCTGCCGCTGGCCGAAGCGCGCAAGGCCCATGAGTTGATGGAAGAACGCGCGCAGTTTGGGAAGCTTGTGTTGGCGGTTTAGAAGTTCGGCAGTTACGATGGATGTAATGCTTCGAATAGTATTTCTCGTTTTATTTTCTTTGTTAGCTGTGCCGGTACAGGCTCAGCAAACAACTGGCGCGCGAAAGGAATCAGGTGATGGCTGCTTAATGTATGGGACAGATCACCTTTTTGCGATCAAAGCGCCTTCGGGTTGGACTGTAGACACAGTCACGGGGCAGAAATTAGGACTACATGCGGTTATGTATCCAAATGGTTCGTCATGGCGCGACGCCACCGCGACCATGTACACGAATTTCGTCCACAAGGATACGAGCGCACCTACAATCGAAAAGGTCATCGCCAGTGACCTCGACGGCTACAAGAGAGAGTCGCCAAACGTCATAATCGAAGATGCGGAAAAGCTGCCAATTGCTGAGGGAAAGGAACAAGTTATCGTGAAACGTTTTCACGGCGACAGGGGCGGCAATTTTGACGCGGTTGCTTACATTGACGAGAGCAAGGTAGTTATTCTGATCGTCTTAACGGCGAGAAGCGAAAAAGATTTTCAAGCCACCTGGCCATTATTCAAGGACATGATTCACACTTACCGCTTTGTCAGCGACACGGTCACGCTTCCTAAATAGTTCAGTTGCTACTTCCCCGAATAGTCCTCGATATTGTATCGCTTTCGCAGTTCCGCCAGATTTTCCGGCGCGATTCCGGTATTCGAGCCCGCGATGAACTTCTTTCGATCGTCCATTCCCACCCAATCCACAACTTTCGGGGCGTTGGTGTGAAGCAGCGTGCTGTCCTCAGCGGTAAATTCTTTTCCATCAAGACGCGTGAACACCCACATGTAACGAAAGCCGCCGTCGCGGACCATCTTCAACTTTTGCTCGAACTCTGTCGTTGGCATCGCAAGCGGCCGATAAGTCGACGTGTCCGGACTCTCGTCGCTGGCCGGGGCGGTGCGATGGCACCCGCTCAAAAGGATGCCTAGAACTACCATGATGCAGATTTGAAGGAGACGTCTCACGTTGTTCTCCGACGTGCGGGCGACGCGTCCGCGCTCTCGTCAAGGCGAGTTGTCGTTACTCGCATCGCCGCCACTGTCGTCATCTACGTTTGCTTCCGGCGGTGGCTCGCCTTTCGTCTCACGCAGACGCAGAATGCGACATTCCTTATCTTGGTAGGCGACATCGAACCAGCCGCTCTTCAATGCATTGTCTGTAAACGAAACGTGATCGTCGGTGTTGTCGGTGAAAACCCACCGCGCGCGAAAGCGATCGCGAATGAACGGCCCCGGATCTTCCGTTTCACCGGTCGTGATGTCCACGTAGAGCTTCGACAAGTCCGCATCCCTATCCAGCAGGTAAGTCGGATCCAATCCCGAAACGTAAGCATGACTCGGATCGAAATAAAATAGCCGTGGAAAGTCATCCCAGTCGGTGTTGAAAACAATTTGCCCGGCGGGAATGGTCGCGCGCATCCAGGCGGCGCCCTGCGAGTAATAATCGCGCGGCTCGCCCTCGGCGATGTCGCCCGTCGTTTGACGCACGTTGATCAAAAAAAGGGCGCCGAGCCCCAGAGCGACGAGCGCAATCTTCACGATGCGCCAGGTTTCTTCGTTCCGCTGTTCTTTGGCGACAACGGTCGTCTCTTGTCGATCGAGAAATGGCTGCAAGTCTTCGAGCACTTCTTCCGGCAGGCGCGTGAACACCGCACGTCCGCGCCAAAACTGCTCGAGGGTGAACGCCGCAAACAGGATCGCGAATGGTGGAAAATATTCAGCGAAGCGCTTCCAGCGCATATTCATCACGAGCAGCGCGGTCGAAAAAATCAAGAGGTACAGAGGTTTCTGCGACTGTTTTCGATCGGCGCCATCGAACGCAATGTAGCCGACGAACATTGCCACCAACGCAACAAAACAGTTTGCGAGAAACTCGCGCGTGTCGTACGGGTACCATTCGTTGCCAACCTTGGTAGCGAAATCGTTCGCGGTAATTTTGACCCGCGCGTGCTCCCAAAAAAGATACAGGTTGTGCGGGAAGTAAGGATTGATGGCCAGGCCGAGCGCACAACCCAACGCAACATACGCGAGGGGCCGCCATTCAAAACGCCCTTCCGTCCACGCCACGACGCCGGTCCAAATCGCCGCGGCCACCAACAGAAGCACAAACAGGTCGTATGTCCAGGTGAAGATGAGCGCGAGCGGCAACAACTGCCAATGCTTTCGCTCAAACATCAAGTAAGCGCCGATGACGAGGAAAAGAATCGCAAGCGGCGGCGCCTTGGTCATGTTCATGCGGTAAAGAAACGGCGCCGAACAAGCAAGCAGCGCCAACAACCACAGCAACCGATACCGAATTTCGTAACGAACAATCAGCCAATAACACGCGAAGACAGCCAGGCTTGCGAATATGATGGCCGCCATTTTTGCGCCCGTCTGCATGTCGCGAAACCAGGTGAACGGAATTAGCAAAACGTGAAACAGCAGGTGATGATCGACGTAGTCGTGCTGGTTCAACGTCGTCAGCGGCAACCACGTAAAGGCCGGCGGGCGAAGGTGCTTTGCCTTCATGTTTTCCCACAGCAGCCGCGCCCACTTCATGTGGTAATAGCCGTCGAAATCTCCACAGCAGATCGATGTGGTGGCAAATTGAAGGCGCCAGAACAGCAGCACAATCGCAATCGCGCCTACGCCCAATTCGCTGGCACGCACGGCAGATTCAGATTTCAACCAGGCTTGAAAGCTGAGTGTTCTCTTCGGCTCGGCAGGTAACGCGTCTGCTTCGATCTCTTCCATCGAGAAAGAGAATGCCGGAAGCAAAAAAACAAATCAACAGGAAAGAAAGCAGAGATTAGAGATCAGAGGCTAGTGGTTCGTGCCCGGTTCTGTTTGCGAGAGCAATTCGCTCATCAGGTTGAGCAGTTGTGAGGGCTCGATCGGCTTTGCCAGATGAACATTGAAGCCGGCCTGCACCGCACGTCCACGATCGTCGTATTCAGAATATCCGGTGACCGCAATCAAAGGAGTGTTGTTGTAAGCGGCAAGATCCCGCAAGGCCGTGGCCAGTTCATAACCGTTCATCTCAGGCATTCCGATGTCCGAAATCACGAGATCGAAATGTTTTTTGCGGGCCAACTGCAAAGCGGCCTTTGCGGAATCAGCCGTCGCGACGTCATAACCGGCGTGCTTCAGCAGCAGCTCGATCATCTCAGTCACGTCAGGCACATCGTCAACGACCAGGACTGTCCCGCGGCGGGTGCGTGAAGCGGTCTTACTCTTTTTTGTGCGCGGTGCGGACGAGCGCGGCCTGGGTCCTTTCGAAGCGAGCGCGTGATACGAATGTTCTGAAGAGCCCAAATGAAGCGCCGACGACCGTTCTTCACCAGCCGTAGGTTTGGCGGTCTTCGGATCGGTGAGTAGCGTGGGTACTTCCATAACAAGTACAGGGGCAAATGCCGAAGCGTAACTCCGCAGAACGCTTCTATAGTCGGGCCGTTTCAATCGCGCCTCGAGCTTGCTTACGGGTAAATCCTAATTGTCCCGGGGGGATTGCCTAATCTAGCTCAAAAGGTGGGTGCTGTCCAGAACGTTTTTCTCAATTTTCGCGCGCCAACTGGGCGCAGAGCTTGCGCACAGTTTCGAATTGTTAACGTGATATTCTTGCGCGCTATGGACGGCCGCCTGGAAACCCGCTTTCGATTGCTGGGTGTGTTGCCGCTGATGTTTTTCCTGGTGCAGACGATTCATTACTGGCGATACGGCGGGATGGGTAATCTGCTGTGGATGTGCAATGCCGGAAATGTGTTGTTGGGAGTTGGCTTGCTGCTCGGCCATCGCGAGATGATTCGCGCGGCGGCAATCTGGACAATTCCCGGGCTGGCAATTTGGATCAAGTACGTGCTGTTGGCGAGTGGCTTTTACTTTTCAACGACGCTGGCGCACCTCGGTGGCATCACGGTTGGTTTAATCGCGCTGCGCCGCATCGGCATGGATCGGGTCGCATGGATCTATGCGTTTGCCTGGTACTTGCTGACGCAAGCCTTGGCGCGGCTGCTGGCGCCACCGGATCTGAACGTCAACGTTGCTCACCACGTTCAGTCGGGCTGGGAAACTAGTTTCACAAGCTACTGGAAATTCTGGATTGTGATGACCCTGATTGGCGCGGCTGGATTGTGGGTGATCGGGTTCGCGCTATCACTGATCTGGCCGGCGAAATCCGTTACCGCGCGGGGAGCGGTAGCCAATGGCTCCGCCAGCGCGGTTTGACGTGACGTCGGCTTTCCGCAGATCAAAAAGTCATTTAAAGACCAAACTGTATCCGCTAACATTTTGGCAGGGCTTAAGCGCGACCTCCGACTTCATCGACTCAGCTTCACGCCAGAGTTTGGCTCGTGCTTCATGAGCATCGGGCGAACGAAGTGATTTGTTGCTGGATAGGTTGTCGGCGGCAGTCTTTGTAATTAACCAGTAGCGACCGGGAGCGACCTGGTCGATCGCGAACGCGCCATGTCCGTCCACTTGGGCCGCCGAATACTGCAACGGATCATCGACCTTTTCTTTTTCTGCCGGCACCAGGTAAACAAATAGCTGCGCCGGCAAAGACTGGTTTCCGGTTGTTTCAACCTGGCCGGACAACGTTGCTCCGCCTTCCGCTAACGTCACTCTCACACCAGTAGCGCCCTCTCCCAACCTCAGCGTTAGCGAGCTGCGGGCAAGATCAATCGTTTGACCGGCTATCTCTTTCGAACTAGCCGTTGCGCGCTGCGTTATTGATTGCAGATACCAATAATGGGCGAAAAAGCGCGCCTCAAGACCATATTGCCCCGGCGCGAGATTGCGCAGCACGAAATTTCCGGAGTTGTTGGCCGTGACTTGTGCGGCGCCAAAGGACGGAAGCTCTGCTTCCGTTTTCGTTGACGGTTTCTGCTTGCGCTGGAGCGTAACCACGGTTTCGTCAAATGATGGCCGGCGTTTTCCTTTGCAGGCCTCAAGCGTTGACGGGACTAGCACGAACTCTCCTGCAACTGTGGCCAGGGGTTTCGTACTTAATTCAAGGCCGTTGACATCCGCGCCTCTGACTATAATTCGCCGCGGCTCGGAAACCAGAGTGTCGCCGCTGGTGGACGCGTATTGCGCCCAGATTAGATAGTCGCCATCAGCCACGCCGGAAAATTCAAAACCCTTCGTGCCTGAGTTTTGATACGTTGACATTTTGACATCCGGGGCGCCGGCGATTAGCCGCGCCAGGTTGATAGATATCCACGGTGAATCTGGACCAGCAGGCGCAGTGGCATTACCGCTCACTACGTGACCTGCCTCTCCGCGATAGTGAATGTCGATCGTCTTTTCCTCGGCGGCGCCGAGCAAGATCTCGGCAGCGGTGTCCCGCGTTGATGAGGGCGCATACGTTGGCACATCATGGTCGTATCCATTGACGCCATACCCGCTCGATCCTCGTCCTCCGGCGGAAACCACGTACGTGCCGGGACGCAGTCCAAAGATTCTGTAGATACCGCGATCGTCTGTCAGCCGGTCGATGTTCAATTCAGGAGCTGAGACCAACTTGCCGTTTTCATCGCGAATCCTGATCGCGCGAACCCTGACGGCAACGACCGGCTCATCGTCAGCGCTCAGAACTCTCCCGGTAATCACTCCGCCCTTCAGCATTGTGAACATGACGGAATCGCCCACTCGGTAGTACGGCTCCTGATCCAGGCCCGTCGGTGTCGTGACGTAACCCGGCGCAGTGACCCCGACGCGGTAGACTCCGGTGTCCAGCCCTTTCGCTTCAAAGTCGCCATTGTCGTTCACAGGGGCGAACCGGGATGCCGTCGTTGCGCTTACCCGCGTCACAGCTATGCTCGCGTTGATTACGGGTTGTCCATCCGCGAGCACGCGGCCTGTAATCGAGCCCAGTTTCGTCGTCGCCGTTTCCGGAGTGGGTTTCGGCGTTGATTGCGCGTGAGCCGGTTGCACCATCAACGCGATGGCGAACGCAAGTGTGAATTTAGCCATGCGGTTCACGGTTTTGGTGTCGGCGCTTCATTGAGATTCAGCGTAAACGTTACTTCGGTGATTGCTCCATCACTGGTGACTACCGGCTGCCGCGCAGTTACCCGTTTGTTGTTGTCCAAATACGCGGTGACTACAACTTCGTAATTGCCGGGCGGCACACGCTCAAAAACGAAGCGTCCGCGCGCGTCATTGCGGGTAGATGTGATCGTCAACGCGTTGCCCGGACGCACGAGCGCAACGTAAACGTAAATATCCGGGGACAGCGCGCCACCTTCGCCACGTACACTTCCACGAATCGTACCCGTGCCGTAGCCAACCACGAGACGAACTCCGGAAATATTTTCACCCGCCGTTACCTGTATGCCGGGACTTTTATCTACGCCGTTAAGATCGACACTCAATAAGGCGAACTCGGCTGGCACGTTTCGGTCAGCCGAGCTCAGACGGAGCGTGGCCTTTCCCGCTTGCAGCGGACCGACTTGAAAACTTCCATCCGGATTAATGTTTGTATAGTTTACTGTACCGATGTTGGCGCCTTCGGCCCACATCACTGTTTCTACGCGCGCCTGCGCGAGTCTCGCCAAAACAGATCTATCGGGCGAGCCTTCAATTACAACATTGCCGGAAATCAACGCGCCGCGATGAACCTTCGCTTCCAGGTCAGTGACGTCGCCGTCGGTGATGTCAAAAGCCGATGACTCACCGTAAAAGACGCTCCCTGATCTGGGCAAAATGCTGACTGCATAGCGACCGGGCGGGAGGTTGTCGATGCGAAATCCGCCATCGCTGGTGGAGACACCATTCCCGCTCATGAAGCCCGAAGGACGACCGCCGACAATTATCGTTAGGCCAAAGCTTATGTTTGGCACCGGCTGCCCATTCTCGGCATCAATGAACCGACCGCTCGCCGAAAATCCGGTCATCGATCGTGCCACCGTGATATCGACGTTTGTTGCTTCGCCGCCTTCTGTTACCTCGACGACTTCTGCCTTGGCTTCTTCTGCAACATCCGGATGAAAAGTGCGCGGAAAAAAGCGCCGGCCTTTCGTGCTGGTAAACGCGCCATACTCGTCGCCAATCGACACTTTGTACTTGCCGGCCGGCAAACCGAAGATGCGATAGACGCCGCGGTCGTCCGTGCGAATGTCGTTGATGCCGGGATAGATTGAGCTGGTCAAACGCCGCACGTCGGCCCCGACCGGTAACAGCCGTATGCGCTCGTCGATCACGGGACGGCCCGCAGCGTCTGTAACTCTGCCCGTGATTACGGCGCCAGGAGTGAGGTGGAAATCGACATCTTCAACCGTCTCGGCTTCCGCAAGCGCCACAACTTTTCCCTGGGGAGATACTCCGGTCGCTTCTGCCACGACAGAGGCGGGCGCGAACGGCCAAACATAATAGGTGCCGGCTGGAAGATTTGAGATTCGGAATCGACCGTCGTCATCAGTTACGCTCTTTAACGTGAGCCCGCCGCCTGAAAGCGCATCGCCGCTCATGCTGATGCTGACGGTGACGCCGGCAACGCCCTTATTTGCAGCAATCACCCGTCCCGTGATCGAGCCGCGTTTGGCCCTGGTGTCCTGTGATTTGACAATGTAAACGCACGTTAGGCTGAGTGCGATGATGAGAGCCGATCTAGGAAGGGAGCTCATTTCAGAATTCCCGGCGCGCTCGATAATAATGAAGAACGAAGGAAATGTCTCGAAATTCTGTAGGTGTCCCCGCGGAGGCGTCCCAAAAAAGAGGCTTGAGTGAGTCAGCGATTTCCCAAGACGACCGCCTGCGGGCTCAACGTCAACAGATGCCAACGCGAGAAAGTCGGCATCAGGTTCCGCAAATCCAGATAGCCCGTCTGCACGTAAAGTTTTTCCGGCACCGGCCACTCGATTCGCACGATCGGATTAAACGAAACGGGAACACCGCTGGTCGTGGACGAACTAGTTGTGTTCGCCTTCGATGGATCTGGACTCTTCTTCGCGGCCGACTTCTCATCAAAGGCCGCAGACGCCGTCAGCATTCGTTCGCGCAGAACGATGCGCGCCTGTGTCGGAGATTTTCCGGCCGCGTCGTAAATTCCGATGTCAACGCTGAATGCTGTCGCAATTTTCGACGAGTCGGGTGACCACACCGGCGACGTTTGCGCCGGCTCGTCATCCAATAAGCGTTCCTGACCGTCCAACGAAATCACCCGTGGCCTCCCCGCAGGCGTTTTGTACTCGCGTTCGCGAGCATCCCACTCGCTTTCTTTGCAAGCCAGCGCCGCAAGCGCATGACCGTCAGGCGCCCACGACAGCGCGAAATAGATCAACCCGTCACGCGTCGTCAGCGGCCGCAGATCGTAGCCATCGCGATTACAGATATAGATCTGCTCAGTTGAGAATGTTGCCACTGGCGGAAAGGCAGGCATGACTGTCGGCGTCGGCACTGGCGATTCGAGCGGGACCGGCTCTTCCAATCCTTGCGGCGTGGGACTCGGTTGGGGTTGTGCGGCTTTGCGACCGACGAACGCGATGTAGCCGCTGTCAGCCGACCACAGAACTGAATCCTGAAAGACGACGGCCAAGTCAGGCGGCGTGAGATTGCGAATAAACATCCCGCTTGCCGCATAGAGGTCGATGTGAAAAGTAGTCGAGGGCTCGTCCTGGCCGCTGTACAGCGCGAGCGCGCGTTGCCCATCAGGCGACGGCACCGTGCGCAGCAGCACGAGCGCTTCGTCCTTGCGGCGTTCGTCGAAGTCCTGCTGGATTGCTTGAATCGGTTTTGCTTCTTCAGTCGTAGCGTTCGGCGGCGAGTCAACATCGGCCGTGAAGGTGAATGCCAGACGCTGCGCCGGAACATCGCGCAACTGCCGCGGCCGCACGCGTTGCGCTTCGTTGTCATTGCGGCATGCGACTGCGAACAGCGCCAAACCGACGACGGCCAAAAACGCCGAGAGCCGAAGCATGACTGAACCGCAGCGAAGCGTTGGCGTTCTTTGCGCGATTGAGCGGAATTTGGCGGTTGTCGAACGCTGCCAGGTCAAAACGTTCATCTCGCGTGTGATGTTAGAAAGCCGCGGCGCGTACTGTCAACGAATTGGCCCTTGGTGATGAGGCTTGTGGGCCGGTCGTGAGTAACTCGCGCGCTAGATCGATGTCCAGGGTGAACAGTGCGCGCATCGTGTTGCGCGGCGACAGGTGATCTTCATCTGAGCTGTCATCATCGACGCAGTTGTGCTCGACGGCGCGGGCTAGGCGACGTGGCTGAGGTTCCCAGCTCGGCGTTTCCTTGATGAACGCGCGCGCCGCTACCAGGCCCACCAGGTCGCACGCAAGTTCTTCCGAGCGCTGGCCCTGGATGGACAAACCCGTTCGGCCGGCGGCGCGTCGCGCGATCGCGCGAAACAATGGCCGTAACAAATCGGATTGACCGCTGGCGACGTGCGTCAGCTCGTGACCAAGCACGCTGATCATTGCTTCGTCAGATTTCAGGCCAGCCAAAAAGATCGTGCCGAACTCGATCACTCGCGGATCGCGCAACAGAACCGATGCGTTGTCGCGCGCATCCACATTCGGGCGCACGCGCTTGACTGCTTGCACACGCGCCGCGGCCTGGTTCACACGCGCGCGCGCCACGACAGTGTTGTAGATGCCGTAATCTTTAGCCAATTGAATAATCGCGTTGGCTACCAGCCTACGTGTCGCCGGCAGCAAACGATCGGCGCGTTTGGCGCCGGACACTGCGTCAGGATTGCTGGCCGACAGTGAGGGCCGCGCCTGCATCTCGTCGATAGGCGTGCTGCCGAGCGGATCGCGAATTCGTTCAGCGCAGGCGGTGCCGATGGCGCGCTCGACGGCGTTCCGATCGGCCGCGCTGAAAGTGTCGCGCGGAATGGAAGAATGCGCGCCGCTGCGTCGGCGGGTTTGAGCGCTGGCGGAGAAGTTAATAGTAAGAGCGAGAAGAAAGAAGAGAAGGATGAAGGATGAAGGATGAAGGATGAAATGAGAATAATGCCGCAGCGAAGCTCTGCCGCGAACGGTTCGTGACTGCGCGAGCGATCTCGCTCTCATCCTTCCGCCTTCATCCTTCATCCTTGCTTTCATCGGTTCTTCCATTCCGGCTTCCGTTTTTCCATAAACGCCCGCACGCCTTCTTCGGCGTCCTCGGTTTTCATCAGTTCGTGCAAGTACAGATTCTCCACTGTTGTAAGCTGAGATTCAAACGCGCGGCGGCTCCCGAAATCAAGGGCCATCCGGGTCAGCGAAAGCGCACTGGCTGAAAGTTCGCGCAGCTTCGCCAAAACGCTTTCAGTTTTTGCTGACAGGTCGCCGCTGGGCACAACATAGTTCACCAGGCCAAGCCGCAGTGCTTCTTCGGCATCGATCAATTCGCCGGTAAGAATCAGCTCGCGCGCTCTTCTCTCGCCGATGATGCGTGGCAGAAGAATCGCCGCAATCGGCGGAAAGACGCCGAGCTTGATTTCCGGCTGGCCAAATTTTGCGCGGTCGCTCGCGATGACGATGTCGCACGCGGCCACAAATTCACAGCCGCCACCCAACACCGGCCCATCAACCACGGCAATCGCAGGTTTCACGATCTGCTGGAGCGTGCGAAAAATCGAATGAAACGTGTCGAGCATCTGAAAGACTGTCTCAGGCACGTGCTCCTCGACGGCCACACCGGCGCTGAAAGCGCGCGTGTCTGTTGCGGCATCGAACACAATCGCGGCGAGATCGCGCTGCTGACCGCACTCGTTCAGCGCTGAGTTGATCTCGCGCATCATCGCAATGTTCAGAACATTGAGCGGCGGCCGCGCAAAGGTGATGCGAGCAACGCGATCGTCGATCTCGAACTTGATGTTTTGGAATTCCGGGTTCATGTTCGCGGCTCTGCCGCTCGATGTGCGGAAGGTCTCTGACCTTCCGGAAGAGCTTGAGTTAGGAGCAAGGGCTACGCCCCTCGCCAGGCCAATCGATCAGCTTGTCATTGCCCTGCCGGCTCAGTCACCATCGGTGCATTCAAATACTTCGCAAAGAACTTCACGTATCGCCGCACACGATCCATGTTGTGTCGCGGCTCAGTGAAACCGTGGTTCTCGCGCGGATAGACGATGAACTCAACCGGCACTTTCATTTCTTTCAAAGCCATGTAGAACTCCTGCGCCTGCGCGATAGGCACGCGCGTGTCCACTTGCCCGTGCATGATCATCGTCGGCGTCTTCACGTTTTTCACGTACTTCATCGGCGAACGATCCCAATAAAGTTCCTGAGCGTCCCACGGCGACTTGTCCGAATAGAACCAGCGCAAGTATCGCTGAATGTCATTCTGTGAATACATCGAGTAGATGTTCGTCAGTCCCGCCCCGGGCGAGACGGCTTTGAAGCGATCCGTCTGCGTCAAAATCCAAAAAGTCATGTAGCCGCCGTACGACCATCCAAAAGCGCCGAGCCGATCAGGATCGGCGATACCGTTAGCAATCATCGCATCGACGCCCGTCATGCAGTCTTCGTAATCGCCTTTGCCCCAGGTGTTTTTGTTTGCCTGAGAAAATGCGAGTCCCCGGCCTGTCGAGCCGCGAAAGTTCGGTTGCAGCACCGCGAATCCATTCGCCGCGAGCACCTGGACCGTGCCGTTCCAGTTGTTGAGCGAAGCGCCCGTCGGCCCGCCATGCGGATTGAGGAGAAATGGCACTCTTGTTCCCGAAGTGTAACCAACAGGCTTCGTCAGAACGCCTTCGATTTCCGTGCCGTCCTTGCTCTTCCACTTTACGACTTCAGATTGCCCGACTGAGTAATCTTTCAGCCAAGAATTATGTTCGGTGAGTTGCTTGACCGAGGCCAGGCTCGCAGCGGACGAATAGAGCTCTGTCGGCTGTTGAGCAGACGCGAACGTTCCGATGATCATCTTGCCATCGCGGCTAATCTCCGTAATGCCGATCGAGCCGCCGCGCGAGGTCAGTTGCTTTACGGTGCCGGTCGCGACGTCTGCCGCGTAAACTTCTATCGCCTCGCGAATATTTGTGCTGAAATAAATCGTCTTGCCGTCGCGCGACCAAACCGCCGTTCCGGTGGCGAGTTCGAAGTTTGCAGTTAGCTGTCTTGGCGTTCCACCTTCAGGTTGAATCAAACACAGAAAATCGGTAGAGACAGCGCCGCGCTCACCACAGTTGTAAGCAATCCACTTCCCATCAGGCGACCAACGGGCGTTCTGGCTCGAAGCATCATCGGCCGTGATTTTGTTCTTGGCACCGGTCGCGACCGTGAGTACCCAAATGTTATCGAGGTCGCCGTCGTCGGCTTTCGGTGTCGGTCGCGTGGTGTAACTGATGCGCGTTCCATCCGGCGACCATTGCGGATCGCTCACAGTGTATTCGCCTTCCGTGAGCCGCTTCTCATCTTTCTTTTGAATGTCGAACAGCCACAGGTGCGTCATCTTGATGTCATGGTCGATGACCATCGTGTCGTCTTTGACTTTCTTTCGATCCTCTTCGTCTTTGTTTGGCTGATCGGTGGCCGTCAGCAACAGTTGTTTGCCGTCCGGAGAAAAGCGGAAGCCACTCACGCCGCCTTTGTGCGAGGTCACGGCCCAGGCTTCGCCGCCGTCGGCCATCATCATCCACACCTGGCGCTCGCCGTCTTTTTCGCGATCGCTGAGGAAGGCGATCATCGTTCCGTCGGAAGACCACTCTGGCGCGGTAGCGCTCTTGTCGCCGCGAGTATATTGGCGCGCTTTACCGCTGCTTGTTGGAACAACCCAAATCTGAGTAACGGACTTCCACTCTTTGTCCTTTTCCATCTTCACTTCGCTGACGGTGTA
>DASXTE010000144.1:0-3723 GCA_036505595.1 Pyrinomonadaceae bacterium
GCGCGAAATTCCAACCAGCTATGTGCCGTTTCGCAATTCGCACTTGCTGTCGATTGCGACGAGTTGGGCGGAAGTAATCGGCGCGGGACGAATTTACATCGGGGCGGTAGCCGAAGATTCTTCGGGCTACCCTGATTGCCGTCCTGAGTTTTACGAAGCATTCCAGCGCGCCATCGACATCGGCACAAGGCCCCAAACCCGAATCAGAATTGTGACCCCGGTCATACACTTGCGAAAGCCAGAAATAGTAAAACGGGGCGTGGAATTGGCAGCGCCGCTGCAACTCACCTGGTCGTGTTACCAGTCTGAAGATCGCGCGTGTGGTCGCTGTGATTCCTGCGCGCTGCGGCTTCGTGCGTTCAGCGAGGCTGGGATAAAAGATCCAATTCCCTATGCTTGACACTGCGGGTGCGGGTATTTACCTTTAGGCCGGGTATTCGCTACAACTACTGTTAACTCGACAGCATCTTAACACTGGCTGCGCTCGAATGGCAGCAGACTTTACGGAGGAATTTAAATGCGTCGGTATCTATTTAATATTGTTATTGGTTCAGCAGTTATCGTGGGCGCGGCGCTGGTGACCTCGGCCCAGACGGGCGCGCTGCGCGGCAGCGTGAAGCTGATCGGCGCGGATGGCAATGCGGCCCCGGTGGTCGGCGCGATAATTGATGTTTACCGCACGGACATAAGCGGCGAATATCACACGAAATCCGACAAGAAGGGCGAATGGGTTTTCGCCGGACTTCCATATGTCGGCACTTATGTAGTCTCAGTAAGTGCGCCCGGGGCGCAGCCAAATGCAAAGAGCGGCGTTAAGGCCGGACGTGAAATCCCGGTTGATGTTGTTCTTAACCCGGGTGACGGGAAAAAACTTACGCGAGAAGAAGCAATTGCCGTTTCAAAGGGTGGCGGCGACACCGGCAGCACTGGAAACTCCGGCGAGAGTGCAGCAACGAAAGCAAAGCAGGCGGAAGAACTAAAGAAATACGAAGCCGAGAAGAACCGCGTAGCGAACGTTAACGAGACGTTACAGCGCACCTTCAAGGCGGGCAGGGACGCGATGGCCGCTAAACCACCGAACTATGACGAGGCCATTAAGCAGTTCGACGAAGGCCTCGCCGCCGATCCTGAACAGGTTGTGTTCTATTCCTTGAAATCTTCAGCCCTCCGATCCCGCGGTGTCGATCATTACAACACGTCAGTGAAATCGCCGGACCAGACCGTAAAGTCCACGGAAATGGAAATCGCGAAAAAGGACTTTCAGGCTTCAGCCGATACGGCCACAAAAGGTGTCGAGTTTGCAAACAAAGAGCAGCCCGCCACCGATCCAACCGGGCAAGCCAATCAGGCGTCGAGAAAATTGGAGATTCTTTCCAATCGCGCTGAATCCATGCGACTGTTGACGAAAGTCGATCCATCACAAGCGGCCACCGCCCTTACCGCTTATCAAGAGTACATGGCTGCGGAAACCGATCCGGCGAAAAAGGCAAAAGCGGAAAAAGATCTCGCTCAGATACTGTTCGATACGGCTTCAGACGCAGCCGGGTTTGAACGAGCCGTCGCCGCCTACCAGAAAATTCTGGAGGCCAGTCCGGATGATCCAGACGCGCTGCTTCGCATTGGCCAGGCACTCTTTAACATCGGCGCATTGAACAACAACGACAAGGCAAAATATCAGGAGGCCGCTAATTACCTGCAACGCTTTATTGATAAGGCACCGGACACCAATCCTTTGAAAGCCGAAGCCAAAGATTTGATCGAAGCGTTAAAAGCGCAAGCCAACGTTACGCCTGAAAAGACGACACCCACCCGTCGTCGTCGACCATAATCGCTGGATTGATCAATCGGATGTTTAGAGGCGGGCGTTGCCTGCCTCTTTTTGTGTCAGTGAAAGTCGTGCGATCCCGGCGATTCAATCTTCATTTGTAGTGGCTCAATTCGTTTTGCTTTGACGGAAACAACGTTGTCCTGATGCTGCAAAACTCCCTCGATCAGCAGAAAGGGATAATTAACCAGCGCCAGCCGATTGGTTTCGAAGATTTGCGGATTGACGATGATGTTCGCGATGCCGGTTTCATCTTCGAGACTTAAAAAAACAAATCCTTTCGCGGTGCCTGGTCGCTGACGCACGATTACCCAGCCCGCGACTTTCACCCACATTCCGTTGGGCATGCCCTTGAGAGCTCTGGCGCGCGCGACACTCAGTGTGTCGAGCCATGCGCGTTGATGCGCCATCGGATGGCGGCCAATCGTGATGCCCGTGCCGCGCAAATCCGCATTCAATCTTTCATTCAGCGTCATCGGCTGAAGCGGCGAGCCGGCCGTCTCTTCCAGCTTCTCGTACAACGGGCCGGGATCGCGCGAGACGCGTTCAACGTGCCAAAGAGCATCGCGACGGTGAGTCGTAGGGGGTAGGGTGTGGGGGTTAGGGTGTAGTTTGTTGTCTAAAGTCCAACGTCCAATGTCCAACGTCTGCACAGTTTCATCTTTTGATCTCTGACTTCTGACGTGTAACTTCTGACTTCTGAGTTTCGGCTTTGGATTTTGGTCTTTGGAGTTTATTTCTGACCTCTGATCTCTGACCTCTGACCTCTGTTCTATCAAATTCAGCGCCCCCACCGCCGCCAACTTTCGCAACTCATCTCTTCGCAATTCCGGCACGCGCCGGTGTAAATCATCGACACTCGAAAAAGGTTTCTCCGCTCGCGCCCGCACAATTGCGCGACCCGCTTCTTCACGCAAGCCTTTGACGCAGAGCAGACCGAGGCGAAGCGCGGGGTTCCGAATATCGTTTTGACCGCCGCAGAGCGGCGGAATGTTTATAGAATCTGAACTTAGAAATGAATCCGAAGCTCCGTAGGAGCGAAACACTTTCGCCCCTAAAGGGGCTTCGGAAAATTTACTATCGCTTTCATCTATAAATATTTCGTTCCTACGGGACTGCAATGCCATTCGACCAGCGCTCTCGAACTCTCGATCAGGAGTGGATAACTTCTGACCTCTGACCTCTGATCTCTGACCTCTGTTTTTCTGCTCACTGATCACTGCCCACTGCTCACTGTCTTCCACAGTGCATTCCCACTCGGATCGCATCACATCCACCGGCCACACTTTCAATCCATGCCGCTGCGCGTCTTTGATAATTGTGAACGGTTGATAGAAACCCATCGGCTGATTGTTCAGCGTCGCAGCGGTGAATGCCGCCAGGTAATGACACTTCAAATAAGCACTCGCATAAGCAATCAAAGCAAAGCTGGCCGCGTGCGATTCCGGAAAACCATACAGCGCGAACGAAGCAATCTGATCCACAATCTCCTCTTGCACTTTTGCGCTGATTCCCTTCCTCGTCATGCCGTGCCGCAGTTTTGTTTCAATGTCTTTCATTCGCTGCTCTGAACGTTTGAAGCCCATCGCGCGCCGCAACTCTTCTGCCTCACCACCGGTGAAATCCGCACAGATCATTGCCATTTTCAAAAGTTGCTCCTGAAACAAAGGCACGCCCAACGTGCGTTTCAGCACCGGTTCCAAATCCGGATGTGCATATTTGACCGGCGCGCGTCCCAGCCGCCTCTCCAAATAAGGATTCACCATGTTGCCGACAATGGGGCCGGGCCGAATGATCGCCACCTGCACCACGATGTCGTAAAACTTTTGCGGCCGCAGACGCGGGAGACAAGACATCTGTGCGCGACTTTCAATCTGAAACATGCCAATCGTGTCCGC
>DASXTE010000145.1:0-10475 GCA_036505595.1 Pyrinomonadaceae bacterium
CGCTCCCGCCGCTCGCGTCCAACGATTTGTTGGGCGGCGCCATTAAGACAACCGCCATACAAACAAATCTCTTACGTCGCGTACTGCTCTGCCCCTAAGAAGTGCAGTGATACATAAGGCTGGTCTCCTATCACCCAACTATCGTGAGCATTCGGTGGTACATAGAAAAGACTACCAGCGGTCAATTCAACTTCAGTGCCATCCTTCATGGCAGCCATCGCACGCCCTGACAGAACCATTCCAATATGTTCGACTTCACAAAGCGGAGTGCCTGCAATCGGGCTGACATGTTCAGACCATCTCCATCCAGGTTCATAAGTGGCCCGCCCAAGTGTCATTTCGCCAATTCGTACAATCTCTAGTTTGCCCTTCTCAAATATGCGAGTTTCATCAGGATTATCAAAGCTTTTTAAAATCACCTCTAGCATTTTTTATCTCCTTAGGGAATTCGTTGTAGAGGAACAGAAAGACGCCCAACGTTTGAGTTGACGCGGCGGCGCGAATTCAATCAAGCATCGCCGGACCAGTCATGATGCGAAACACGCTCCCGCCGCTCGCGTCCAACGATGTGTTATGCGCGTCGTCTGATGAACAACGTAGTATACGGCCAGTTATGCAAGCACACATTTTACCGTCGGAGTAATGAAAATATCAGCAAGCCGCTGATGCCAATAGAGAATATGCCAGCAACGATGAACTCCCCGGACCTTTCCATTGAGACACGCGCCAACATTCTTACGCCACGACTGGGAAAAATGAAGTATATGAAACTCTTAAGCACCAATCCCCATCCAATTAACGTCAGCACCATCGGTAATCCATGCCACACGTTATGAAAGCAGACAATTAGAGCACCAAGTGGAAAATGAAGGAGCGCATTATGGAAACTGCCGACCTCACCCTTACCGTGCATATCTATGAAGAATTGCGCCCAGACGCGAGACTGAACGATGTGAGAGACGCCGGTGATAAAGAAGCAGATGATCGCAAGCTTTGTAACTGCCAGTTCCATGTTTCAGTCCTCAGCTTCTATAGTCATAACGGGAAGCGCATAACTATGTATTATACCCAACCGTTAGGCATAAGACCCCTGTGGAGAGTCTTATACCTACCGCAGCGGAATAAGTCACCGCTAATCCCGCGGATTATACTCCCGCACGGCAAACAGCTTCAGCGGCACGCACGTTGGCTTTCCGCAACGGTTCAGTGCGAGAATCGGTTTGCACTTCGAATAACGTTTCTTCAAATAACGTTTCTTAGCTAACTAATGGGCCGCATCGGCGTTCTACTCACTAACATCGGCACTCCCGACGAACCGACACCGGACGCGGTGGGCCGGTACCTGCGCGAATTCCTGATGGACGAGTATGTCCTCGACATGCCGTTCATGAAGCGCTGGCTGCTGGTCAATCGCGTCATAGTTCCACGGCGCAAGCATTATTCGGCCGAGCACTATCAGAAGATTCAAATGCCGGAAGGCTCGCCGCTGCTCGTGCACACGAAAAAGTTCGCCGCCGGTCTCGCAAGCGAGCTATCCAACGGCGGAGCAGAGTTCGTCGTCGAGATCGGAATGCGTTACGGCAATCCTTCGATCGCCGCAGGTCTGGCGAATTTGAAACGAGCGGGCGTCGATACAATTGTGGCCGTGCCGCTTTATCCGCAGTACACGCAATCGAGTTTTGAAACTGCCGTCGTGGAAACGAAAAGGCAGGCGAAGAAACTCGGCGTCACGGATAGATTACTTTTCGTCGAACCTTTCTACGCTGATGCCGGCTTCATTAATGCGAACGCGCACATCGTCGGCGAGCATTTGAAAACTTACTCGCCTGATTACACGCTGTTCAGCTTTCACGGCGTGCCGGTGCGGCACATCAAGCAAATCGACGCCGCCGATCATTGCCGTGTCAACGACGCCTGCTGCGCACAGGTTGGCCCGACGAACGCTAATTGTTATCGCGCGCAGTGCCACGCGACCGCGCGCGCAATCGCGACGGCGGTTGGTCTGAACATCGATCAATACACGACATGCTTCCAGTCACAATTCGGAAAGGACGAATGGATCGGGCCAGCCTTCGAAGGCTTGCTGCGGGAATTACCCAAGCGCGGCATCAAAACTATCGCCGTCGCCTGCCCTTCTTTTGTCGCCGATTGTCTCGAGACTCTGGAAGAAGTTGGAATTCGCGGACGTGAAGAATTCCGCGAGGCCGGCGGTGAAGAGCTGACGCTAATTCCCTGCCTCAACAGCGATCCACTCTGGATCAAAGCCGCGGCTAACCTGATTCGAAAAGCTTCAAAGGCTGCCGCCGAAACGCCTATCGCGCGTGCGACTTCCGGTTCTGTTTAGTCCCAGCTTCAACCTGTGATTTTCGGACATGCTGTTCGCGTGGAATTGGTTTAGTGGCGCCTGCCGCGCGAGCAGTCTTCAACTGACTGCTGGCTTGGGCTCCTCCGGACTTTTCTTGCGCTGTTGAATTCGTGTTAATGAGATCGCTACTCGGCTGGATGTAATCTACGGCAGCCTTCGAAAGATTCGTCCAACCATCGGTGTTGGAAAACGCGAATACCGCACCCACTAACAGCATTCCAATCAAGCCAACGACGACGAATGGGCGCCGGCTCGGCTTCGGCAGCAGCCAATCTATTTCGGCAGGTTTCAGTATCGAATAGCTGTCGAACGGATCAATCGCGACGGGTTTGTTGACGACAGTGACGTTGACGTTCGGAGGCCCGGTCGAATCACTGAGCCCGCGGTCACGCCAGTCACTGACTGCGCGGGTCTCGCTACGGCCCACGCGCCGCAACGCTTCGCGAAATTCGTTCGCGTCTTTGTAGCGACGCCCCGGGTCGAGTTCCATTGCTCTGAGCAGCATCGCCGACACTTCTGGCCCAACCGCCGAGTGAATTTTGTTCGCGGGCTGTAGTGGATCCTCTTCCGATTTTGCAATCGCTCTGGCGCGCTCGAGCGCGTCCGGCGGTTTCACACCCGTCAGCAAGTGATAGAGCGTCGCACCCAGCGCATAAATATCACTTCGCGGCGTCGTGCCCTCATCCTGCATCTGCTCGGGGGGCGAATAGCGGCGCGTGAATCCGAAGACGCTGCTGGATGAATTCAGAGTCGTTGTGTCGGAATCAGTTTTCGCCAAACCAAAATCGAGCAACGCGATCGTGCCTTCTGCTGTCAGCTTCAGATTGTGCGGCTTGATGTCGCGATGAATGATTTGCCGTTCACGCGTGTGCACATAAATCAGCGCATCGAGCAGTTGATCGGCCCACGCGATCACCGTGTTACGAGGCAACGGTCCAGGCTGCTTCGCGATTATTTCGCCGAGGTCGTCACCGGCGATGAACTGCATCACCAGAAATACGCGCTCGCCTTCCGCAAAATAATCCGTGACCCGCGGGAGCGCCGAATGATGCAGTTGCGCCAGCAGACGCGCCTCATGCTCGAACTGTTTTCGCAGCCGCGCGTCAGTCGAGAATGCCTCTTTAATCGCGACCGTCACATCGAGTCGCAAGTCGGTCGCTTCGTAGACCGCTCCCATGCCGCCTTTGCCAAGCCGGCGCGTGACTCGATAACGATCTTGCAGGACGGTGCCGGCGGTCAGACTTGGTCGCTTCTCAGAAACGCTGTAGGATGCGGATGTAGATATTCGGCCCATGCGAATTGAGCACGTCGACTCAGAAACAATTACTAACTGCTGACTTGAAAACTCACGCGAAATTATTTGAGAGGTCTTCGCTGGGGCGGCTGTTAGGCTAAAGAGGACGGAAGCCAAAGCTTGTTGGGGGCGACTTCCTGTTTTGACTATACGATAGCCGAGTCCGCAAAACAATAGTGTTCCTGATCGAAGGGTCTGCAGGTTGTTAGGGCGTCAGAGCCGGTTGATTGCGTATTGCGCTAATTTCTTCATTTTGGCGATTCGTTCGGGTTGGCTGTGGGATCCGCCGACACTAATACGAAGGAACTTATCCCCTTTGAGCACATAGAGTGCGCCAATTTTTGCGTTGCCTACGGAGTAAGCGTCGTCCCCGATGCCTTTGACGCGTTCAGGTGGTGCACTCTCCTCTTCTTCTTCACCGCCCTTAGCTTTCTTCTCGCGGTCGCGGTCGCGTTCCCGCTCTCGTTCCTTCTCGCGGCTGCGCGCGTCGAATGTCTCTTCCCAAAATTCGCGGATGTTTCGGGCGCCGGCTTGGGCATTCTGTTGAGTCACTGTAAGGCTAATCGAATTAACAAAACTGTTCGTGGCATAAAAGCACTGACTCGTGATGAAGTCGCCGCCGCTGGGCGCGTTGGGAGTAACTTCTTTCAAAGCGTCTGCCTGCACGGACTTAATTTCATCAGCCGTTAGCAACTTGCACGCGTCGATGGTGGCTTTGTTCGGCGCCGCGTTGGCACTGGTCGCCGGTGCGTTGCTTGCGCTCGCTGCCGGAGCTGGTGCGCTCGTCCCCGGCGAGGACGTCGATGGCGAGGTTTGCGAAACAGATGATTGCTGCTTACAGCCCGCGCTTAAAAATGCGAACACTACCGCGAGTGCGCAAAAAAATCGGTGGCTCGTAACGAGCATCAATTGATTCCTCCCGAAGCGTCTATGATAACGATGCGCGCTCCATAATAATCATAAAGACGCGTTTGGAAAAAACTTGAGGCGGCAAGAACGTTGCCGCCTCGCCCCACGCTACCGTTTGACGACGGGTGTAGTCGTGGTAGTGAATTGAATTGGCCCAAGGCCCAGGTTCACGACTTGAATCACATACATACCCTGTTGATTGACAGGCACACTGAGTGTGGCAATGCCTGAAACCGCATTAGCTGTTTGCAGCGTCAATCCAGACGGATCGACCACAGCCAACTTGAACGGCACATTCAACGTCGACTCGGCTGTCACGGTCATCTCCTGCGAGCCAGACTGCGGCTGATAATTCGTGCTCGCCGTTTGTCCGGGAGAAGCATTACCCGACTGATTCGTGGTGTTGCCTGGACCACTGGCTGGTTGTGACGTGATCGTCGAGCTGGTGACGCAGAACTGATCGACATAGACCACGCCGCTCATGTTCCTGATCTCCAGCTTGTGAGTGCCCGCCGCCAGACCTGCGAACTGCACTTTGTATTGAGATTTGAATTCAGGCGCCTGCGTGCTGCCGACGGTGCCGGCGTAGTTGACCGTCTGTTTCTTGACGCCGTCAAGGTAGAGATCGGCGGTGCCGCCTTTCGGACTCTTGGCAAATGCGTACGTAATGGAACCAGTATTCCCCGCTGGCACGTTGAAGTCGAGACTTGCACTGTGACTTGGACTGCTGCCAGTGTGATAACGGAAGTGTCCATCACTAGCGCCAGAATTGTTAACAAGATGCCAACCGCCTGAATAAGCAATGCGCGAGTCGTTGTCCTCGATGCAGCCCGACGGTGGCGGTGTGGGCGTTGGCGACGGATCGCTCACGGTAATAGTGACCGCTGCGGGTGAGTTTGTTACCTGGCCGCGCGTGTCAGTCACATACAGTTTCGCGCTGTACACGCCGTTCGCCGTGTAAGTGTGAGAAATGGTCGGGCTCGACTGCGTCACGTAATAGCTGTCGCCAAAGTCGAACGTGTACGAAGCGATCGCATCTCCGGCGTCCGGATCTGAAGAATTCGATCCGTCAAAGTTAACCGTCAGTGGAGCGCGACCTGTCAGCGGCGAAGCATTAAGGACCGCGGTCGGTGCAGTCTGCGGCCGGCAGAAGTTGTTTCCGACCAATGTGTAGGTTGGCGTGTTCGCGGTATTGTCCGTCGCGGATGAGCCAGTGACGTTTATGTTGCCCGTGCCGCTGAAGGTGCGCGGGCTGATGTTCGCCAGAGTCGATCCGCGCTTTGGCTCGCCGGCGCCTTTGAAGCTGGTGTCAGCAACCTTGCTATTGGAAATGGTAATCGTGATTGTGCCGTCAGCCGCGATCGAACCGGAGTCAGCCGCGCCTTCCGGGAAAGGTTTGTTCGCGTCGGGGTCGGGACTGAGCGCGTTGAGTGCCGGACCGACATGACCATACTCGTACGATGGCGCGCCGGCGGCGTCGGTCTTCATCGCAACATACTTCCGCAGTCCTTTGCCGAAGTCCCAAATGATGTACCACTGGCTATTCGGCGGCACGACTGCCAGGCTGTCAACCTTGAAAGTCCAGACCAACTTATTCGCGTTTGGATTCGCCAGATCGTAAGGCTCAGCAACGGATAACTCGCGAATGTCGAGCGCGGGATTCGCCGGCCTGGCATCGCCCGCGTCGTCCTGAACCAGACTCGTGCCCGGCATACTGCAAGAGGTGACGGGTGGCAACGGATTGGGAGTTACTTCTCCACATCTGGGCCCTTCACCGGCGGCGTTAATTGCAGCCACGCTGTAAAAGTATTTGACTCCCGGTGCAGCATTGAAATCGTCGAATGTGGTTTGTGTTCCCAAATTCGCGATCAATGATGCTTGTGCAACGCCGTCAGGTCGTTGATAGACTTTATAACCGGTGATGGCCGACCCGCCGTTGTCCGGTGCTTGCCAGGACAAATGAATGCCCGACTGATCTGAAACGGCCGTAGCCAGCGGCGATCCCGCCAGCCCTGGTTCGACCGGATCGAATGCTGAGATAAGCCGCTTACCACCAGACTGTCGCGCGATTGTCGCTAACTCCGTAAATGAGTTCTCAGTGCCGTTCACGCATCCGGCGATACATCCATCGGCATACCCGACCAGCACGCGTCCCTGCCGATCAAGCTGCGCGTCCATAAAGTCGAGCAGGTTGCGATCATCGGGGACATGATCGCAATCGACCGTTCCTAGCGTGCAGATCGATCCTCGCTGGACAGGATCATTCGGTGTCGCGTCGACCGTTTTCCACGTGACTCCACCGTCGAACGTCGTGGCGATAAACAAGTGCCACGACCCCGGGAACGAGGTGTTCGTGTAATCACCCGGTGCTGTGGAACCCAGGAAAGCAATCGCCGCCCGATTGTCGTCGGCGTCTACCGCCGAAGGATTGAACGCGCTGGAGATCGCCGCGGGAAACACCGCGTTCTTGATATTGAACTCAGCGCCAAGTATCTGATCGTTCGACCACGTATACGTGCCGTCCACGTTTCGTCGCGCGACCGCAACCTTCGGCGGGAAGCTGCCGCTTTCATCGGCGCCGTTCTCATAGGCAAAATAGACCGTGCCGTTCTTGCCGATTCCCACGGACGGATCGACCAATTTAGCAGTGTTCTTGCTCGTCGGGTTTTTTACGACCGTCCACGTGACGCCGTTGTCTTTCGACGCAGTGAAGCCTTGCTTGCCTCCGCAGCTCTTATCGGGCACATAAACTGTTCCGTCCGGCGCTACTTTCACGTGGCCGTGAATTCCGCCGCATTGCGTAGTGTTATAGATCGGAGTACCAGCGCCGAAGGTTAGTCCGCCATTATCGCTGCGCGCGCAGAACGAAACGACTGAATCCTGCGAACAATAGTAAATTGCGTTCGGATAAAGCGGATGCGGTGGCGGCACGACCGGTGGAACAGCAGCCATGTCAGTCCGATAAGGCCCGCCGCCGAGTGTCTGATGATCGACACCGGATGGAATGCCGCCGCCCTGACTCGGCGTCCACGAATTGCCATCGTCATCAGTAAATGCGGAAAGACTATCCTGGCCAGTAAGTTGTGAAACAAAGGTCCGGTCCTTTTCCAAGCCATTGTGATCGGTAAACAGAATCGGATCGAGACTGGTTATCGCGTTCGGTGCGCTGACGTCTTCCCAGATAGTGCTTGCAGAAGAGGAACACGACTCGTCAAACGTAACTCGCAGCGTTTGAGTATTTGAACCGATGAAAACTTTTCCACTTCCCCAGTTGATGCCGATCGATGGCTCGCCTGCACTTGTGCCCAAACCATCCGGCGCCGGGTAGTTCTGATATCGGGGCACACCCGGAACCGGCGCTGGCGGCGCCGGAAAAGCTGGCGCCCCAGGGACGGACGACAAAGTAACTGTCGCCGTGTACGTGTCACCGCTCGAGCCAATGTTAACGTCGAAAGGAAGAACTCTGATCTTGTAGTTACCACCTGTAACGCTGATCGTTACGTTTTCCGGATTAGCTGAAGTCGCGCCTGAATTACCCGACACAACCTTGCCGCTACTGTCGTAAACGTAAACATCGAAGTCGTTGTGCGAAGCGGTCGGCGTCGCTTTGTCGGCCCACGAAACCTTCACGTTGAAGATGTAAGAATTTGGGTCGTCCGCAGACAGCGAGATGCCCAGAGCATAATCGTCGCAAGGCGTCGCCGGCGTGCAGGTGATCGTGGCGTTATCGGCGGAGTTGGTTTGATTAATCCCCAGGAATGGTCCGCCAGTGAACGTTACGCTCGGGCTCGCTGGTGACACGGTACCACTTGCAGGCGATGCGGCAAGTGATAAGCCGGCGATGAATTTGGTTGTGCCGAACGCGGCTACCACACCCAGACCTAACAGAATTACTAGTAACAGGCGATGCTTCCCCACGCGATAAATGACTTTCATATTTGACTCCTCTGCGCGTCCCACCGGACCGAACAATTTAACTGAATCTATGTGGCGTATTTTTGATTGAACTGGTTGAGGAAAACTTGAGAGGAAGCCGCCCGCGGCTGAAGTACTCCGAAAATTCTCTGAATTTTCAGAAATTTGCAAGAATTCCGAAAACTCCGCCGCGCGCAACAAAACGGAGAGTGAAGTGAAACGAGCCTGCCTGAATTCTGTTGGCGCGGTGGATGAGTTGCGCGAGTGCGCAACTCATCCACACAATGGGTTACCGCGAAACCAAAGGTGTCGCGGTCACCGTGAACTGCAATTGACCCACGCTGATGTTGACGACTTTGATCATATACGTGCCGCTTTGGCTTACTGTGGAGTCCAGCACGGCTACGCCATTCGAAGCATCAACCGTTTGCAGCGCCACTCCGGACGGATTAACCAACACAAGCTTGTAAGGAACGTTCAGCGTCGATTCAGCGACGACTGAAACTTCCTGTGCGCCGGCCGGCACGGCAAGACTGTTTGCGATGGTCCGCCGCGCGGGCGGCGGATCGATTCGATGTCTGACCGGCAACAGTCGCCGGTTGGTTGGTGGTCGCCAGATTTTGCAAACGGATGTTGTCGAGATACACGAACCCACTCATGTTCTTAATCTCGAGCTTGTGACTGCCTGCCGCCAAACCTGTGAACTGCACCTTGTAGTCAGGTTTGAACTCAGCGTTGCGCTTTAATGAAAACTATGAGGCGGGCGAGTCGCCCGCCTCCTTTGTTAAGCTACCGCCTTACTAGCGGTATGGACACCTACTTACACTTGTTCGCCTTCCCCGGGCAGGCGCCCGTGCCGATGAGCGGTGGCCCGGAAATTTGCCGGATCGCGATACCGCGCATGTCATCAGAGGCAGCTTTGGGATTGGTTGGGCACCCCGTCTTGGCCGTGCAGGTGTCGACCGCGGTCGCCCACACGGAGCCGTCGTTCGGCGATATCACCACGTCCAGGAAATCGAACATTCGGCCGCAGCGGCCCAGGCAAGCGCCGCGGTACACCGGGTCATTGGCCGGGTTGCTGATGTTGGAAACGAACGTCGGATCGCTCGACAGGGCGTCTGTCGAGATCACCACGTACGAGTTCCAGGGACGAGAGGGATCGCTCTGATCGTTCACGGTCGTACCTGGAAACGTAAGGGCGATCTTCCCGGGATCTCCTGCCGCGATGGTCGGAAAGTTGACCTCGTAGACCCCGGGCGGTCCAAGCATCCGCGGTGCGGACCAGGTCTTCCCGTGGTCGCGCGAGATGGACAGGTACGGCAGGTGGTGGATGTCATCGAACCACACATAGTAGAGATTGTCGGCTGAGTCGACCGCCACCGCCATCTGCGTGTCGGCGGCGCGGATCTTGTTGCTAATCTGGATGCGCGTCCAACTGTCGCCACCGTCTTCGGAGATGGCCAGCCAGGGATCGCCGCAGTGGCCCTTGGGTAAGAACAACCGTCCAGCGCTGTCGGTGGCCAAGTGGCCGTGCAGACCGCCGCACACCACGTCGTTTGTTTCTGGATCCGCGCCGAGATAAGCCGGTGTGGCGCCCATGGTGAAGGTCAGGCCGCCGTTTATCGAGCGCGCACACCACGAGTCCGCGACTTGATTCACGCAGTAGTACAACACCTCTGGGAAACGAGGGTCGACCGATTTCAGCAGTGGGTTTCCGATGGGTGTGGGCCCTGCGAACAGCGTCTGATGGTCGTTCAATCCGGGGATGCTGACCGTGCTCGTCAGCCAGGTCGCGCCTTCGTCATCCGACCAGGAAAGGAACGCACCCACAGGTAGACCCACGGCCAGGTTCTCGCCGTATAGATCGATGTCGAACACGCGACCGGAGTCTTCCTCCACGTAGGTGTAGGGGTCGAGCGTTTCCGGATGGGTGTCGACCTGTCCGGCAAGCGTCGGCTGCACGACCTGCCAGGTGAGACCGCCGTCCTTGGA
>DASXTE010000146.1:0-4128 GCA_036505595.1 Pyrinomonadaceae bacterium
GCAACGTCGACCTGCTCAATCAATTCGCCGAAGTAAACCGCCAGCGCTACGAAGTTGGCAACGCCAGCCAGGCCGATGTGCTTACCGCACAAACCGACGCGGCCAAGCTGCTCGAAGCACAGTCCGATATTTTTCGCCGAATCTCAGACGCGCAATCGCAGCTCAACGTGCTGATGAATCGACCAGCGCAGTCGCCGCTCGCCCAGCCATCACAGATTCCGTTTCAATCACCGCACTTTTCATTGCAAGCATTGCAAGCTGTCGCCCTGAGCGCGCGACCAGAAATGCAGCGAGCTCAAAACCGGGTTCAAGCCGAAAGATTCCGCGTTGAGCTCGCGAATCGCCAGTGGTTCCCAGATCCGACACTCGATGTTCAAGCGCAGCGATACAACGCTGCGAAGGAGGCCGTCAGTGAGCTTGATGTCGGCGTTTCGATCAGCCTGCCATTTCTCAACCCAAGGAAATATTCCGCGGCAGTAACCGAGGCCCGCCAGAATTTCGAAGGCGCGCAGCACGAGCTCGACGCCACGCGTACCGAAACGCTCGGCCTGGTCCGCGATCAGCTCAAGAAAATCGAAACAGCTGCTCATCATTACGAGCTTTATCGCGACAAAATTTTGCCGCTGGCGCGGCAGGCGGTGCAATCGAATCGAGTCGCCTACGAGACAAGCAGCGCGAATTTTCTAGAGCTCATCACTGCGCAGCGCGTCCTGCAGGACGTTGAATCGACGCATGTAAATCATCTTGCCGACTACCAGGTGGCGGTCGCAGAGCTCGGCGCCATCGTCGGCATCGAGGATTGGCTTCCTTCGCAAAATTTCAGGGAGAGAAGGAAATCAAAATGAAGCAGGTATTCCACAATTCCGTTTTCCGTTTGGCGATTACCGTAGTGATGCTTGCGATCACGCCCGCGTGCTCGAAACGCGGCGGAACGGGCGGCAGAGATAGCAACATCGATTACTGGACGTGCACAATGCATCCTTCGGTACGAGAGAAGGGACCCGGAAAATGTCCCATCTGTTCGATGGACCTTGTGCCGGTGATGAAAGAGAGCGCAACCCCGGCGGGCCTGAGTAAAAACGCTCCTCAACACGATCACGCGGCAATGCTGGCGGGAAAACCGTCCGACAGCAGCGCGACTTCATCGCCGTCACACGAATTCGTTGTGCCGGTCGAGCGGCAGCAACAGATCGGCGTCACTTTCGCCACCGTCGAAATGAAACCGCTCAGTCACAGCATCCGTGCAGTTGGTCGGGTCGTGCCGGAAACACAACGAATCTGGCGCGTCGTCTCGCGAACAACCGCCTACGTGCAGGAACTCGGCGTCAATGCTCCAGGCGAGCTTGTTAAAAAGAATCAGGTACTGATGAAGCTTTACAGCCCTGAGTTGCTCACCACGCAGCGCGAATTGATCGATTTGCTGCGTTCGCGCGACGGCACGGCGAAAAACACGCATTCGGCGCGCGGAGATTTCCAGCGTCTGATCGAATCAGCGGAACGGCGGCTCAGGCTCTGGAACGTCACTGACGAACAGATCGCGAAGATTGAACAAACACGGCAGGCGGAGGAATCGCTCCCGATCCTTTCGAAAGTTGATGGCGTCGTTCAAAACCTTCCAGTGACCCAAGGGGCGAACGTCGCGATGGGCAGTCCACTTGTAGAGGTGGCTGATCTCTCTGTGGTGTGGGTTTGGGGCGAGTTTTATCAGGACGAATTACCGATGCTTCAAATCGGCCAGGAGGTGACGGTGACCTCCTCCTCATACCCCGGCGAAAAGTTTCGGGGCCGAATCATCCTAATTGATCCCTTCATTGACAACGTGAAACGAACCGGCCGGGTGCGACTCGACATTCAGAACCCGGACTTAAAACTCAAGCCCGACATGTATGTCGATCTTGTGCTCGACATGGACATGGGAAGATCGCTGGTCGTGCCGGTGAGCGCGATTATTCCGACGGGCAAACGCAATATCGCGTTTGTCGATAAAGGCGAAGGCAAACTCGAGCCGCGCGTTCTCGAGCTTGGTGGAAAGTTTGGCGACGTTTATGCCGTCAACAGCGGCTTAAAAGAAGGCGAGCGCGTGGTGGCGAGCGCGAATTTTCTAATCGACGCTGAATCAAAAATTCAGGGTGCGCTCAAAGATTTTCAGCAGCAATAAACGGAGTCAATCGTGATCGAGCGACTGATCGAAGCGAGCGCGCGGAACAGATTTCTCGTCTTGATTTTCGCCATCTTTGGCGTCGCGGCCGGGATTTATGGACTGCTCCACACGCCGCTCGACGCGATCCCTGATCTCAGTGATGTCCAGGTGATCGTCTACACGGATTGGGAGGGACGGTCGCCCGATCTGGTCGAGGACCAAATCACTTATCCAATTTCCACGGTCTTCATCGCCGCACCCAAAGTAAAGTTCGTGCGCGGCGAATCGATGTTCGGCAAATCGTTCGTTTACGTCATCTTCGAGGACGGGACCGATATTTACTGGGCGCGATCGCGCGTCATTGAATATTTGAATTCGGTGCGCGGCTCGCTGCCGGAGGGCGTGAATCCAGTAATCGGGCCGGACGCAACTGGCGTCGGCTGGGTTTACGAATACGCGCTCGTTGACGACAGCGGCAAACATGACTTGGCGGAGCTGCGTTCCATTCAGGATTGGAATCTGCGTTACGCACTTTCGTCGGTGAAAGGCGTGTCCGAGGTCGCGCCGGTCGGCGGCTTCGTAAAGCAATACCAGGTCGATCTCGATCCAAACGCTCTGGTTGCCTATAATATCCCGCTCAGCGACGTCGTCAGCGCAATCAAAGCGAGCAACGCCGACGTAGGCGGCAAAACTTTCGAGATCGCGACCACGGAATATTTCGTGCGTGGCCGCGGCTACATCAAAAGCGTCGCCGACATCGAAAACATTGTGCTAAAAGTGGATAAAGGCACGCCGGTTTACGTGAAAAACGTGGGCACCGTGCATCTCGGCGGCGATATTCGGCGCGGGATCGCGGAACTGGACGGGAAAGGCGAGACCGTTGGCGGGATCGTTGTGATGCGTTACGGCGAGAACGCACTCAACGTCATCGACGGTGTCAAAAAGAAAATCGACGAGATCAAATCGTCTCTGCCAGCCGGTGTGCGCATCGTGCCGACCTACGACCGCAGCGAGTTGATCCGGCGCGCCATCGCGACGCTACGTGAAAAGCTGATTGAAGAAAGCATCGTGGTCGCACTCGTCTGCGTCGTCTTTCTCTGGCACGTGCGTTCCTCGCTGGTGGCGATCATCACGCTGCCCGTCGCCATCATCCTGGCGTTCATCCCGATGTGGTGGATGAATCTGACTTCGAACATCATGTCGCTTGGCGGCATCGCGATTGCCATTGGCGCGATGGTCGATTCAGCGATCATCATGATCGAGAACGCGCACAAGGCGCTCGAACAGTTCCGCGATGAACACAAGCGCGAGCCGAGCACGGGCGAGCGCGCGGGGGTGATCATCGTCGCGGCGAAAAGCGTGGGCCGCTCGCTCTTTTTCGCGCTGCTGGTCATCACGGTCAGCTTCATTCCAGTGTTCTCGCTCACCGCGCAGGAAGGGCGTCTCTTTAAGCCGCTCGCGTTCACAAAGACCTTTTCAATGTTCTTCGCCGCATTTCTTGGCGTGACACTGGTTCCCGTGCTGATGGTGCTCTTGATCCGCGGCAAAATCACACCCGAGATCAAAAATCCGGTGAATCGATTCTTGATCTGGGCGTATCAACCGGTCGCGAATTTCGTGCTGCGCTATCGCCTGTTTACGCTCGCCTGTGCCGCGCTCCTTCTCGCGCTCACGATTTTTCCGTTCAAGAAACTTGGCAGCGAATTCATGCCGCCACTAAACGAAGGCACCCTTCTTTACATGCCGACGGCGATTCCGGGAATGTCGATTGCCGAGGCCGCGAAAATTTTGCAGATCCAGGATCGGCAGCTCAAAAAAATTCCGGAAGCGGTGACCGTATTCGGCAAGGCGGGCCAGGCCGATACGCCAACTGATCCCGCGCCGCTGTCGATGTTCGAAACCGTTGTAGCGCTTAAGCCGCCCGATCAGTGGCGCAAGGGAATGACATGGGACAAGCTGCTTGCGGAGCTGAACGCCAACATTAAGAC
>DASXTE010000147.1:0-15774 GCA_036505595.1 Pyrinomonadaceae bacterium
CTGCCGCGTTGGCGCTGCCGGTCATCATGTCTATCTCTTCGCCGGTGGCTGCCCAGGTCGCCAGCTGCCGACAACTTGGCCAAGCCTGCACAAGCGGCCTGCAATGCTGCTCGAATTGCTGCAGCAATGGAACCTGTCAACTTCCTCAGGCTTGCTAACTTATTTCCAGCACTGTCGCCGGCGGCGCGTTTTTCAGAGTAAACGGTATGGTTGATAGTGCGGCACAATCACGTGGGCATCTTATTGCGGGGGCACTTGTCGGCTGTTGGCGTGCCAATCCCCCGGCTTGGCAGCCAGACGCGGCCGAGTTGGATCCGATCGCTCTGCAGCTTCTTACCTCCGGGGTAGGCGCGTTGGTTTGGCGGTGCCTCAGAAGTTCTCATATCTCGACCGTGCAAATCGCGGAAGCGCTGCACCAGCTATATCGCCTGAACACGGTGCTCGCAGTGCTTCACCGACAAAGAATCGAACAGCTCGTGAGTCTCTTGCGGGCGGCCGGCGTCGAACTGATGCTGGTCAAAGGCTGGACCGCGGCACGGCTTTATCCTGACGAGGGTTTGCGTCCCTATTCAGATATCGACCTCGTCATCCATCCCCGACATTTTGCGACCGCTAAGAACGCGCTAAGAGATTCAGATAACCAGTACGACGCGGATCTACATGTTGGTTTTGCGAAATTCGGTGGCGGAAGCTGCGAAGAAATTTTCGCGCGCGCCCGATTGCTAAACGTCGGGTCGGCCGAGGTACGAGTACCGAGCCTGGAAGATCAGCTTCGCATTCTCGCGATACACATGCTGCGCGAAGGGGCTTGGCGTCCATTATGGCTGTGCGACGTGGCTGCCGCTGTGGAATCGCGACCGGACAATTTCAATTGGGATGTGTGCCGTGGCGGGAACAGACGGTGGGCCAATTGGGTTACCTGCGCGCTCAGGCTGGCGCACGAGTTGCTTGGCGCGGAGATCTCGGGCACGCCCGTCGCCACCAGCAACGCGCCTCTTCCGCGATGGCTCGTCCCGACGATCTTGAACGAATGGGGCTCATTACAGCCGTCGATGACGAAACGACACCGCGCGCCAATGATTACTTACCGGCGCAAGCCATCTGAAGTCCTGGCCGGGTTTCGGCATCGCTGGCCGAATCCCATCGAGGCAACGATCGACTTGGGTGGCTCATTCAACGGCCTTCCGCGATTGCCGTTTCAACTCGGCAGCTACGTTGCGCGCGGCGCAAAATTCGCTGTGCGACTACCGAGGCTGCTACGGGAAACGTAGCACCGCCTAAATTTCGCATACTGATTACGGTTTTCGGTATTGTGCCCCCCTGTGGCTCACCCACCGCCGACCTTCTGACACCGTTTTTTGACACTTTCCGCGGGGCTCGCGTAATATCGCCTCTACCATGAATGCGCGCGTCCTTGTCCTGAATGCTTCGTTCGAGCCGATCAATGTGTGTACTGAGCGGCGCGCAGTGGTCATGATCTTTAAAGGCGTGGCGCGCATGGAAGAGCACAACGGCCACATGCTGCGCTCGCAGAGAATCAACATGCACGCGCCTTCCGTCATTCGCCTGACCGAATATCGGCACATTCCGTTCGAACGACGGTCGCTTTCACGCAAGAACATTTTGTTGCGCGATCATTCTTGCTGCCAGTACTGCGGCAAGCAATTTTCGCCGGCGGAGTTGACTCTGGATCACATCACTCCACGTTCGCGCGGCGGCGAATCGTCGTGGGACAATCTGGTCGCCTGCTGCAAGCGTTGCAATCATCGCAAAGGCAATCGCACGCCGGAAGAATCGGGAATGCACTTGCTGCGGCGGCCGCGCGCGTTTTCACTACACGTCAACCGGCAAATCATGCGCTACATTGGCCGCGCTGATGAGGTTTGGCGCAAATATCTCTTCTATGAATCCGACGGCCACAGCGACTTGTGCGTGCGCGAATAAGGCCGCGAAGTTCGCGCAAGGAGAACCGTGATGAAACTTTTGCTGTTCGTGATTGGGACTGAATGGATTGTCGTGCTGGTCGTCGCCGCGATCCTTCTTTTGTTCGGCGGCAGTAAGCTGCCTCAACTTGCGAAGGCTCTCGGCCAGAGCAAGAAAGCTTTCCGCGAAGGCCTGGACGAAGCGGATCGCGACGCGTCGTCTTCCCGGGGCAAGCTCGATACGGTTGACGATGAAGCTCTCTTCGAAGAGGCCCGCAAACGAGCACAGCAGATTCGCTCAGAAGACGCGAAGAAGATTGAGCACTAAACCTGTACTCTCGAAATCCAGGGGCGCGAAAGCTGGTTTTCGCGCCTCAATTCTTTTTACTCCACTCTCGGTTTCTTTCCCATTACCAGCGTCGCCTTCATAGTCAGGGCAAACTCGCCGCTGTGGCGCTCCTCATCAATAATGTTTGCCAGCTCTTCTCTGACGCGCTGTGTCGCCGCTTCGGGGACTGAGCTTAACCAGCCGTGCAAAAGAAAATCGGTAATCAGCGGCGAGTTGAGAAACTGCTCGGCGGATTCGTAGTCAAATTCTTCGATCGCCGTCCACGACTGAACGTCATCCAGGCCTTCGCTCTCGGCCAGATGCTCGACGTCTGAGACGGTCGGCAGTTCGGTAATCAGGTGCTCGACTTCGACGCCATGATCCTCCAAATCCGCATTCAGCAAAGCCTCCCAGAAAATCGAAAAGAATTCGCCGAAACTCGACGCGGTTGGTAACCACCAGGCTACCGTGCCGCCGGGCGCGGCGACGCGTACCATTTCGGAAAACATTTCGCGGAGTTCGGCTTTGACAACCATTGACGCATTGCCGAGAACCAGATCGAATTGGTCATCGGTCAGCGACAAAGATGACGGCGCCTCGCGTTGAAATTGTGTTTTCTCATTCACGGCGATCGCTTTGGCCCGTGCCAGTTCGAGTTGTTCGTCGCTTTCATCGACACCCAGCAACTCGAGTTTCTCTCCGGCGCGGTCCTGCAAAGCCATCGCATGGCTGCCGGTGCCGGCAGCGACGTACAACGCACGGCCTTCTTTCGGCAGTTCGATGTGAGCCTCCACCAGTTCGGCGAAGCGCTCACCCCAGTCGGGAGCGACGTAAAGATCGTGAAGAAAGGCGAGTTCCTTTTCTGACTTCATAACTTAACCACAGAGGACACAGAGGAATGCAAACCAAATCCGCAACACAAGCGCCTGAAGAAATCTCAGGAAGTGAAATGCAAGCTATCTTTCTGTCTGATTGTTTTCCTCTGTGTCCTCTGTGGTTCCATCTTCCTTGAAATAGATCTTCCCTCTCAACTTCTCTGGCAGGCATGGCATTTCGTCTTTTGCGTCCGCGTCGCTGTGCACGTAGCGATACTCTTTGCCGTAACCAAGATGCTTCATCAGCGGCGTGGGCGCGTTGCGCAAATGCAGCGGCACCGGCTCGCGCGCAGTTTCGACTGCGTCAGCATGCGCGCCTGAATAGGCGCGCAGCACCGCGTTGGATTTCGGCGCGCGCGCAAGGTAGATGGTGGCTTGTGCTAACGGAAACAAACCTTCCGGCATCCCGATCAGTTGCACGATGTCGGCAGCGGCGGCGGCCTGGACCATGGCGTTTGGATCGGCAAGCCCGATGTCTTCTGAAGCGAGAATGCAGAGCCGGCGCGCGATGAAGACCGGATCCGCGCCGCCTTCGATCATGCGTGCCAGCCAGTACAACGAGGCATTAACATCGGAATTGCGCAGCGACTTAATCAATGCCGACGCGAGGTTGTAATGCTCTTCGCCGCCTTTGTCGTAGGCAAACTGCGTCCGGCCGAGAGCTTCGATCAACGTTTCATTTGTGATGACGCGGTTCGCCTCTTTGCCGGGCTTTGTCGAATGTACCGCAGCTTCCAGCGCTGCCAACGCGACCCGCGCATCGCCACCGGACAAATGCGCGAGGCGCTTTATCAATTCGTCAGAAATTTGCGGGTGAAGATTAGCCAACCCGCGCTCTTCATCAGTTATCGCGCGCCGCAGAATCGTTTCAATTTCGTCCTCGCTTAACGGATTCAGCACCAGCACACGCGAGCGTGAAAGCAACGCACTGATTACTTCGAACGAAGGATTCTCAGTTGTCGCGCCAATCAACGTGACCGTTCCGTCTTCGACCGCGGGCAGCAGCGCGTCCTGCTGCGCTTTGTTGAAGCGATGAATTTCATCGATGAATAAAATCGTGCGCCGACCGCGCAGGCGATCAAGGCGGGCTTGCGCGATTGCGCCGCGCAATTCCTTAACGCCGGAGAACACCGCGGAAAGCGCCACAAAATTCGCGTTGGTTCTGTCGGCGAGTAAGCGCGCCAGAGTGGTCTTGCCTGTGCCCGGTGGCCCCCAAAAAATCATCGATGGCAGCGTGCCGCCGCCTTCGATTAAGCGACGCAAAACTCGTCCTTCGCCAACCAGGTGCTCCTGTCCAACAAACTCTGACAGCTCGCCCGGCCGCATGCGATCGGCGAGCGGCGAGGCCGTGGCAGAGTCCGCAGTCGCCCTGTCGACTTCGGACATATCCGGAAACAATCTGGAAGAACGTGGTTTGGGCATCGGCTGAATCTCAGCCTATCACAAGGTCGGGAGCGCCGCATCCGTCGCCGAATCGACGGAAAACGGTTGGTTTTGCCCGATTGATGAACGATAATGCCGCGCGTTCAAATCAATCGGAGGTAAAGAGGATGCCGCAAAAAATGTCGATGAATCGCCGCCGATTTGCGCAACTATTCGGCGCAGGTGCCGCTTGTCTCGCCGCTCAGCCGCGGCTTTCGTTCGCGAGTCCGTCAAATCCTGTAACCGCTTCCGCTGTTGCACCCGCGACAGTCGTGCGCTTGAGTTCAAACGAGAATCCATACGGGCCGTCGCCGATGGCGCTGAAGGCAATGACTGATGCGTTCGGCCTTGCCTGGCGCTATCCCGACGAACACGCCGACACCTTGATCGAAATGCTGGCAAAACTCAATGGCGTCAATCGCGACCAGATTTTGTTGGGCGACGGCTCGGGCGAGATTTTGAAGTTGTGCGCCGCGGCTTTTACCGGACCGCTTTCATCAAGCGGCGGCAGCGAAGTTAAGTTGGCGCGACCCACGCGCGGCGCGTCCCTTTCGTTCAAGATGGGACGCGGCAAACTGATCGTCGCCGATCCAACATTTGAAGCGATACTAAATCACGCCGCAGTCAACGCAGCCGACGTTGTGAAAGTTCCGCTCAACGCGAGTTTCGCGCATGATTTGCCGAAGATGCTCACGGCGGCAAACGAAGGGTTGGTTTACATCTGCAACCCGAATAATCCGACGGCCAGCATCACGCCAAAGAGTGAGCTGCGGGAGTTTATCCGCAGCGCTCCAGCCGCGACCATGATTCTGGTGGACGAGGCTTATCATCACTACGCCGACAGCGCCGATTACGAAAGTGTCGTTCCGTTCATCAAGCAATATCCGAATCTGATCGTGGCGCGCACGTTCTCAAAGATTTACGGCATGGCCGGGTTGCGCTGCGGATATTGCATCGCGCAACCGGACGTAATTCAACGCATGCGACCGCACCAGACCTGGGACAGCGTCAACATTATGGCGCTGGTAGCCGCGATCGCGAGTCTCAATGATTCGGAACAAGTTGCCAACGGCCGGCGAATGAACAGCGAAACGAAAACTTTTGTAACTGGAGAAATTCAGAAGTTAGGGTACAAACACATTCCTTCGCAAGCTAACTTTTTGATGATCGACGTGAAACGGCCGGTGCTGCCTTTGATTGGCGCGCTGAGGCAACGCGGCGTGCAAGTCGGGAGATTGTTTCCAACTCTGCCGAATCACATGCGCGTCACGGTAGGCAAACGGGACGAGATGGAAACTTTCCTGTCAGCATTTCGGCAAGTGCTTGTCTGACGCTTCCACGAATAGTCGGTCGTCACGCTTTTCGGCAGAATCCGCTCACGCAGGAAGCGGTAGTCCCGTCTCTAAACACGGCGATCGATCGGTTACGATAGCAACATGATTTCAGCACAAACAGCCAGACGCGCCGTGTGGCGACCGTTATGGGAGCTGCCGCGGCGACTGGATCTAATTCTCTCGCTGAGCAGACGGGAGCTGGCAGCGCGCTACAAAGGATCAGCACTGGGAATCATCTGGGCGGTGCTGACGCCCATCGTAATGATTGCGATCTTCACAGTCATCTTCGCCGGCATCTTCAAAGCTAAATTCGCCGCAAGCGATTCACAGTGGGACTATGCGCTGTATCTTTTCTGCGGGTTGCTGCCGTGGAATGCTTTTCAGGAATCGCTCAGTCTATCGTCGAACGCGGTCGTGAACCGAGCGAACCTGGTGAAGCGCGTCGTGTTTCCGCTTGAGACTTTGCCTGTCGCGCAAACGTTGGCTGCGATAGCCAATCAAATGTTCGGCACAATCGCGTTGTTGCTGGGAATCATACTCATTCGGCACGAGCTGCACGCGACTCTCTTTTACTTGCCGGTGCTTTTGATTCCGCAATTCATCGCGACTGTGGGAGGCGCCTGGCTATTGGCATCGCTCGGCGTGTTCATTCGTGACATCGTACAAGGAACCAACCTGGTGCTGCTGGCTTGGATGTACCTGACGCCGATCATTTATCCCGAAACGATCGTGCCTGAGCCATATCGCCGGATTGTTAACCTGAACCCTTTCTCGCCGCTGATTCGCAGTTACCGCCGAATCATTCTGGATGGCGCTGCGCCCGATTGGTTAGGGCTGGCGTACTTTGCTGCGTTTGCCGTCGCCGCCTTCATGTTCGGCTATTGGTGGTTTGCTCGAACTCGCAAAAACTTTGCTGACGTCGTGTAACAATTCGGCATTTTTGCTCGTATTTAGTTAGGTTTTCGCGAACAACATCGTTGACACTGGTTGTTTCACCGTGTTAGCTTAGACAGTGCCGTCATGCCCCCGGCGGCAGGTTTAGAGGGCTCGCTCAACCCCGATCTTCCCTCACAAAGTTCTCGATAATTTTCCAGTCCTTTCGTTCTCAAATGGCTTTTGACAAGGCAAAGACTCTGCGCGCAGCCGAGAAGTATCTCGAAATGGGAAAAATTTCGGCTGCGATAAAGGAATACTGTCAGATCGTCGCCGTTGACGCGGATGATTTCACCACGCTCAACATGCTGGGCGATCTCTATACGCGCGTCGGCAGCATGTCTGAGGCGGTCACTTGTTTCCGGCGGATCGCGGAACATTTTTGCGAGCAGGGATTCGGGCTTAAAGCGATCGCGATGTACAAGAAGATCGATCGTCTACAGCCAAACGACATTGAAACCGCGACGCACCTCGCCGACCTTTACGCGCAACAGGACTTAATCGTTGAAGCGCGCGCACACTATCTTGCGATCGTTGAAGCGTACAATCGCGCCGGCTCCACGCACAGCGCGCTTGAGATACTTCGCAAGATCGCAGACCTTGATTCGCAGAACACACAGATTCGCACGAAGCTCGCCGATGGATATCTCAAACTCGGTTTGAAAAAGGAAGCTGCCGCCTGTTTCACCGAAGCCGGCCAGGTGTTGGTTGCTCGCGGTGCCTTCGATGACGCGTTGGATACATTCGGCAAAGCTTTGTTGGTGAACCCCACTGATTACGCGACGTTGAAGGGCATGCTGGTCGCGCACAGCGCGCGCGGCACGGCGGATGAAGCGGCCGAACTGATTGAGGACGCGCTGAAGACCTACCCTGAAGATTGCGAGCTGCTGGCTCTCCTGGCGACGGCGTACATTGAAGCGGACGATCCGGGACAGGCTGAACGCGTGACGGCATTGCTCGTCGCAAAAGAGCCTGCGGCTTATCTTCGATTTGTTGAAATCGCGCGCCTCTATCTGCGGCACGACAAGATTTCCGAAGCGGTTGCCGTCGCCGCGAAGATCAGCGAGCAGATGTTGGCTGAGCGCGCTCAGGAGCAGTTGCTGGGGCTGGTCGATGAATTGCTCGCCGGCGACGCGGACAATGTGCAGGCTTTGCGTCTGTTGGTCCGCGCGCACTGGTGGCTGCGCGACATGGATAACCTGAAGGCTGCGCTGGAAAGATTAGCAGACGCCGCCCAGGCTGCCGGCCTCGATCAGGATGAGCGCTATGCGCTCACGCAACTCACGCGTTTGGATCCAACGCATGAACAACACGTGGCGAGACTCAATGAGTTGGGCGGCGCCGCGGAGGAAGCAGCCGGAGAAGCCCTGCCGGAGTTTGGCAGCTCGGTCGAGCCGCCCGCAGTCGCGGCAACTACTGAAGAATTTATTTACAACTCGGAAGAGATTGCGACGCCTGTCGAAGAAACGAATTTCGAATGGAATCCAGTTGCGGAAGTTTCGGAAGATTGGAAGGCACCGCGCGAGGCGGGCATCGAAACCGGGTTCAGCTTTGACTCGATCGTTGCCGAAGAGCTTCCCTCGAGTGACTCGCAAAAAACTGAAGAGGCTGTTGGCGAAGAGCGCATCGCCGCCGTGCTGCGGCAGGAACTCGAGAGCGTGGATTTTTACATCGCGCAGGGTTACATCGACATTGCTCTCGATACGTTGAATTTGCTTCAGCAGCAATGCGGGACTCACGCCGAAATCGATTCGCGTCGACACCAGATCAAGAGACTTCAATCTGGCGCCGCCGAAGTAGCCGACGCTTCCGCGAGCGTCGAGCATGGCGAGGTTACTTTTGCCGGGGACTTTGACATTCCGACCGCGCCTGAATTGAGTGGCGCAGAAGTCGCCATCACCGCTCCCGCCGTCACTGATTCAAACAATGGCTCGCACCCAGTGACGCCGGGAATCGACGCCGGCTTGGCGGAAATCTTTGAGGAATACCGCGCGTCCAGCGAGAACGACGGCGAGTCCGCAGCTCGTGGCGACTACGAAACGCATTACAATCTCGGGCTCGCGTACAAAGAGATGGATTTGTTCGAAGACGCGCTCGAGGAATTCCAAATTGCTGTGAGCCTGACCGCACCAGGCGACGGGACGCCGCGCTACTTGCAATGTTGCAACCTTCTGGGACATTGTTTCATGCAGACAGGCGTGCCTGAGGTGGCGGTCAAGTGGTTCACGAAAGGGCTTAACGCGCCGCACATCTCGGATGAAGAACGCATGGCACTGACATATGAAGTCGGCGCCGCGTACGAGCAGGCCGGCGATTTGGAGCGCGCGCTCGAGTCCTTTACTGAAGTTTACGGAGTTAATGTCTCGTATCGGAATGTTAGCGAACGCTTGAAGATGCTGAAACCGCGGCTTGGCGATGAAAGCCGCCGTGGCCGGAAAGCTGCCCGACCAGAGCTGATTAATTAATATCTTCGTTTTCGTTCGGCATCATAGGATTTCGACTGATTGATTCAGGCGCGAGCGTCTGGAAAATACTAACTGATGTCATCAAGACTGTCGGTAGTCTTCTACATCATACTCTGTCTGGAGATCGGTATTGTGCTCACGGTATTGCCGTGGGTGCCGTACAATTGGCTGGGCCTGGGTCTCGGCGATTGGAGCAACAACTATTTTTTGTTGGTAGCTTCTCATAAAACGGGCTACGGGTTGCAAAGATTTGTCTCATCAGGGTGGGTGCGCGGCGGGGTTTCGGGGCTGGGCATTCTGAACATCGCAATGGGTGTTTGGGAGATAATTAATTTTCGGAAGACCGTGCGCGCGCTGGACGCCGAGGCGTCGGCTGTGGAAAGCTCAAGCAAAACGCGGGTTGAGCCTGCGGACACCAATGACGCTCGACCTGTCCAAACCGATCCTTTATCTGATTACCCCCGGCGCAAGCACTGAACAGACGACGCCGGACAGTCCTGACTCTAAGCAAATTCTCGAACAACTCTCGGTAGCCGTGGCGGCTGGCATCGATCTAATCCAACTAAGAGAAAAGCGACTGAGCGGGCGCGTGCTCTTTGAGCTAACACGGCAGGCAGCGGCGATCACGAGCGGAACTGCGACGCGTTTGCTGGTAAACGATCGTGCGGACATTGCCGCAGGCGCGGGCGCTGATGGCGTTCACCTCACAATGCAATCGATTGCTCCGCGCACGATTCGGAAAACGTTTGGCCATAACTTTCTGATCGGCGCATCGACTCATTCGCTTGCGGCGGCACGAGCGGCAAAAGAAGGCGGGGCAGATTTCATCGTGTTCGGTCCTGTCTTCGCGACTGCGTCAAAAGAAAATTACGGGCCGCCAGTCGGCATTGAAAAATTGGCTCGGGCAGCCCGCGAAGTGCGGCCGCTTTCGGTTTTGGCCTTGGGTGGCGTTAATAGCGAGAATGCAGCCGATTGCTTGCGCGCCGGCGCGAGCGGAATCGCGGGAATTAGTCTGTTCGAACAGCCAGAACAATTTGGTGAGCTGGTCGCGAAACTGCGTCAATGAACGCGCCGAATGCGAAACCTCCACTTGTCTTAACGATCGCCGGTTTCGATCCATCCGGCGGCGCGGGGATCATTGCGGACATTCGGACTATCCAATCGTTCGGGTGCACGCCCGCCGGCGCTATTACTTCCATCACCTTTCAAAATTCTGAAGAGTACCTCGGCGCGATCCATCAAACCGCTCAATCGGTGCGCGCGCAGGTCGAGGCAATAGTCAGCGAGCACGATGTCGCCGCCGTGAAAATCGGCATGTTGCCGACTACTGATGTTGTGCGCGAAGTTGCGCGGCTGATTCGTGAGAAAAATTTGCCGGCGCCGGTTGTCGATCCAGTTATGGAATCGACCAGCGGCGGCCGGCTAATGGCAGATGACGCATTCGAAGTTTTCGTGACGGAACTGCTGCCGCTGGTGCGCGTCGTCACGCCGAACATCCCGGAAGCTGAAAAGCTTGCCGGCCTGAATATCCGCGACGAAGAACAGATGCGACAGGCGGCTGCACGGATCCGCGAATTAGGCGCGCGCGCGGTGCTTGTTAAAGGCGGACACCTGAAAGAGCGGAAGTCAGAGGTCAGAGGTCAGAGGTCAGAGGGCAGTAGCCCGACCGTGAGGGAGGGCTCAGACGAAGCCGTGGATATTCTTGATGATGATGGTCAGGTCACGGTTTGTCGCGGCGAATGGATCGAGGCAACAAACGTTCGCGGCACAGGCTGCATGCTAGCATCGGCGATCGCTTCGTGTTTGGCTCAGGACATGACGCTGGAAAAATCTGTGCAAATGGCGAAGCGGTTTGTCAGCGATGCGATTCAATATGCGCCGAGACTGAAACCGGATCCGGTTACGCTGGAACTCACTGAAATCCGACGAGAGAACTGACGCGATTACTCCTCGATCGTAACCTTTTCCATCTTCACTTCTTCAACTGGACGATCGCTGCCATCCGTTTTTGAAGTTGCAATTGCGTTCACGACGTCCTGACCTTCAGCCACTCGGCCGAAGATCGTATAGCTTGGCGGCAGCGGATAATCCACGTGCATGATGAAGAATTGCGAACCGTTGGTGTTCGGGCCGGCGTTGGCCATTGCCACCGTGCCCGCTTTGTAACCGCGCTTGTAGACTTCGGATGAAGTATTAATCTCGTCGGCGAAGCGTCCACCCCAAGCCGATGCGCCGCCGCGCCCGGTGCCCGTCGGGTCGCCGCCCTGAATCATGAAGCCGTTGATAACCCGATGAAAGATGACGCCGTCGTAATAGCCTTTTTCAGCAAGCAACCGAAAATTCTCAGTCGTTTTTGGCGCGTCCTGCTCAAGCAATTCGAATTTGATTGTGCCTTTATTGGTTTGAATTACCGCGGTGCGATTTGGCATTCGAGTCTATGTCCTCCGTGATTTGTGATTGCACGCAAGCTTAACTTCTGCGGTGGGAAAGTGCACGCCGACACGCAATATTCCCGCTCCACCTGACGGATTCACCACTGAGCCGTTATCATGTCGCCGCGGTTAATTTTCGAAAGGATTCTCAATAACTCGATGAATGTTACTCATCTTGAATGTGGTGCGTGCGGGCTTCGCCACGAGGCACGACGGTTGCACAACCTCTGCACGCAATGCGGAAAACCTTTGCTCGTTCGGTACAACTTAAAGCGCGCAGCGGCGTCCTTGACAAAGGAAATGCTCAAGGGCCGCGCCCCCGACTTGTGGCGCTATCGGGAGGTTCTTCCGGTCGAGTCGGACGCGAACGTGATCACCTTGGGCGAAGGCTTCACGCCGCTCGTGCACGCGTCGCGGCTCGGCGCGTCGCTCGGGATGCCGCAGCTTTACATCAAGGACGAGGGACAGAACCCGACGCAGAGTTTCAAGGCGCGTGGCATGGCGGCGGCCGTTTCGATGGCGAAAGAGTTGGGTGTGAACAAACTGGCCGTGCCGTCGGCGGGTAACGCGGCGGGCGCATTGGCGGCGTACGCAGCGCGCGCGGGAATGGAAGCGCACATCTTCATGCCGAAAGATACGCCGCGCGCAAATGTGATCGAATGCGAGCAAACCGGCGCGCACGTAACGTTGATGGACGGGTTGATCACCGACTGCGGCGCAGAAGTCGGCAGGCGCAAAGAAGCTGAAGGCTGGTTCGACGTTTCGACTTTGAAAGAGCCTTATCGAATTGAGGGCAAAAAGACGATGGGCTACGAACTGGCCGAACAGTTCGATTGGGGATTGCCCGACGTGATTATTTATCCGACTGGTGGCGGCACAGGATTGATTGGCATGTGGAAAGCTTTCGACGAAATGGAGCAGATGGGCTGGATCGGATCCAAGCGGCCAAGAATGGTTACAGTGCAAGCCGCCGGTTGCGCGCCGATCGTTCGAGCGTTTGAAGAAGGCAAACGTTTCGCAGATGAGTTTCCAAACGCGCACACGACGGCGTCGGGCCTGCGCGTGCCGAAAGCAATTGGCGACTTCTTGATTCTCGACGCCTTGCGTGCGTCCGGTGGAACTGCTGTCGCCGTGACTGATGAAGAACTGATCGATGCGACGAAAGAGATCGGCTCGGCCGAAGGAATCTTCTGTGCGCCGGAAGGTGCGGCGTGCCTGCCGGCGCTGAAGAACTTACTGGAAGATGGCGCAGTTAAGCCGAATGAGCGGGTTGTACTTTTCAACACCGGCAGTGGCGTGAAGTACGTGGAGAGCTTTTCGTGATCGTTACGGAACCGCGAGCGATAGTTATCTCGAAATGGAGAGACAGTTGTTAGCCACAGTAGTTGTTTTTCTCTTTTGTTTGCTTTACACGGCCGCGATCGCCGCGCAGACGAAGGTCGCAGCGGAAGACGCTAAAATTGTTTCGGAACCGATCGCCGAGCCTGCCGTTTCTGCGACGCGTACATTTGTGCAGCACCTTGGCTTCGGCAAACGCGTCGAAGTGAAGCTGAAAAACGGGTCGAAAGCCAACGGCCGAATCACTGCGTTGGCAGCCGATGGGTTCGTCGTGACCGACTCGAAGGGCGTGGCTTGTTCGATCGATTATGCCGACGTTTCGCGAATCACAAAGCAGAAAGAGAAGCTCGGCATATTTCACAAGCCGTGGGTCGGCATCATGTTCACGGCCGCGGGCGTCGGAACGCTGATTGTGCTGGCGCTACAATTCTTCGATTAAGAAACGGAACCGCAACCATGAAATTGATCTGCATTCTTCTTTTGATTCTTTCTTCGGCCTGCCTTGCGCAGGCCCAACCGAACAAATCGAGCTGGCTAACCGAGACTGAACGCGCGAAGTTTGAGCAGCTTCGTATTGCCGGCTCGGTGACCCTTTACGATCTTGATTACGAATCAGCACGCAAGATTTTCAAGGAGATGGCCGTTGCGTTTCCGAACTATCCGGCTGGGCCACAGTTCCTGGCGGACACGCTCTTGATTGAGGCTCTCTATCAGACGCGGCGTTTGCAGGCGTCTCTCTACAACAGCGATTCGTTTTATTCGCAGAACGAAGACAAGGCCGATCCGAAACTGGTGGATCAGTTTCGCACCTACACGCGGCAAGCGCGGCAGCTTACCGAGGCGCGACTTAAGCAAAACCGGAACGACACCGAAGCGCTCTATTTCTTCGGCGCCATCGAAGGATTGAAAGCGTCGTTCGAAGAAACGGTTGAGCGCCGTCACTTCGCTGCTTTGAAAGATGGCAACGACGCAGTTGATAGCCATCGCGACGTCATCAAGCTCGATCCGAATTACCGTGATGCCGAGATGACGATTGGGCTTTACGACTACACGATTGGAGCTTTGCCTTTGCCGACGAAGATTGCGGTGGGCATGTTGGGTCATCGCGGTTCCAGGAAGCGCGGCATCGCCACCATCGAGCGCGTCGCGCGCGAAGGAAATTGGGTAAAGGAAGATGCGAAGACACTTTTAATCCTGCTTTACTCGCGCGAAAAACGATTCGCCGAAGCTGCCACGATCGCTCGGGAGATGGGAGCGAAGTATCAGCGCAACTACCTTTACAAATTGGAGATGGCGGACGCGCTGGTTGCACAGGCGGCGCAAGAGCGCGAGGCGAATCACGTGAGCGCGACAAGCGTGGCAGAAACCGAAGCCTTCGCCACATTTGAAAGTTTGCTTCACGACAGGAACCTGCCCGAAACCACACGAAAAGCTCTCGACTTGATTCATTTCAAATACGGCGAGGCGTTGATGACCGCAGGACTGTTCGATCGCGCCGCGAAAGAATTCATGGCGTCAGCCCAAGTTCCCGGCGCGCAGGACGGATTAGCAACGATGGCGCATCTCTACGCCGCGCGTGCTCTGGACTTGGGCGGAAAACGGACCGATGCGTTAACGCAATACCGAGCTGTTCTGGCGCGTCCGAACGTTTACGACGCGCATGAACAGGCGCAGTCAGGGTTGAAGGAAGTCTATAAGAGGAAAGTTACGTAGCGAACGAAAGGCATTGCAAATTGCAAATTGAAAAATGCAAACTGTCTAAGCCAGTGCTGACGGTGCGATAGCACAATTTGAAGTTTTCAATTTGCAATTTTCAATTTTCAATTTCCCGCTTGGCCCGCACCCGTGGCGTCTCCCTCTCAAACACAAACGCCAGCGTCTTGTAAATCAACTTCGCACACAGAAACGCTGACGCGTTCTGGCCTTCGACATACGAATACTCGGTCAAATCCATCCCGATGACATTGCGACGTCTGGCGAGCGTTCTGATAAGTCCAATAGCTTCGTACCAGCCCAAACCGCCAGGTTCGGGAGTTCCGGTGGCGGAAACGAGCGACGGATCGAGACCGTCGATGTCGATTGTGAGATAGACATTTTCGGTCAACCCATCCACGGCTTCGTCCCACCAATCGTCGCGACCGACGATGTCTTTAGCCCAGAAGATTTTCGTCGGGAGCTGATCGACGACGCGAGCTTCATCGACTGAAATAGACCGAATGCCCACCTGAACGGCAGGAATTCGCATGTCCTTCACGACGCGCGCCATGATCGACGCGTGCGAATAAGGCGTGCCGTCATACGTGTCACGCAGGTCTGCATGCGCATCGATTTGCAGGATTGAGACGTTCGAATACTTCTCCGCGTGTGCGCGAATCACCGGCGCGCTGACGGAATGTTCACCGCCAATCATTGTCACGAACTTCCCGCTGCCCACGAGTTCTTTCGCGCGATCGTAAAGCGAATTCATCATTCGCTCAGGCGGATCGATTGATGGCGATTCCGGGAGCGTGTGAATTCCCAGCTTGTAAACCTCGGCATCGGTTTCTTCCTCGTAGAGTTCCATGTTGCGCGACGCATCGATAATCGCCGCGGCGCCCTGGCCCGTCCCGCCGCCGTATGACACTGTGCCTTCATACGAAATCGGCCAGACGAGGATGCGCGCGTTTTCGAAGCTGGAGAATTCTTCTTCGGCGATGCCGCCGAAGTTCATCGGCAGGGACTGCGA
>DASXTE010000148.1:0-3286 GCA_036505595.1 Pyrinomonadaceae bacterium
CGGTTCAGAACCACGCTGTCCGAAGTGATCGCGACCCTTTCAGACGAAACGATCCGTTCGTCGGGATTGAAAAGCAGATCGACTCTCCACGGCCAGCCACGCGTCGCGGCAACTTCGCGCATCAGTTTCGCGAGACGGCCGCTGTTGGAAATCGGCTGATCCAGAATCCACTCAACGGACTGCACGCGCAGCTGCTCCAGCTGCTCACCGATCAAGACGATGGCGGATTCAGTCTCATTGACTGCGCGATACGATCCGTGGACGCTCGACAGATCGCGAATGCAGTCGTCGCGACAAAGCAGCAACACCCCTCCGCTCAACGCCGCTTCGATGGTGATGATCAAATTGAAACCGTCGATAATGATTTGCTGGTCCTCAACACCCTCAACCGAAATGTTCGTTGAAGCTCTGGTCGCGAGATTTTGATCTGAACAAGCGGCCCGTGCGACGGCAAGACGTTGACGGTCAGTCAGGGTAAACTTGTCGCCGACTAACTTGAGAGCAGCTTTCGGTGTGTAGCTTCGCGTGAGCAGCCATGACAACTCCGCGACGGCGGCTCGCAAGCACGGGAGTTGTGTGTCGCTGAATAGTTCGCGGTCGGCGGGATGCGCGCCGCGATGCTGGCGTCGATCGGGACTCACGCGAGTTACTCAGCGCGCAAAGTGTAGGCCGAACCGTCCCATTTGAATTCGTTACGGCCAATCTCGTATTGCACCACGTCAAGATCGTAGTAGTGCGCGTGCTTCTCGTACTTCATGCCAAGCTTTTCGAGGACGTGAATCGACGCCGCGTTCAGCGGTTTCGTGATGGCCACGATCCGATCGAATCCACGATCTTCGAATCCAAACCTCAACGCGGCGCGCCCCAGTTCGGTTGCGAACCCTTTGCCCCAGTTTTCTTTTGCCAGGTGGTAGACGACTTCGGGCGTGCCGAACAATGAACGCAGGCCCCCAAAACCAATGAAAGCGTCAGTGGCTTTGTCGATTGCAGCCCAACGCCCAAAGCCGTTTTTGCCCCAATTCGCAATGATGCTGTCGAGCGCCTTCGCGGCTTCTTCGCGGCCGGCCGGTTTACCTTCGCCGACGTATTTCACGACTTCAGGATCGGCAAACATCGCCGCCAGATCATCAAGATCATCGGGGCGAAACATGCGCAGCCGCAGTCGGTCGGTTTCGATTGAAGGCATTTAGCTGCTGACAGCATGTTCTCGGCGGGAAAACGAGGATGCTCTGACCCCTCCTATGCTCGCGGATGCATCGGACAATACTGAATTTACGGATTGTGAGTCAAACCAGTTTCTTAGCGATTCTTTTCCGGCGGCGAAATCAATAGCGGAACAGGTAGCTCATCTTCACAAAAAACTGCCGGTCTGTGGGCCTGGTTGGGGACCCTGCTCGGGCGAAACTTCCCGGACTCAACAGCAGATTCTCGTATCTATCCGTATAGCCGACATACAAGGCAGTTCCTGGATTCACGAGATAGGTCAGAAGAATATCAGGCGTTAGGCGCTTCGTGTTCTCAAGCGTAATCAGAGAAGTGTTTGGCAAAACGGCGTCGTAATCGAGGATGAAGCGCAGGGACAGTTTGCGCGTGAATTGATAATTGATCTTCGAACGCAGGAGGTGATTGTTGAAAATGCTGGTTCCGGTACCGGCAAACGCTAGCGAATTGTTGCTCGTGGCAAGACGTCGATAAATGTAGCTCTGATAAAAGCTGGCGCGCGCGGTCGGCCTCAAGATTATCGAAACGTTGCCGCCCCGACTTTCCGCTTCAAACGGCGACAGACCGACGGCCGGCGAATAATTTACTGTCGAGCCCGATCCGTACGATGCAGAGAAACCGAACCACTCGAGCGGATCGCTGACGAAACTGACGTTGGTCTGATGCGTCCGGAAGCCCTGACCTTCGAAGAGTTCGTAAGCTTGAGCGTGATCGAGGTCGATGAAAGTCTGACGTTTCATCTGAACGCCGAAGCCTGCGTCCGCGTACCAGTCCTGCAAGCGACCCTGCCGGTCCCAATTCAACAAGAAGTAGCCCGCCGGACCAAAGCTCACCACGCGTCGCGATTCGGGTCGCCATCGGTAATTTGCATATTGTTCGACCTGGCGGACATCGACTCGCGGGACAAAGCCCAGCTCAGCGCGGAAGTTGGGGCTGCGATCCGTGTAGGTGAGCCCATAATTGAAATTACGGCCGCTCCCAAAAAGTTGCGCGAGGTAGGCTGCCCCAGTCATGCGCCGGCCGCCTAAAGCGCGAGTGTAACTGCGGGCCGCCTGCGCGCTGAGAGTCCAATTCGGGTTGAGCTGCAAGCGCCCATCCAGAGCCAGGACCTGATTCGAGGTGTCGCGATAATTACGGTTCGTCGCAAGAAAACCGACGGACGATTGTTCGGCAAACTCTCGCTGGACGCGCGCCACGCCAATTACCGCGCGCGACGATCGCGGTCCTGTCGGATCAAGCTTCCCGGCCGCTCGATCGTCGATTAGCAATCCGCCCATCGCCCAGCGTCCGACTTTGCCGGTCAAACGCGCCCCGAATTGCGGCTCGACGATTCGTCGCGAGAAGAAAAGCTGATCCGGTGTCTGAAAGAAACCGGCGTTCTCGATAAAGAAGGGCCGCTTCTCGGGAAAGAAAACTTCGAATCGTTGATTGATGATCACCTGCGGCTCGTCCGATTCGACCTGACTAAAGTCAGGATTGAGCGTCAGGTCAAGCGTCAGCGCGTCGCGAAAAACGACTTTTGCGTCCACACCAGCACGAAACTCGTTATTGGTGCGGTAGGTTTGCGGCGCTAACGGATCAGAATCGGGGGTGCGCGAGAACGTGAAAGCACCGTACGGTCTTAGCTCAATGTTTCGGCCGGGAGATATCTGTTGGAGACCTTGAGCGGTAGCCATCTGGGCGACAAACCCCTGGACGCGCTCAGTGATGTAAGGCCAGTACGACTGTTCGTTGTTGCGGACGATCGAACGGCCGAGTGCAATTCCCCATGTTTGGAGTTGCTCGCCGGAAAAGCGCAGGCTCTTGAAAGGAATTGCCATTCGCACGATGTAGCCGTCAGAGGTTACTCGGCCGTCGGATTGCCACAGGGTATCGAACGAAAAGTCGGTACCCTGTCCTTCGGTCATGATTCCGTCAAGCTGCACGCCGACCGGGTTAACTACGAAAGTGTACGCGCGGCGTAGATCGTGAAAGGTATCGAGCGTGACACTGACTGCGTCATCGTTCGCGATGTCCTCGCGGCGCGATACATGCGCCCTGATCTTTTCCGGATCGTCGCGGCAGA
>DASXTE010000149.1:0-3950 GCA_036505595.1 Pyrinomonadaceae bacterium
TCCGGTCGCCGCTGCGACGGAGATAAGAAGCGCGAACAACCCTTTGACATGTCTTAACATTTTGAATCCTCCACAGTTCAATAAGCACGCAACAATGATTGCGCTGATGTTAGAACGTTAATGAGAGCAAAGCTTGCGCAGGTTAGCAGCAGATGCAAAAGGAGACTTACAACCTGCTGAATCGTAACCTATAATCGGCCTTTGATATGTATCGCGACAATTCACCGCAAAAACGCATCGTCATTGAAACTTCGTCTGGGCGTTACCGACCCGCAACGAAAGCCTACGCGCCAAAACGCAATTTCGAGGTCTGGGTCGCTCTGAGCGTGATCGCCGCCGGTGCCCTGGCCACCTTCGTCGCGCTATTCCTGACCAGCCGGCCATACGATCCGATGAGTTCAACCTTCAGCGCGCAGCAGACTGTTCCCGCGGGCTCGGCGACGATGCAATCGTCGCCCACGCCTTCGCCGAGCCCGACGACGGCCGCCACTCCAGCCACGCAATCGCCGGAACCTACGGCTGAAGTGGCGGCCGCGACGCCTGACGACGCTACGATTCAAGCGCAGATCGATAAAGTTTTGAGAAGCGATGCTGCGCTTGCAGAGCTCGACGTGAGCACGATCGTTGAAGGCGGCCGGGTGACGATAGTCGGCTCAGTTCGATCGGTCGAACTCAAGCAGCGCGTCGAGCGCGTCATCCGATCGATCAAGGGTGTCGTCGGCACTGACAATCAGTTAGTGGTCATTGAAGGGACGCCGCAGAAAGGCACCCCACACGCTCGCCTCAACCGTCCAACCGCTGCTAAGATACGGGCATCGAATTCTCCTGAGTGTTTCAGAAGGTTTTGCTGATGATGAATAGATTAATAGGAAGTTTCTTATCGGTAATCGCTATTTTTGCTGTTTCGGCACTGCACTCGTCCACGGCTTGGGCGCAGACCACGACTGCGGAAACAGTCGTGGTGTTCCCATTTGAGAACCTTTCCAATCATCCGGAGTACAACTGGATCGGCCAGAGTTTCGCCGACTCGCTCTCCAGCCTGCTGAATAAGCCCGGCCTGATTGTAGCGACAAGCGACGAGCGAGCCGTCGCGTTTCAACGACTCCACCTACCACTCACGGTGCTGCCGTCGCGCGCCACCGCGATAAAAATTGGCCGCGAGCTTAAGGCATCGATAATTGTCATCGGGAACTTCAACGTGACCCTGCCGGCACCATCCACCGACAAACCGAACGCCGGCGCTGAAACAAAGTTGGCAACGATTTCCGGCGAAGCGCGCGTTGTGCGCATCAACGAGGGGCGCATGGCCGGAGATATCTTCGACGGCTCGTGGGCGCCGCGTGTCTACGATTTCGGCGGCACCGCAACCGATTTGCAAAAGATGAATGGCGAGCTTGCCTACCAGATCCTGTTTCAACGCGACAAGGCGCTCTCTTTTTCGCGAAATCAATTGGTGCAGGAAGCGACCAGAGTCCCGCCCCAGGCGTTCGAAGCTTTCATGAAGGGTCTCCTGACCGCCGGAAACGATCCAACGCGACCGATTTACCTGAAGAACGCGATGAAGCTGTACGCGAAAGCGAATGGAGGCGCCGTTTATGCACAGGCCGCGTTTGAACTGGGCCAGTTTTATTTCGCGCAGCGACAACTGAAAGAGGCGGCCGAGTACTTCGCGATGGTTCAAAAGAAAGAACCGCATTACGGCGAAGCGCAGTTCTACGCCGGCCTGGCGTATTGGAAGACCGGCGACGTCAAGAAAGCGCTCGAAGTGCTGCTTCCGTTGGCGGATGAGAAAGTCATGCCGCTCGTAGCCGTCTACAACAACGCCGGCGCTATCTCAATCGAGGCCGCGCGGGCCGAAAAGAAACCTGAAGAAAAGACGCGTTTGCTGTCGCAAGCCATTACTCTGCTTTCGCGCGCCGCTGATTCGTCGCCTGATGACATCACCGTGCTCTTCAATTACGGTTACGCACTGTTCCTGAACGAAAAATATTCCGAAGCGGCTGACAAACTCGAGCACGTGGTAGCCGCCGACACGCATGATGGACAGGCGTACTTCCTCCTCGCAAAAGCGCAGGAGCGCGCCGGCAAGTCAGAACCCGCAAACGCTGCCGACAACAAGGCGCGGGTCTACCTGCAAACAAGCTATGCGAAATGGCAGACGGAATGGCAGAAGTCACAGACGATCCAGAATCTCGCGCCGCGATCGCGCGACGTGCTGAATCAGGTTGATCTGACGGATCTCGGCCGCAGGCAAGCGACTGACGCCGCCAAAGCTGACAACGCGCAGGAAGCGCTCAACAAAATTAAGGACCTTTATCAACAGGGGCGCGACGACGAAGCGATAGTTGAAATTCGGAAGCTTCTGATCATTGAGCCCACGAACGCCGAAAGCTATCTGCTCAGCGGCCAAATCAATCAGCGGCGCGGGGATCAGGAAGCTGCGATTGCTGCACTGAAGACGGCGATTTTCTGGGAGAATAGTCATCCACTGATCGACGCTCATATTCTTTTGGGCCGAATCTTTCTTGAGCGCGGCGACCTGGGCGAAGCGCGCAAGTATGCCGCGAGCGCCATGACCATTGACCCAAATAATCAGGAAGCGATCGCCCTGCAACGACAGGTCACGCTCGGAAGACCCTAGCAGGGCGGCAAAGCGCGAAGAGCAAAGGGCGAAGCGTACGATGCGCTTTGCCCTTTTCTTTTTCGATTTTGTTAGTCATCAAAAGCGGTTTTCGCACTTTTGCATTCTCTTCGCTCTTCGCGCTTTGCTCTGAAACTCCTGGCTCTTTGCACTTTGCTCTTTGCTCTTCGCTCGCTCGTGGCACGGCATGTGCTGAAGACGAGGACGGCAAGCACGAAATGAAACGTGCCCCCGCCGCCATCACTTCTCTGAGCGCTGCAAGCCGCTGCGCCAGCCGCCCGCCGAGCGATCCTTCAGTCTAATCCCCCCAAACCAAGAGCCCGGTCAGAAATGACCGGGCTCCCCGCATTTTAGAGCATCAATAAACGTATTAGGGTTCTGGAAGATAATTCGTCGCCGCACAATGCATCGCAAGTTGACCGCAAGTGCCGTGGTCGTAGAAGACCACCTTTGTCACGTTCGGTCAATCCGACGGAATTTGTCACTTTGAAGTGACGCAATTTGTGAATCAGGCTGTCAAAGGCAATCGTTCGTCGCGTTTTTGGAACGCCGCTCAAAAATATTTTCGCGGGCGCGATTTCCAGAAAATCAGTTCCAGGAAGGTCCCGGTTTAGAATTCAAACTTCAGCCAGGGCCTTCTGCTAAACTGCGTCGCATGAACGAAGCGTTAGCGGCCGATGCGACGAACGGGCGTCGGTGGCCGCCTTTCCTCACGTCCTTTCGCGCAAGCGCGCCGGCAGTTCGTGAAGCAGCGTTGGCTTCAGGATCGGCGCTGCTGCTCGTTCTCGCGTTTCCAAATTTCGACATCTGGTGGCTGGCCTGGATCGGGTTGACGCCGTTGTTGTTTGCGGTCGCGATGACTTCCAGAAATCGCACTGCGTTTCTGCTCGGGCTCATTTGGGGGACGATCTTCTTTTACGGAACGTGCTGGTGGCTGACCTATCCGATGATTCATTACGGCGGTGTTTCGGCGTGGCTCGCCTATCCGCTGTTGCTGCTTCCGGTCGTTTTCGTTTCAGTCTTTCCGGCGCTGGCCTGTGCGTGCATTTCGCTAGTCGTAAAGCGATTTGGCAGCGCTGCGATTTTCGCCGCACCGATTCTGTGGGTAGCGTTTGATTGGCTTCGCGGAGCGGTTACCGGATTAGACTGGAACGCGCTGGGCTATTCACAAGCATTTCATCCCATGATGATTTGGTCACGTCAACCCGCAATGATTCAGCTAGCGAAGATCGGCGGAGTTCATACCGTCACCTTCTTAATCGTGTTAACGAGCGCCGCCATTGCGTTCGCACTTGTGCGACGCGACCGT
>DASXTE010000150.1:0-6348 GCA_036505595.1 Pyrinomonadaceae bacterium
GGCGCGGAAACCGCGATCGAGAGTGAAGTATTGCCGTCGCTTTGGCTGAACGGAAAGGTCGATTACACGCGCGCAACTCTGACTGAATTCAACAAACCGCTGCCGCGAATTCCTCCCGTGCGCGGCAGCGTCGGACTCGACTGGCGGCAGGGAGCGTTCAGCCTGCGGCCGGAAGTCGTGATGGTAAATCGACAGGCACGCATCTTTGACAACGAAACTCCGACGGCGGGCTACGCTGTTTTCAATCTCAGCGCGTCTTACACGTTTGTGACGAAGCGAGCGGCGCACTTCATCGCCGTAAACGGATACAATCTGGGTGATACTCTTTATCGCAATCACTTGTCATTCATCAAAGAAATTGCACCCGAGATTGGCCGCAACGTTCGGTTGAGTTACACGATGAGGTTCTGAACCTTGCAGCGATCTGCCTTTATTGACGCGGGCGTGTTGCTAGCTCGGCTATCAAACGAGCCCACGCGCGTTGTTCACGCTCAGGATCGAACAGCGGAGCCAGCTTCTCGACGGCCATTTGCAGGCCGCGCAGAAACTTCCGATTCGTCTCAGCCCGCAACATGAGTTGCCCCAGCTCGCGCGCATCCCCAACGCGGAACAAACCCGGATACCTCTGGCCAAGGATCCCGATGTTGCCGGCGATGCGCGAAGCCAGCACGGGAACTCCCGCGACGATCGCTTCGGAAATAACGTTAGCGCCGCCTTCCATCCGCGAGGAAACAATGCACAGCCGGCTCTGCGCCAGGACCTGCAACGCACGAGCACGCGATAGTTCGCCAACCCAACGGTACCTCTGATTGATTTGCATTTCGTGAAGCGCGCGCTGCTCCATTTGTTTTGAGAGCGCGCCGCCGAGTTGAATGATGTGGATAAGCGACGAATCTGGAAGTGTGCGAGCCGCCATCGCTGCGCGAAATGGATCCTTCACCGGGCGCAAGTGACCGATCACGCAGATGTCAAAGTTCCTGCCGGCGGGCGGTCTTCGCGGCCCTTTCCACCCGCGCCCTATTTCGACCGACTGGTAAATTACGTGAGCTTTCTTTCGGTCCCCAGGTGTAAGTTCGCGCAAAGCGTGTGGCTGGAGCACCACGATTCGGTCGGCGAGTTTTAGTGATCTGCGCGCCTGCCGATTCTTGTGAATGTCACGGTACACATCAGTGCCGGTCAACGCAAGAATGACTGCCGTATCGGGATGTTCCTTACGAAACTGCAGGATTGATAAATGGCTGCGGCGTGCATGAAGGGCGATTAACAGATCGAGTTGCTCGTCTTCGTACTTCTCCGAAATTAAAACGTGATGCCCGAGCGTTCTTAGAATTCTTGCCCAACGTTCGGCGGTGATGCGGTTGCCGCGCGTCGATCCGGCCGGTGCAGGTGTAACAATGCCAATTTTCATTCGTTACGCCGCGAACGCGAAGTTACAAAGCACACGTGCGAAATCCGGCCCAAACGTCACGGCGATCGGGTTTGTAGAAGTTTCGGTAAGCGTTGTGAATCATGCGTGAACGCGTGGTCCAGCAGCCGCCGCGCAGAACTTTGTGATCGCCGAACCAGGGTGCTGAATATTCCTTGTAAGGCCCAGGTTTGAAGCCAGGATATGGATTGAAATCGCTCGCAGTCCATTCCCAGACATTGCCAATCATCTGGCGGCAGCCGAACGCACTGTCGCTTTCCGGAAGCGCGCGCACGTCGATGCGGCCGCCGGCGCGGCAATCAAGATTCGCGCGCGTCGCCGTCGGCGGTTCGTCGCCCCACGGAAATCTGCGCTTTCGATTACTGATAGCAGTCCGATCATCGTTCGGTTCAGTGCTCGCCGCCATCTCCCATTCGGCTTCTGTCGGCAAGCGACGTTTGGCCCAACGGCAGTAGCTTTCAGCTTCATACCAGTTCACATGCAAAACCGGTAACGAGCCCTCCAGCGGCACCAACTGATCGAATTCGCGGTACAGCCACTCGCCACCGTCACGCTGCCAATAAACCGGATGTTGTGCATTCACGGTTTGCCGCCAACGCCAACCTGCGTCGCTCCAAAACTCTGCGCGTTCATAGCCGCGAGCATCGACGAACGCGGCAAACTTAGCATTGGTAACGGCGGTGCGAGCAATCGCGAAGGGCTCGACGTGAACTTCGTGCGCATCCATCTCGTTATCAAAAACAAAAGGCCGATCCGGCACGCTGCCTAGCAAAAACGCCTCGCCGAGTATTAGGGCGTCTTTCAGATCTTCGCTGACAGTCATACCGTCGCTGGCGGGCGCGGCGCCGCGCTCACCAAAACAAGGTTTCGAATAACCCAGCGTCTGACGCGTGTAGCCGAACGCCTCGTCGTGCATGTCTTCGTGAAAGAGCGCCAGCGAAAGAAAGTATTCAGCTTGACTGTCGATTCTTTCCTGACGTTGGTACTGATCTGTTATTCGATCCAGCACCTCCTGCATGTACTCAAGAGTTTTCCTGCGCGACAGCAGCAAATCCCAACGCGTTTCATGTGCGACCTTCGCCGAATCGTAGAGCGCATCGCCATTCTCAAGAATCGGCAGGCGGCCCTGCAAGTGCCTCAGCACCCAGTACTCCTGAAACCAGGCGACATGTCCGATTTCCCAAAGCATCGGATTGACGATTTCAAGCCGCGGCCCGATCAGTTGTTCATCATTAAGATCGGCAACCAATGCCAGCGTATGTCGGCGCGCATCGTGCAGGCCCTCAACTAACTGACTCAGATTGCCGGACATGGGCTGGGTCGCGGATTTCATCTCGTCTGCCGCCAAATGGTCGAGCATTCTCTTATAATATCCGAAGCTACATGGCTTGGATCAAAGTCATGGATGAAAGCGACGCTGACGAAGAGCTAACAGCGTCGTACTCGCCCCAGGTTTGGGAATAGAGCTCGAAACACAGTCGCCACGTCGGGGCTCACTTCAGCGCATCAAGTGCTGCGCGAATCGCTTCATTCGCCGGACGTTCTCGATAGTTCGACTCAATTTTGGCCCACGCCACTCTGCCGCTCTTATCAATCACGTAGACGGCTGGGTGCGGAATGCCGTAGTGGCTGGTTCCTTTGTATGCCGGATCGCTGAGACCGTACTCATTGATGATCTTGTTGTCGGTGTCAGAGAGGATTGGAAAGTTAAGTTCACCCTTGCCGTCCGCGGCAATTTTCTGCGCAAAATCTTTGCTCACATCCGGCGGGTCGATGCTGATCGCGTAGAGCTTCACATTCTCGTTCTTCTTCAGCAGGGTTCGCAGCGCAGCCAACTGCCGCGCACAGAACGGTCACCAGTAACCGCGATAGAAGACCAGCACGGCTGGACTCTTGTTACGCGCCGCGGACAGTGTGACTTTGGTCTTGTTCTGATCTTCGAGAGTGAAATCGGGAGCAAGTTCGCCGACGGCAACCGGCGCGCGGCGCTCCTGCGCCCGCAACCCGCCGGCTATCGCCGCCATCGCCGTGAAAAGCAAGGTAGCAAGGGAAAGTCTTAAGAGTTTCATAATGGCCCCCTAAACTGAGTGAGAAACAGCGACTCACAGGACATTCACGACCAGCCCGGCGGCGATGGCCAGTGCGAAGATCGCGAAGGCCACCGCACCGGCCACTTTCCAGTTTGTCGAGCGCGCAATGGTAAACAGCGACGGCAGGTTGATGGCTGGGCCGGCGATCATTAGCGCGACCGCGGCGCCGGCCGGCGCTCCTGCCGAGAGCAGCAGCAGCGCCAGCGGAATTTCAAAAAAGGTCGGCATCGCCAAAGGCACGGCGATCAGCGCCACGATGATCGTTGCGGCTAGCTGACCTCGCGAAGAGGCTAATGATCCAACGGGCAGCCACATGGCAATCGCCATCGAGATCAAGACACCGACTACTATCAACGGCAATGTTCTTACCGCTACCTGGCCGCAAGAGCGCAGAAATCTTTTTAGTAGCACTTCACGGTTTTCTGACTCGACCGGCGCGCAATTGATCGGGTTGACTCTTATGAATCTTTCAATCAGCACGCCGGTGAAAAAAACGGCGCAGCCGGCAGCAACCAGACGCGTCACCGCGATCCGCGGCGCAAACAACATGAACGTGAGAATCAAAGCGGCGGGGTTCAGCGCCGGCGCCGCGAGCATTACTGCCAGTGATGGACCCAGCTTCGACGATCGTTCGTACATTCCCGAGAACACCGGCGCCACGCAACACGAGCAAAGCATCAGCGGCGCTCCAGCAAGTCCCGCGGCGAGTTGTGAGCGCACTCGTCCACGACCAAAGCTTTTCGCCAACCAGCTCGGCGGATCGAGCACGCGCACGGCGCCGCTGATCAGAATGCCAAACAGCAATGCCGGCCAAATGACTGAAAAGTAGTTGAACGAGCGCGCGAACAAACCGATCTGTGATGTATTGCCCGGTATCGGCAAAACATTGAGACGCGGTTGAAAATTGTGCGTGTTCTGCACTTTTTCGATGACGGCCAGCGCTGCCGAGGACTTATAAACAAAAAGCGTGGTCACAATGACGAGCAACAGAATTGTGGCGTAAATGACTCTTTGCCCGCGCTGCGGCGAAACTGCGATGGTGTTCTGATCTATTTGAGTGGCCACAATCGGTCCCCTCGTCGGTGAAACTAGACGTTTGAAAACTTGGCTTTGGGGGTGCGCTGGATTATAAGACAGGTGTCGTCGAAAAACTAAAACTCAATTAGCCAGAGAGTTGTGGAAGTCGCAGGCTGGATGATTGCTCGACATTCCCGAAGGAGATAGAAAATGAACAATTCTGATCGCATGAGTCAGAAGCCAGCGATTGCCCTGACAATCATGCGCGTGACGCTGGGAGCGATGTTCGTCTCGGTATTCTTCGAGAATCTGGGGAAAGGTCTTTACAGCCCGTCAGGCTATTCTGGTTTGATCAACTATTACCTCGAGAAAGGTCACGCTCCGCAGGTGTTGAAAAGTGTGATGGGATTGATGGCCAGCCACGCAAACAGCGCCGGCCCGATGCAGGGCGTCACCGAAATCTCGTTCGGCATTCTGCTGTTGGTTGGATTCCTTACGCGTCCTGTCGCGCTTGCGGCATTTCTATTTCTGACGACACTCTGGATAGCTGAGTGGGGCACGGCTTGGATTTGGGAACTGCTCATCCCGATGATGGTCGCGCTGAGCCTGATGATCGGCGCGGCGGGTCGCAAGTGGGGAATCGACTCCGCGATGGCCCGAAAGTATCCTCGCGTGCCGCTGTGGTAATCGGTTATTAATTTGACATCGAACCAGCAAGAATAAAGTTCATGAGTTCCTTGCTCACCAATGACTCTCTGAAAGATCGCCCGCCTGTTCCAAGCTTTGCCCTGGGTTTGGGACTCACGAATGAATGCAATCTCGCGTGCTCGTTCTGTTATCGCGACCCCGATCGAATCGATCGCCTGACGCTTGATCAAGTTAAGAGCGTAATGACTCGTTTGCCGATCCACTCGGTAAATCTCGGCACGGGCGAGAACGGAATGCATCCGGAGTTTCTCGCGATTCTAAATTACCTGCGAACCGAACCGGTCAAGCTCACGATTACTTCCAACGGTCACAGCATTGCGATCCTGGACGACGAACATGTGCGCGCATTTCACGACGTCGAATTCTCGCTCGACTATCCGACTGAGGCGGAGCAGGACGAAGAGCGCGGCGCAGGGAACTGGGGGCTAATTCACGAACAAGCGAAGCGTTGTCGTCGTCTCGGCGTGCCTGTGACGATCATCTCGGTGATGATGAAATCGAATTACGCCAGGCTTGCTGAAGTCGCACGCGTCGCGAAAAAATTCGACGCGCCTTTGCGCGTGAATGTTTATCAGTCCGTCAGAACAGATTTGTTTGCCCTGAGTTACGAAGAGTACTGGGAAGGCTTTCGCCGACTGTTTGCCGATACTGACGTGATCGCGATTGGTGAACCGCTGGTGCGCGCTCTTGCCGGTTTGCCTGCGCCCGAAACGAATTGCGGCTGTGGTGTTTCAACAGTGCGCGTTACTCCGCGAGCGACCACGCAACCGTGCGTGTACTGGCCGGGCGCAGGCGGAACTCTAGCGGATCTGCTTACAACCGGCGAAGAGATCATAAAGACGCCGGCCTTTGCAGCAACGCGAATCCTGCCGCCGGCATGCGAACCGTGCGACTTCCGCGAAGCATGTCGCGGCGGATGCGCGGGCAGGAGGATGTTGCACGGCGCGCTTGACGAACCCGATCCGTACTGTCCAATCATTCGCGGCGATCGGCCGCGCCTCGAGATTCGAATGGCGGCGGCGCGCGATCTCCCCAAAGTCGGCAGCGCCTGCACCACGGTTGTGATCGCCCGCGAGTAAGATTTCGGGCGGCGCGCCGCTTGCTCTG
>DASXTE010000151.1:0-2923 GCA_036505595.1 Pyrinomonadaceae bacterium
GGATTAGCTGACCAGCCGATCACGCAGGGCCTTGGCTACGGCTTCGGACTTTGAGTGGACTTGCAGCTTCTCGTAGATGCGCTTCATGTGGAAGGAGATCGTGTTGACGCTCACGTTCAATTCGAAAGCCGCAGTTTTGTAGTTGTGTCCCTCAACCAGCAATTTCAACAATAGCAGCTCGTGTGGGGTCAATTCGTAATCGGCGCGTTCGGGTGGACGGATATCTCGGAAGAGCACGATCACGCGGCGGGCAACTTCCGGCGACATAGGCGAGCCGCCTGACACTGCGTCTTTCAAACTTTCGAGCAGGCGGACGGGTGGGGTTTTCTTGAGTAAGTAGCCGCTGGCGCCTGCGCACAGCGCGTCAAAGATGCGTTCGTCATCGTCGTAAACCGTGAGCATTAGCAGGAGCAGATCGGGATAGCGCTCTTTAAGAATGCGTATCCCTTCGATGCCGGACATGCCGGGCAAGCCGATGTCGCAGAGCACTATGTCTGGAAGGGAGCCGCTAATCCTGGAGAGTGCCTCTTCCATGGAGCGGTAGGTCCCCGTGCATTCAAAACCTTCAGTGCCACCAATCAGCATCGCCAAACCGTCGCGGATTTCGCGTCGATCTTCGACGATCGCAACCTTGATAATCGCTGGTGGTTGTTTAGCGTTCATCATGTCTAGCGTTTCCCACTCTTGCGTTTGATCCAGCATAGCCTCTCCCGTTTCTGGGGCCCGGTTTTAAGCCCGTCCGAAGGTTATGCTGATCCAGTCGGTGCCGCACCACCTGAACAGGTAGTGGCATTCATGATTTCGAAACCAATGAGTTCGCGCCCAGCGGGATTTTCAGAGTGATATTTGTGCCGCGTCCTGGTTCAGAAACTATTCCGATTTCGGCACCCAAACTCGCCGCGCGGTCACGCATGCTCGACAAGCCGTGGCCATCACTCTCCGCAGACGTATCGAATCCTCGGCCGTTGTCGCTGACCGTGAATTCCAGTTTATGCTCGTCGATCAGAAACCGAACCTCAACCCGGTGGCAATCCGAGTGCTTCACCAGGTTGTTGATGCTCTCTTTGAAAATCAGGAACACTTCGCGGCGGATATTTGCGCCAATTTGCACATCTCTCTCAGCGTCAGGCGTTTGAAACTGGAATTCGATACTGCGCGCGGTAAGCATGTCGGCGGCGAATCTTCGCATCCGCCCGAGCAAATCGTTGAGGTAGTCCTTCTGCGGATTGATTGCCCAGACAATGTCGCTCATCGAGTCGACCAGTTCGCGAGAAGAATCCGCGATCAACGCCAACGGTTCAGCCACCGGCGAATCGTCGGTGCCAATCCGGCGATGGACCACTTCGCTGAGAATAGAGATTTGCGTCAGCGCCGATCCGATGTCGTCGTGCAAGTCTGTTGCGATGCGCTTGCGCACGCGTTCCAGCTCTCTAAAGCGTTCCTCGCGCGCGTCCCGCAACGCTTCTTCGGCGTGCTTGCGCTCGGTAATGTCACGGGCAATGCCGGTGAAGTAACGCCGTTCGTTCCTCGTGAATTCCCCGAAAGACAATTCGAGCGGCACCTCGTGCCCATCTTTGTGTAACCCCGGCAATTCAACTGCGCTCCAGCCAATGTGTTTGCGGCCCGTCTCCAGGTATCGGCTAAGGCCGGCCCGATGAACATGTCGCAGATATTCCGGCATCAGCACTGTCAGATCCGCTCCCAATATTTCTGAGACCGGATAGCCAAAAATATTTTCCACGGCCTGGTTGATGTAGATGATGGTGCTCTGCTCGTCGATCGTAATGATGGCGTCGGAAGCGGTTTCAGCCAGAGTGCGAAAGCGCGTCTCACTCTCGCGGAGCGCCTGTTCGTTCTGTTTGCGCACCAGCAATTGCCCGATCTCCGCGCCGATTGGAGTCATCATTTCCAACAATGCTTCGTTGGGTAGCGCAGTCTCACGCTTGAAGAATTCAATCACGCCGATGACTTCAGTGCCGACTAGAATCGGGAAGCCAAAGCCGCAGCGCAGTCCCTCGTGAGACGCCCGGACAATCCGTGGAAAATTTTGATCTGCAGCGAGATCGGAAATCCACAAAGGAGCAGCACTAGCCCAAACACGGCCCGGCAACCCCTCGCTGGGAGCAAAAGTGCGGGCGCGCGTCTGCTCCTCAAACTGTGGGGCTTTCATTTCTGGTTGGAGCCAGACCGTCACACAGCGCAGCAGGTTTTCGTGGCGGTCGACGTCCCAGATTGCGCCCACCTCCCAGCGCAGCGTTTCGCAAATCGCTTGTAGGATTTTCGGCGCAGCTTCGAGCGTCGAGCTTGACTCTGCCAACAAGCGCGTTACGTCATATTCGAGCTTAAGTTTGCGATTGACCTTGTCCAGCTCTTTCATTCGTGCGACACGATACCGATCGAGCGTAAACACCGCTGCGCCCAAAGTCAGCATTGCCAGCACAATGAACCACCAACGCCGCCAGAATGGCGGGAGAATCCTGAATGAGACTGCCGCGGGCGTTGTGCTGGCGATGCCGTCCGCGTTGATGGCGCGCACCAGAAAGCGATAAGCGCCGGGCGCAAGATTCGCGTAGCTGACGACACGTTGCAACGTAGGCGCGCTCCAATCACGATCGGCGCCTTCCAGTTTGTACTGGTAATGAAGTGACTCTCCGGGGCTGAAGTCGATGCCGAAGAATTCGATCTGCAAATTATTCTGGTTGTGCGCTGTGTCGAACGAGGCAATATCCAAACTCCCAAGCTCCGCAACAGGTCGGGACTGGCCTGCGACGCGCAAACCTCTAATCCAAATCGGCGGCACGGCGGCAGCCTTTTCCGGAACAGGTTCCAGCCGCGACAACCCGTTCGGCGTCCCGAACCACAGCACGCCCCGGACATCGCGAAAAACGGCCGTCACAAAATCGCCTGCGAGGCCATCGTTAAT
>DASXTE010000152.1:0-5207 GCA_036505595.1 Pyrinomonadaceae bacterium
TCTGGTTTGCCTTCACGAACTATTTTTTCGACGTCTGCAAGCGTGGTTGTGCTGGTAAATGCTGCCTCATCGATCTCGACTTGATAACGATCCTCCAGGGCACTTAACAACTCAACCCGGCCCAGTGAGTCGAGCTTGAGATCTGTCTCCAGTTTGGCCGATGGATCAACCTTAGTTGGCGCTGACTTGCCGATGCGGGTGACAATCTCCGCCAACGGACTCGCGTCGCTGGCGGCAGCGAAGGGAATCGCGCCATCCAGCGAATCGCGGACTCTCTCAGCCACGACTTGTTTGCGAATCTTCTGTGTTGCGGTGCGCGGAAAGTCTTCGCCGGACCAGACAAACCAGCGCCGAATTCGCTGATGATGGGCCAATGAATGGTTTGCGCGTTCGATGACCGCGTCCGGGCTTGCGTCGTCGTCGCGCAGGATCAATACAGCCAGCGGCTCGGGCCCGTGAGCGCTTTGCGTTTCGATCACCGCGCTCGCTTTTATTTCCGGTTGGCGATCCAGGACCGATTCAATGTCTTCCGGGTAGATGTTCACGCCCGCTGAAGTAACAATGACTTCTTTCTCGCGCCCTCTAAAGTAGAGATTGCCCTCTTGGTCCATCTCGCCGATGTCGCCGGTGTGAAACCAGCCATCGTCAATGGCTCTTGCAGACGTGTGGTCGCGCCAATATCCGGGTGAAATGTTTTCGCCGCGCACCAGAATTTCACCGTTCGCCGCCAACTTCACCTCCTGGCCGGGCATGACCTGACCAATCGAGCCGCGTCCTATCCTGAAGGGATGATTGACGCTGATGAGCGCCGCCGTCTCGGTCATGCCGTAGCCCTGGATCACAACGAAGCCCAGACGCCGCCAGAACCCTTCGGTTTTCGGGTCGAGAGTTGCGCCGCCGGAAACAAATGCCCAAAACTTCCAGCCAAACATTCGATGTACTTTGCGAAATTTCCACCAGCGCAAAATGAAGTGTTTGCCCGCGGAAGCCTGAATCTCTTTTCTGAACTGCTCCGGTTTTCCATGCGTTTCGCAAACTCTCTCGATTTTCTCGCGCAGCGCATCGAGAATGCGCGGCACCGTAACGATTACCGAGATTCGCTCGCGTCTGACTGTCTCAATGATTTGCGATGGATTGAGTGATTCCTGGAGGAACACTTCCTCACCGAGTAGTTGGGGGACGAAGATGCCCATGAATTGTCCGAACACGTGGCTAAGCGGGAGCAGATTTAGAAAGCGCACCGGGTGAAACAGCCGCTCCCATTTCAGGTAAGGCTTAATTTCCTTTTCGATCGGAGTGAGGTTCGCGAGCAGATTGCGATGCGTGAGAGAGACGCCTTTCGGTTCGGCTGTCGTGCCCGAAGTGAACACTATCTCGACGGTGGCGTCCGGACCAACGTCCGGCGCCGGGTAAGGCGCCGATGAATGATGCGCCACGAGCGAGCTGATCTCGTCCAAGTTCAGAACCGGCAGACTCAGATCGGCAAGTGCTTCCGTTGCCACGCCGCAGAGAAGGAGCTTTGCGCTGACTTGATGCTGCACTCTCGCGACGAATGCCAGTTCGCTCTGAAGGTCGAGCGGCACGGCGATCGCTCCGCGCAGAAGGCAGCCAAAGAAACTCGCAACCCACTCCGGACTGTTTTCTGCCCATAACAGGATGCGGTCGCCTTTGCCGATGCCGCGTTCTTCCAACTCACGCGCGAATTGAAAGGCAGTCTGTGCGGTTATTTCGTACGACCAACGCGCGACGCGCAAGCCTCGCCGATGCGCGAACGCAGCCTCAGTTCCGCGCGCAAGGAATTCGTCCAGATAGCTGAGGACAGTCGTACGCATAAAATCTAACGTCCTCGCTGAGCAGTGCTCGTGTGCTGATGGTAAAGGGAATCAGGCGCTGGTTCAATTTGAGCGCGTTACAGAACCGGGAGCCGTAGCGAGCGAATCGGAAGCTCAGCTTGACCTTTGCACCCACTCGCTACTACTCGCGGTTCTGTATTAGAACTCAATGCCTCTTTGGGCGCGAATGCCGGCTTGGAAAGGATGTTTGATTTCAGTCATTTCCGTCACGAGGTCCGCGGCGTCGATCAATTCTTTGGGCGCGTCGCGACCCGTTACGACGATGTGAAGAGCAGGCTGAGTTTCGCGAGCGGCGCGGATTTCGTTGAGCACTTCATCGACTGGGAGCATGCCGTAGCTCAAGACGTAAACCAGCTCATCGAAGACGAGCAGATCGTAATCGCCACTACGAAGTTTCTCGACGCACAAATTCCATGTCTCGCGCGCGGTCTGACGATCCTGCTCGGGATTCTTTGTGTCCCAGGTGAAGCCGTCGCCCATCGTGTGGACTTCGATGCCGAGCTTCTCAGCCGACACGTGTTCGCCGTAGCGATCGTTGCGCGACTTCATGAACTGGATCATGCAGCAACGCAGGCCCTGGCCCGCAGCGCGCATCATCAACCCCAGCGCGCACGTTGTCTTGCCTTTGCCGTTTCCGGTGTTGACGATGAGCAGACCGCGCGTCTGTTCCTGATAATCAGCGCGACGCCATTTGTATTTCTTTTCTTTGGTGGGCATTGGCTGGTTCGTGAGCCCTCCCTCACGGTCGGGTTACTGCCCCGCGCCATTCGCTCGTTTCACGGCATCCTGCAACAGAGGCACGATCTGATTCTCGATCTCGTCCCAAGTGCCTTTCAAAGTGCAGCCGGCCGCATTGCGATGACCACCGCCGCCGAAATGTTCGGCGACTTTGGCAACGTTGACTTCACCTTTTGAACGCAGGCTGGTGCGATAGACGCCGGGCGAGCATTCTTTGAACAACGCGACGGCGTGAACCTCGCCGACGGCGAGCGGAAGATTGACGAAACCGTCAGCATCTTCTTCCGTGGCTTTTGTTTGCTCCTGCATCGCCAACGTATGCCGCATCCAGGCGACGCGGCCGGTTTCATCGCGCTTCGCGGTCGACAGGACCTGACTCAGCAATTCAATCTTGGGCCACTGATAGTTGCCAAAAATTGCTTCGGCAGTTTTCGCCGGGCGCACCCCCGTGCGCACAAGCTCGGAAGCAATCTTGAACGTGCGCTCGGTCGTGTTTGAGTAATGAAACGATCCCGTATCAGTCAGGAGCGCCGTGTACACGCCCTCAGCGATTTCCTTCGTGACGCGCACGCCGGTAGCTTTGCAAAGGTTGTAAATCATCTCGCCGACCGCCGATGCGGTTGAATCGATCCAGTTGATTGTGCCGAACAGAACTGTGCTCGTATGGTGGTCGATGTTGACGACGAATTGCTTTTCGAGGTCGATCAAGCCCGGGCGATCGATATCAGAGCATTCGATCACGAACACGGCGTCGTATTCGCGATCGATGGAGGGCGTCACGCGGATCAAATCAGCGCCGGGAAGCTTTTGATACGCATGGGGCGCCGGATCGCGCATGATGACTTCGACGTCTTTGTCGAGGGCGCACAGCAGCCAATAAAGTCCGAGGGAAGATCCGAGACTGTCACCATCCGGTCGAACGTGGGACGTAATCGCGAACCGGTTCTTGTGTTCGATTAGTTCAACTACCTGGCTAAGCATTAACAGCAAGGATGAAGGCGGAAGGATGAAGGATGAAACGTTCGAATGACGTCAACTCCTTTTCATCCTTCATCCTTCATCCTTCATCCTTTCAAGAAGTGCGTCCACGCGTTCGGCTTTTTCTTCGACGGTGTCGCGCACGAAATGAAGCACGGGAGTATGCCGCAAGTTCAAAGAAAAACCTAACTGCCGCCGCACGTAAGGCGCCGCGTGCTGCAGCGCGCGCAGCGCGAGCTGGTGTTCATGCTCATCGCCCTGCACTGTGACATAAACGCTGGCATCGTGAAGATCGTCAGCCACCCGAACTTCCGTCACCGTAACCATCGTCAGACGAGGGTCTTCAAGTTCGTACCCGACAATCTGCGCGATCTCTTCGCGCAGCGTCTCCGCAATGCGCTCTGTCCGATGCATGGCTTCGCCAGTTTCGAGTTTCGTGTTCCGAGTTTCGAGTTCGCTTTGACTCGAAACCCGAAACTCGAAACCCGAAACTTCTTCAGAGTTCAGTGGCGGCCACCCGTTCAATCACATACGCTTCGATCTGGTCGCCGACCTTTATGTTGTTGAAGTTCTCCAGGCCGATGCCGCATTCGAAGCCTTCGCGAACTTCGGCAACGTCGTCCTTGAATCGTCGCAGCGAGCCGATGTTGCCTTCCCAGCTCACGACGCCGTCGCGAATCAGCCGCGCGCGCGCCTTGCGACTGATGAGGCCGTCGATGACCATGCAGCCGGCCACCGATCCAATCTTCGGCACGCGGAAGACTTCGCGCACGTCGGCCTTGCCGAGGATCTTCTCCTTCTCGATCTTCTCGAGCATGCCGATCATCGCGGCCTTAATCTCTTCTTCGACCTTGTAAATGATCGAGTGCAAGCGGATATCGACGCTTTCCTGCTTCGCAAGGTCACCCGCGCGCGATTCCGGCCGCACATTGAAACCAATGATCACGACCGCGCTGGACGCCGATCCCGCCTGCGTCGCTGAAGCGAGCAGTACGTCGGATTCGGTAATCGCGCCGACGCCGGAGCGAATCACTTTCACTTTCACGCGCTCAGTCGACATTTTTTGCAACGTCGATTTCAAAACTTCCACTGAGCCCTGCACGTCGGCTTTGATGATGACGAGCAGTTCCTTGACTTCAGTTTCACCGAGAGCTTCGATCCCGCGCTTCGTCGATTTGATTAGCGTCCGCTGGCGCTCGACGTACTGGCGGTGATGCGAAATCTGCTGCGCACGCGAAACGTCGGCGACAACCTGGAAACTCTCGCCGGCTTCTGGCACGCCTTGCAGCCCGAGCACTTCAACCGGAGTTGCGGGACCGGCTTCATCAACCGGTTCGCCGCGATCATTGAACATCGCGCGCACCTTACCGAAGATTTGTCCGATGATGAACGGATCTCCCGAGCGTAGAGTGCCTTGCTGCACCAGCACCGTCGCGACTGCGCCGCGCCCACGATCGAGCTTCGCTTCCAGAACAACTCCCGACGCCAAACGCGTGGTACTGGCGCGCAGATTCAGAATGTCCGCAGTCAACAAAATGGTTTCGAGCAGCGTCTCGAGGTTCTCGCGTTTCTTAGCCGAAACTTCGACCATTTCCGTCTCACCGCCCCACGCGACGGCATTCAGGCCTTGCTGGGACA
>DASXTE010000153.1:0-43652 GCA_036505595.1 Pyrinomonadaceae bacterium
TTATTACGCTTTCGCCGCGGCTGTCTTCTTCCAGTCGGCGAGAAACTGCTCCTGACCTTTGTCGGTCAATGGATGCTTCAACAATTGCTGGAACACCTTGAACGGCATCGTGGCGATGTCGGCTCCCATGCGCGCCGCTTCAATCACATGAATCGGATGACGCAGGCTGGCAGCGAGCACTTCGGTCTTCCATTCGTAGTTGTCGTAGATTTCAATAATCTCTTCAAGCAGCCGTAAACCGTTGTCGCCAATGTCGTCGAGCCGACCCAGGAAGGGACTGATGAACGACGCGCCGGCCTTTGCGGCACACACGGCCTGCGCTGCTGAGAAGCAAAGCGTCACGTTAACGCTGATTCCTTCATCGTTCAGAATCTTTGTCGCCTCTAACCCTGCTGTCGTTAGCGGACACTTGACGACCACATTCGGCGCAATCTTGACGTACTCGCGACCTTGCTTAAGCATCACGTCGCGATCGTCGCTCGTGGTTTCAGCCGACACCGGCCCCGAAACAATCTTGCAGATCTCCGCGATGTGCTGCTTGAAATCGACGTTACCCTCTTTCGCAACCAGCGTTGGGTTGGTCGTAACCCCGTCGGCTAAGCCGAGGGCGGCCGCCTGACGAATTTCATCCAGATTAGCGGTATCCAAAAAGAACTTCATAAGCGTCTCCTGAGTTTTGTTTGGTTCAAATATAAGCGAAAGCCGGCGCGAATTACAGCGGCCAAAGATTTATCTCGCGGTCGCTGACCACTTGAACCCGATTAGGTTTACCAGCCGGACGATATCGTGCCGGAATCGCGCCCACCTCTCACGCGATTCTCAGCTTTCATCAAACCCACCCGCTGGAATAGCGATTGCTGTTCACGCGGCCGAAACCACTTTCCCCTCAGCCCAGTTTTCCGGAGGTAATCATGGAATCCAGTTACATTAGAAGGTTGTCTATCACTCTTGCCATCGCGATTTCTTCCACGCTTGGAGTTTCCAGTCTTGCGCGCGCGCAGGATCGCTCTGACCGCGGTCAGCGAAGGATCGAGAGACAGGAAGAGCAACAGGAGAAGTCGCAGGAAGAGCGACGACAACAGCAGGAGCAACGGCGTCGAGACGACGGCCAGCGAAACGCTGATCGGCAGCGCCAGGACCAGGAGCGCGCCGAACAACGGCGGCAGCAAGAGGAGCAGCGTCGCCTGGGTGAGCAGCGCCGGAACGAAGACTTGCAGCGGCGCCGCGATCAGGACAATCAGCGGCTCGAGCAACAGCGCCGCGCGGACGAAGAGCAGAGGCGTCGCGCGGAACTTCAGCGTCGTCAGAACGACGAAGAGCGGCAGAGGGATTGGCAACGGCGGCAGAACGATGACCAGCGCCGAAATCTCGAGCAACAGCGCGAACTAGAACGACAGCGACGTCAGAACGAAGAGCAGCGACGGCTAAACGAGCGGCAAGGCCAGGAGCAAAGACGCCAATGGGAGCAGCAGCGCCAACAGCGCCAGAACGAACAGCAACAAATTGAGAACCAACGTCGCCAGTGGGAAGAGCGACGTCGCGAAGAGGAGCGTAACCGCCTCGACCAGCGTCGTAATGGCGATAATCAGAACCGCGACTGGCGGAATCGCAACGACAACCGTACGTGGCAAAATCAGAACCGGGAAGAATGGCGTCGCCGGGAAGAGAATTCATGGCGTCAGCGCCAAAACGACTTTCGCCAGCGCGATTCGGATCGCAATCGCTGGTGGCGAGAACGCGAACGACAGCTTCAAAATCAGCGCCGGCTTAATTACTGGAGATTCCATCAGCGATACTACGAACGCCTGCGGCGCGATCGAACTCGGCTCCAGACCTTCGTCTATCGCGACTACGGTTATCCGACATACTCGTACTACCGCGGCAATCAGAATTACTACGTGAACCAATATGGCGCGGACTTGCTGCGGCGCGCCATTGACGAGGGTTACGAGGAAGGGTATTACGCCGGCCAAGCCGACCGTCAGGACGGTTGGGGCTTTGACTATGAAAGTTCCGACGCGTATCTCGATGCGACGTACGGCTACGACGGTTATTACGTCGACCTGACCGAGTACCAGTATTACTTCCGCGAAGGCTTTCGCCGTGGATACGAGGACGGTTATTACGGTCGCTATCAGTACGGCAGATATGCGAACGGACGGTACAACATACTCTCCAATATTCTGAGTGTGATTCTTAATCTCAGCGGGCTCTAACACCGCAAGTTTCTGAAAGCGAAACAGCCCGTCACGCGAATAACGTGGCGGGCTGTGCTATTTGCGGAATTGCGACCAGTTATGGCGCAGTTTCAGAAACAACTTCAGACGGTGCGCTCTTGTTGCCCACAGCATCAACAGCAACGATGTAGTAGTAATACACCTTTCCCGGATCCACATTTTCATCGGTGAACGTCGTTCGCGTCAGCAGCGCTTGCGTCAGCAAAGTCCAGGGCTTCGGCGCGTTTGGATCGGTCGAGCGGTAAATTAGATATCCCGCCACGTCGGCTTCGGGATTCGCGGCGAAGAACAAGGCTAGTCTTCCCGGAGCGGGCGCGATGCTTACGCCCGTTGGTGCGGATGGCGGATAAATGTCGACCGGCGCAACCTCGACGCTGTTCGAGTTGAGACTCTCAACCTGACGCGCCAGCGTTCCGAGTGAAACCGTGCGAACGACGTACGTGTACTTCTCGCCGAACCTGAAAGTTCGATCCTGGTACATCGGCGTCGTGATCAAACCCTGATTGATTGGCGTCTGCCCGATTTCAGTTTGCGAAGCGGTCACGCGATACACGTTGTATCCAAGCAGGTTCACGGGCGTCGAGCCGTCTATATTCTGTTTGGGTGGATCCCATTTGACGTTAACCGCAGTTTCAGACAACTCCGCACGAACATTGCCAGGTGGCTCTGCGATTCGAGCTGCGGGTTCAATCAAGAGGAAATTCGAGAAGGCGGCGCGTTGCCCTGAAGCATTTACGTATCGGACAGCGTAGCGCAGGCGCGAGGGTTCACCCGCAAGGTCGAGCGTGTCGGTGTAGGTGAGGTTATCGCTGCCATGCTTGATTTCGTCATAGGTGACCGAACCGATCATGGTGGCGCGCGCACCGAACTCTTCTTCAGTCATTGGCAGCGGCGCATTTGGCTTTTCGGCAACGCGGTAGACATCAATTCGGCGAATGCTCTGGACGCTGCCGGGTCCGGCGTTGCGTCGCGGCGCGGGCCAATTGAGAATGACCTGATTGCCACGCTGCACGCCTGACAACAATTCGGTGCGTTGCGGAATGCGTTCGACTGGCGGCAGTGGCGGCCGACGTTTGCCACAGGTCGGCGCCATTGAAAGCGCCGCCAGACCGAGCAAGAGCATTAAGTGACGAGACGCCGACTTGCGCGAAAGCACTGAAGGTTTTCCGGGTTGGGGCACGTCGGTTCGTGAAGTCGATTAGAGGATGTAGCGGCTCAGATCTTGATCCTTTACGGTATCGGCGAGCATCTGCTCAACGTACGCTGCGTCGATTGTTCTCTGCTTCGGCTCGAGGTCCGGCCCTTCGAAACTGATCTCGTCGAGCAGCCGTTCCATGATGGTGTGCAGCCGGCGCGCGCCGATATCTTCGGTTTGGCTATTCACGCGCGCCGAAAAATTAGCGACTGCGTCAATTGCGTCCTGCGTAAAGTCCAGCTTCACTCCTTCGGTTTCCATCAATGCCTTGTACTGCTTGACGAGCGAGTTCTTCGGCTCAACCAGGATTCGCTTGAAGTCTTCGATGGTTAGTGATTCCAGTTCGACGCGAATAGGGAAACGCCCCTGAAGTTCGGGAATCAGATCGGAAGGCTTTGAAACATGGAAAGCGCCGGCCGCAATAAAAAGGATGTGGTCGGTACGAACCATTCCGTAACGTGTGTTGACCGTTGTTCCTTCGACGATGGGAAGAATGTCGCGTTGCACGCCCTCACGAGAAACGTCAGGTCCATGACCAGTCTCGCGGCCCGCGATCTTGTCGATCTCGTCCAGAAAGATGATCCCCGATGATTCGACTCGTTCCAACGCAGCACGCGCGACCGCGTCCATATCGATCAGCCGCTCTTCCTCTTCCTGCATCAGGTACTCCATCGCTTCGTCCACCCGCATCTTGCGGCGCTTGGTTCGGCCTTGAAAGAGATTGCCCAGCATATCCTTCATGTTGATGCCCATCTCTTCCACTCCCATCGGCCCGGCGAATTCGATGGTGGGAAAGTTTTTCTCGCGCACCTCCATCTCGACCAGCCGGTTATCGAGCTTGCCGGAACGCAGTTGCGTACGAAGCTTCTCACGCGTACGCGCGAAGTTCTCGTCCTTTGGTTCGTTGTCAGGAACGAGTACGGGCGCCGTGACTTCTCCGGAATCAAAATCGAAGAGGGGACTGCCCGCAGTGGATTTCGGCGGTGGGAGAAGAATGTCGAGGATGCGTTCTTCGACATTCAGCTCAGCTTTGTCCGCAATCTCTTCGACCTTCTCTTGACGGGTCATCTCTACGGCAATTTCAGTGAGGTCGCGAATCATGCTTTCAACGTCGCGACCCACGTAACCAACCTCAGTGAACTTGGACGCCTCGACTTTCAGGAAGGGCGAGTTGGACATGCGCGCCAGACGCCGGGCGATTTCAGTTTTGCCAATGCCGGTCGAGCCAATCATGATGATGTTCTTTGGAATGACGTCGGCCGCGAGATCGGGCGCGAGCTTCTTGCGGCGAACCCGATTGCGAAGCGCGATTGCCACCGCTCGTTTCGCCGCGTTCTGACCAACGACGTGCTTGTCCAGTTCGGCGACGATCTGACGTGGGGTCAGCTCGTCCAAACGAACTTCCGGCTCTTCCTGTTCACCTGCGAGATAAATAACCATGCTTACGTTTTCTGATCGAACAAAAGCTTTCCGTAAATGTCGGCGCGCCTACGCTTCAGTACCTCTTAAAGCTCTTCCACCACGATGTTTGAGTTGCTGTAGATGCAAATCTCACCCGCGATGCGCATTGCTTCGAGAGCGATCTCACGCGCGGACATTTGTGTGTGCGCGATCAGAGCGCGTGCCGCGGCCAAGGCGTACGAACCGCCCGACCCAATTGCCAGCACCCCATCATCCGGAGAAATCACATCGCCGTTGCCAGAAAGAAGAAATGACGTGCGCTCATCAGCCACGACGAGCAGGGCTTCGAGGTGACGGAGAATTTTGTCGGTACGCCACTCTTTGCTCAACTCGATGGCGGCGCGCTCAAGATTGCCGTGATACTGCTCGAGCTTTCCTTCGAAACGTGTGAGCAGAGAGAAGGCATCGCCCGTCGCGCCTGCAAATCCCGCGAGAATCTTGTCGTTGTAAAGGCGCCGCACTTTTTTCGCGCTTGCTTTCATCACTGTCTCACCAACAGTAACCTGGCCGTCGCCCGCGAGCGCGACATGCCCGTCGCGGCGCACCAGCAGAACGGTCGTACTGCGAATTTTCGGGGATTGATCTTTCGTCATGAAGCGAAACAGCACTATAGGAACTGCTGCGAAGTTTAGTCAAGCGGGCCATCTGCGTTATTATGGCAATGCAATTCATTGTTTCGCAGAAATAGCAGACCAGCAGATGAACAGACTCACGCGGCCGCGCATCGGGATCACGATGCGCATCGAACTTGAAACGGATCGGTTTTATCTCTCTCGTCATTACAGCGAAGCCGTGGAAGCCGCCGGCGGCCTGCCGGTGCATATACCGCTGATTCCGGAGGCTGAATTTATCGGCGCAACGGTCGCTGGTCTGGACGGAATTTTGCTGCCGGGCAGCGATTCCGACGTCGATCCGTTGCGCTACGGGCAGCAGCCGCATCCACAACTCGGTGCGGTCCATCCAATCAAAGACGGGACAGACTTGCTGGTACTAACGGAGGTCGAAGAACGCGGCATTCCGCTGTTCGCGATTTGTTTTGGCTTGCAGGTTCTGAATGTCTCGCGCGGCGGCACGCTGATCCAAGATATCGGCAGCCAATGGCCAGAGGCGATCAAGCATCAGCAGGGGGTGCCGCGCGATCGACATTCGCACAGCGTCCGAATGCTGGAAGATAGTTTGATACGACAATTCGCGAGATCCGATCACGCGCTGGTCAACAGCCATCACCATCAGGCTCTGGAAACGCTGGGAAGGGAACTCATCGCGACAGCCTGGTCCTCGGACGGTTTGGTTGAAGCCGTTGAAGATCCGCGCAGCGATCGCTTCGTGCTTGGCGTTCAATGGCATCCTGAGTTGGGTTGGCAGCGTGACGAATTCGCCCGCGCCTTATTTGAAGAATTTGTCGCCGAAGCTACCGTCTTCGCCGAAAAACAACAAGCCGCACCGAGCTATGGCTAACTCTTTAGGAAGGATACCTGGTCAAATGATAACGAAGCTGCTCATCGGCATAGGATCGCTGGGTCTTTGTGGCCTTACTCTCGCTCAGGAAATAAAGACAGACCTGGCAAAACCACTTGTAAAGAAAACGACAGCTGGTGTCGAGGTCACGCTCTTCCAAGCCGCGGCTAGTACAGACGTCGATCCAGTTAACCGCGTCCCCCAATTCAGAATGGGTGCTTGTCCGCCTGGCGCAGTTCTCGGTGACATGAAAATTCAGGGTGACCGCAACACTGACGTTATCGTTGTGCTCATAGGACTAAGATTTGGCGCAAGCTATCACGGCCCTGACTTTGTGACGCCGTTTTTGATAGACGCGGCCGGAAAAGAGTATTCATCGCGCAACATGTTCGACGCGCCAAAAGGGATGGCCACAGCACTCCAAAAAACGGGGGAGCAGATCAAGTGCGAAGTCCCCTTCGAGATTCCCAAGGGGATCCAACCAACCAAACTCAAATACGATGACGCGCTTTTTGAGATAAAGGACTTATTTCAAAAATGACCTTACTCGGATCCGTCGATCTCAAAGACAGGGTCGGAATAGTAACCGGGGGCTCCCGTGGCATCGGACGCGCAGCGATCGATTGCTTTGCGAAGCTGGGCGCCAGCGTCGTGGTCAATTATTTGAAGGATCGAAAGGCCGCCGACGATGCCGTTTCTGCGGCGCAAGCACACGGCGCGCAAGGCCTCGCCGTTCAGGCCGACGTTGCGCACAAAGGCGACGCCCAACGACTGATTGATGCAACCCTGGACCGGTTCAGCCGCGTCGACTTTCTGGTTTGCAACGCGGGCATCTGGGAGGGCGGCCCAATCGATCAGATGTCCGAAGAGGTTTGGGACCGCACAATTGATTTGAACTTGAAAGGGACCTGGGCGGCGTGCCGGGCGGCGGCGCCCCACATGAAGCAGAACGGATTCGGACGAATTGTGATCGTCAGCTCGACCGCCGGACAGCGGGGCGAAGCAAACGTTTCCAACTACGCGGCGTCGAAGGGCGGACAGATCTCGTTTACCAAATCGTTGGCAGCCGAACTCGGTCCGTTCGGCATCAATGTGAATGCCGTTGCGCCGGGCTGGGTGGACACCGACATGTGTGCGGACGCTTTCGCGCAACCGGGATTCAAAAAGTCGATCGAGGGCTCGATTCCCGTCGGGCGCGTGGCCACACCAGAGGACATCGCATGGCCAATTGTGTTTCTCTGTACCGACTGGGCGCGTCACATCAACGGAGAAATTCTGAACGTGAATGGCGGCTCCGTTCTCTGCGGTTAATCTCACTTTGGAATTAAATGTCGAACTGCCGACATCAAATCAAGCTTGGGCTAGAGCGGCTGCTCGATGAACGCATCGACGTGCTTGATGGCGCGCGCGTCGGACTCGTGTGTAATCAGGCATCAGTCGATCATGACTTTCATCATGCCGCCGATCTCTGCTACGCACATCCGAAGATTGAGCTCGCAGCCCTATTCGGTCCGCAGCATGGCATTCGCGGCGATGTCCAGGACAACATGATCGAGACCGGCCACGCGCTCGATCGGAGCACGGGCGTGCCCATCTATTCGCTGTACAGCGAGACGCGGGAACCGACCGAAGAAATGCTGCGCGACGTTGATACGATCGTGGTCGATCTCCAGGGTGTTGGCTGCCGCATCTACACTTTCGCGTACACGATGGCAAACTGTATGCGCGTGGCCAAACGCTTCGGCAAGAGCGTGGTCGTTTGTGATCGGCCAAATCCGATCGGTGGCGTCGCAGTCGCAGGCAATCTGCTGGAGCGCGGCCACGAGTCTTTCGTGGGCCAGTTCCCAATCCCGACGCGTCACGGGATGACGATCGGCGAATTGGCACGCCTGTTCAATGATGAATTCGGCATCGGTTGTGAACTCACCGTCGTCGACATTAAGGGGTGGTCACGCGAACGGTGGTACGATCAAACGGACGGCCCCTGGGTACTTCCGTCACCGAACATACCGAGCGTCGAAGCCGCCACCGTTTTCCCAGGAACCGTCCATCTCGAAGGCACACAGATTTCCGAAGGGAGGGGAACGACGAGGCCCTTCGAACTTGTCGGTGCGCCTTACATCGATGCTGATCGGTTCGCGGATGCGCTCACGAAAATGAATTTGCCGGGTGTCGTCTTTCGTGCATGCGTTTTCATGCCGACGTTTCAAAAGCATGCCGGCCAGGCGTGCGGCGGCGTGCAGATTCACGTGACGGAAAGAAATTCGTTCGAGCCCGTCTCAACCGGTGTAGCGATCGCGAAGACGGCGTACCAACTTTACGCGGAAGAGTTTCGCTGGAAAGAACCGCCGTACGAGTACGAGTACGACCGCAATCCATTCGACGTGATTGCGGGGACAACCAGGTTGCGAGCGCAAATCGAAGGCGGCGAATCGCTGGACGCGATCACCGAATCCTGGCTGCCTGGCATCGAAGAATTCAGGCGGCTTCGCGAGGCATATTTGCTTTACTGAGTTTCTCAGCAGTGGGTGAGCCGACACCTAAGAAACTCGATAAATACTGGCTTTCGTGGAGAAAGCGACTTAATGGAATACATTAACTTCAAACCGGAGAGAAGGAGAGTGACGTTTGGTAGCTCGTCGAATTGAGAAGGAACAAAAGATCGAAACACCGCGCGCGGCATGGCTCGTCGGACTGGCGGCTTGGGCCATTCCCGGCGCTGGTCACTTCATTCAGAAGCGCTGGCTCAGGGGCGCGCTGGCTGGCGGCGCGGTTTGGATCGTGTTCCTAACAGGGCTGTGGCTTGGAGGGCATCTCTACGCGGTCAGTGGCGGCCAGCAAGGTTTCGGCGCGCTGCTTCAACTGCTGCCGATGATCGCGAATGTTGGCTCTGGGCTGCCGTATGTTTTTTGTTGGATCGCGAATATTGGGTTCGCCGAGCACGCACAAATTGTGACCTACGAATACGGGAACACCTTTTTGCTGGTCGCGGGCCTGCTGAATTATCTCGTGATGCTCGATGCGTTCGACATCGCCGCGGGGAGGAAACGATGAAGCACGTCTTCTGGATGAGCGTCTTCGCCGCGTTGACTGCCGTAGTGTTTGGCATTGCTGCCAAAGGAACGGATCGGCAAAGGCTGATCTATGGCCTGAAGGTTTTTGGCGAGTTTCTTGGCATTGCATTGCTGCTCGGCTGGATCCTTTACTTCATTCCTTTCCGATAAACGGACGACGCGATGAACCTCGTCACCACCGAAGCGATTGTCCTGCGCAGTTACAACCTTGCAGAAGCCGACCGAATCGTTCTTTGCTTCACGCGCAGCGCGGGGCTGATTCGTGGCGTAGCGAAAGGCGCGCGTCGAATGAAGAGTCGTTTCGGCGCGGCGCTTGAGCCATTCACAGTTATACGGCTGGAGTTTCGCGAGAAGGAAAATCGCGAGCTGGTAACGATCTCGGGCGCCGAGATCGTGAAATCGCATTTCGACCTTGCGGCTGACATCGAAGTTGCGGAGGTGCTGGGCTACATGGCCGAGCTCATCGGCGAATTCGCGCCGCCTCACGAAGCAAACGACAAGCTTTTCCGCATGGTGGCGGCGTGCGTTGATGCGCTGGCAACAGCGCCGTCGACCTCAAAAGTGATTCTGCGGTATTTCGAAATTTGGCTGCTTAGATTGGCCGGCTCGTTTCCTGAGGTAAGCGCGTGCGCCATTTGTGGCGCGCCCTTGAACCAGGGGCAAGCGATGTATCTTGATTTCGAGAGTGCCGTCAGATGCGCGACGTGCAGCAGAGCCGCGGGCGTGCGACTAATGCCGCAAGTTCAGCAAGTGCTGCTTAGCAGCTTGCAATTGGGGCCGGCGGAATTTGCGACGAAATGCGAACCGTTCTTCACGGACGCGGACGCTGAGTTGTCTGAATTCACGCATCGGCTCATCGTGAGAACCCTCGAGCGACGTCCACGGACACTGACTGCCGCGCGCGCTTGACGCATACCCTCGCACTTGAAACATGCGAAGCCACCGAATAATCGAGCGATATATCATTCGGACAATATTTCCGTACGCGCTGGCCGCGCTCGCGCTGCTTACCGGAATCCTGTTTGTGCAGCAAAGCGGCCGCTACTTTGAAACGATTTTTCGCACGACTGTGCCCGCAGGGTTTCTCTACAGTTTGTCGTTAGCTTTGCTGCCTACCGTGCTCGCGTTTACGTTGCCGATGGCCGTTTTGTGCGGGACGATCATCGGCCTCGGGCGCATGGGAAGCGACAGTGAACTGGTGGCGATGCGCGCCGCCGGCGTTAGCCGTTGGCAAATCGTTGTGCCGGCGGTGTTGCTGGGATTGATCGCGACGGCGGCGTCTCTACAGGTGAACCTCAACGAGGCGCCACGCGCCCAACAGCAACTGCGAAATATCGCCGCGCGAGCCGCCCTCTACAAGCTCGATTCGCCGGTCGAGCCGCAGACTTTCACCACCGACATTCCCGGATATGTGATTTACGTGCGTGAAGGCGACAAGTCGCGCGGGCAATGGGGCGGCGTGTTCATTCAGTCGCGCGAAGCCGATGGATCCACGCGTCTGGTAACGGCGCGCTCAGGGCGTATCGATTCGTCGGAAGAAAAATCCGAGTTAGTACTTTCTGACGCGGTGCAAACGAAACTCCCGCCGCCGGATGCGGCGAATCAACAATACGTCGTGGAGCGCCTGACTCAGCTACGAATCCTCTTCAATACCGGACGCAACGACTTGTTGGCGCGACTTCATAACGCGGAAATGAAGAGTGACGAGATGGCCTTCAGCGAACTGCGCAACTTCATCAGCCAAAGCTCGGGCGCGGAGCATCGCGAGGCGATCTTTGTGCTTCACAAACGTTTGGCGCTGTCGCTGTCACCACTTGTCTTTTCATTTTTCGGCGCCGCTTTGTCGATGCGCCTGCGTCGCGGAAGTCGCGGATTCGGCGCGCTCGTCTCGCTCCTCGTGATGGCCGCTTACTACCTGCTGATCATTGCCGGTGAACAGATGGCGCGCGCCGGCACATTGCCGCTGGTGGTCGGGGCCTGGCTGGCGACGTCCGTAACTTTGACCGTCGCTCTCGTGTTGCTGTTGGTGAATCGAACTTTCTCTTTCACGTTGTGGACCCAACGCGACGAAGCAGAAGTGACGTCGGCGTGGGCTGGGCGAAAAGCAAAGACGTCGCGCTGGTCGGCGCTTCGATTTCCCACGCTGCTCGATACGAGTGTGGTTCGGACGATGGGACTGAGTTTTCTCTTCGGGTTTGTCGCACTCGTCATCGTCTTTGATATTTTCACGAGTTTCGAGTTGTGGCGATTCATCACCGCGCGTGGCGGCGGACTGAGACTTCTCGTTCAATATCTCTTCTACCTGCTGCCGCTGGTCAGCGTCGAACTATTTCCCGGAAGCGTGCTGGTCGCCGCTTTGCTGACGTACGCGTTGATTGCGCGGAGAAGGGAAGCAGTCGCCTGGTGGGCCAGCGGCCAGAGCGTCTATCGTCTGATGCTGCCCGGATTCGTATTTGCGATCGTTGTCGCGGGAGGCCTCTGGGTAATCCAGGAAAGGATTATGCCGGCGGCCAACGTCAGGCAAGACGATTTACGCGCGCGGATTCGCGGAAACATAACGCAATCGACCGCCGGCGAACGTCGCTGGTTGGTGAGCGCCGACGGGCGGCGCATCTACTCTTACGATTTTGACGATCAGAAGCAGGCGCTGCTGAAACCGGTCATCTATGAATTCGATCCATCGCGTGTGACTGACCTGAAACGTGTGATCAGCGGCGACGTCGCATCCTGGGCGCAGGCAAATCGTCTGGAAATAAAGGGCGCGCGTTGGATCGACCTGGGCCAGGAGCAGGTTGCTGCTCAGCAGGCGCAGGCGCTGACGATCGACGGCGTCGAGTCGCCGCGCACTTTTCGCCCAACCGTCGATAGGCCATCACAATTGGACACAAACCGTCTGAGCGAATACATCAAAACGTTGAAGGCGCGTGGCGCTGACACTGCCATGCTTGCCGTTGGCTTGCAGCGAAAATATGCAGCGCCATTCAGTGTGATAATTATGGCGCTAATCGGAATGCCGCTCGCGGTTTCACTCGGTCGCAAGAGCACAGTCGTGGCGCTGTCGTCTGCGGTGGTTGTGAGCCTGTTTTTCTGGTTGTTGTCGAGTGGGTTTCAGCAATTGGGCGAGCATGCGCTGCTGCCGCCGGCAGTGGCAGTATGGGCCCCGATCGCGATTTTTGCCGCCGGCGCGTTTTACTTTATTTCGCGAGTGCGGACGTAAGTTGTGGGCTACTCAAGGACTTCTTCTTCTCCCACATCACGTAATTCTTAAATACATAGACCCAGGGCACGATGAGAGCGACGAAGGGCGCGCCAATGAAGACGTGGGCCATCTCGTCGGCCGGTGAGCCTGCAAGTGTGCCGGCGCGCCACAATGGATAAGCGACGACGATTACCCAGATCGTCTTGTAAAAGATCATGAAGATCACGATCGGGAGCCAGCGCAGCGGCCGCAGCAGTCCGAAGATAGCCAGTGTCGGATACGCTGGCCAGACGCACCAAGCCACTGCCTTTGTGTGGTCCCAAGGGCGCTCGTGCGTGGTGATCGTCTTCCACGCGTCGAAAGACACGCCAACGAACATCAGGAATAGAGCACGCGCAGGAGGTAAATGTTTATCGGGCGAACGCCTTCGTACTTTTCGTAGTTCGGAGTGAAGATGTATTTGATAATTCTCATACGCGTCGGTTTACGCGCGCAACGGGCGAAGATGTTCCGAGGAAATCAGTGGAGCGGTGAGCTGTGGACAGTGAGCAGTACACAGCCAGACAAAAGCCGCGGAGAAGGGAAGTTTCCGCGGCTTGATGTTTGTCCGACAAACTTTAGTTTGTCGCTTGGATCGACAAGCTAGAGCTTGTCGGACTCTTCTCTACGTGCCCGTCTCCCAACTCGACATGTATTCGAGCTGTTCGGACGTGAGCGTGTCGATCGATAACCCGAGCGCTTTGAGTTTCAGGCCCGCAATTTCCTGATCGACTTCAGGTGGCAGAAGGTGCACGCCCGGATCGAGCTTGCCTTTATTCTTCACCAGATACTCGACTGAGAGCGCCTGGTTCGCGAAGCTCATATCCATGACGCTGGCCGGGTGACCTTCGGCGGCGGCAAGATTGATGAGGCGGCCTTCACCGAGCACCATGATGCGATTTCCGTTCTTCAGCCTGTATTCCTGAACAAACGGGCGCACATCAACGGGCGCGTCAGACATCTCGCCGAGCGCGACCAGATTCAGCTCCAGATCGAAGTGGCCGCTGTTGCAGACGATTGCGCCGTCTTTCATCGCGGCGAAGTGGTCGCGGTCAATTACGTGACGATTACCGGTAACGGTGACAAAGATGTCGCCGATGCCGGCGGCTGATGAAATCGGCATCACTCGGAAGCCATCCATCACCGCTTCCACAGCTTTGATTGGATCAACTTCGGTGACGACGACGTTCGCGCCCATGCCGCGCGCGCGCAGCGCCACGCCTTTGCCGCACCATCCGTAACCGACGACCACCAACGTCCGGCCGGCAAGCAAAATATTCGTCGCGCGAATAATTCCGTCCAGCGTCGATTGGCCGGTGCCGTAACGATTATCAAAGAAGTGTTTTGTCTGCGCGTTGTTGACCGCAATCGAAGGAAACGTGAGCACGCCGGCAGCTTCCATCGCCTTGAGCCGCACGATGCCGGTGGTTGTTTCTTCAGTGGTGCCGACAATCTTCGTCTTGAGGTCCGGCTTTTCCTTAATCATGGTCGCCACGACGTCGGATCCATCATCGATGATGATGTCCGGGGCAAACTCGAGCGCCGTCTGCACGTGGCGACGATAAGTGCCGGTCGATTCGCCCTTCATCGCATAGACCGGAATGCCGCAATCCGCAACGAGCGACGCGGCCACATCGTCCTGAGTCGAAAGGGGATTGGAGGCGATCAGCAAACTGTCAGCGCCGCCTGCCTGCAGAGCGCGCGCGAGATTGGCCGTCTCGCTCGTAATGTGTGCGCAGGCAACGAGGCGCACGCCCTTCAAAGGCTGCTCGGCGCCAAAGCGCTCGCGAATCAAACGCAGCACGGGCATCTCGCGTTCAGCCCAATCGATGCGGCGTTGGCCTTGGGGCGCAAGTGACAAGTCTTTAACGTCATGTTCCATTGCAGGCATAGCAGTGCTCATTATGAGATTTTCCTTTGATGATTCCTATTTGTGTAGCCCAGCCGTTCACGGCGGGGGCCAATATGGAGATTCAACGTTTCAAAAGCCTCCTTAAGGAGGCTTTCGATCAAGCGAACGTAGTCATTCTGTTTACCCAGGCGTAAACGCCTGGGCTACGCAAATTTTAGACGCCCGCGGCGGCGCGCAATGCTTCGGCTTTGTCGGTAACCTCCCAGGTGAAGCCATCACCCGAACGACCGAAGTGACCGTAAGCCGCAGTCTGACGATAAATCGGCCGGCGCAGTTTCAGCTCTTCGATAATTTCTTTCGGTCTCAGAGGGAAGTGATCGCGAACCAGTTTGGACAATGCCGCCTCGCTGATTCGACCTGTGCCTTGCGTATCGACATAGACTGACACGGGCTCAGCGACACCAATTGCGTAGGCGAGCTGTACTTCGCACTTATCCGCAAGGCCGGCTGACACAATGTTCTTCGCGATATACCGCGCCATGTAAGCTGCCGAGCGATCGACTTTGGTGGGGTCCTTGCCAGAGAATGCGCCGCCGCCATGAGGAGCATAACCGCCGTAAGTGTCCACAATAATCTTGCGGCCAGTCAGGCCGGAATCGCCCTGCGGTCCGCCGGTTACAAAACGACCGGTCGGGTTGATGTGATATTTGGTGTTGTCGTCGATTAAGTCGCCAGGGACGGTGTGTCTGATAACGTGCTCGCGAATTTCTGAGCGAAGCTGATCGTTTTCAACTTCGGGTGCGTGCTGTGAAGAGATGACTACTGCGTCGACGCGAAATGGACGACCGTCACGGTATTCAACGGTCACCTGAGACTTGCCATCGGGGCGAAGGTAAGGAAGCTGCCCGGACTTGCGTGTTTCTGTCAGCCGTTCGGCCAGCCGATGTGCCAACTGAATCGGCAGCGGCATCAGCTCAGGCGTTTCGTTGCAGGCAAAACCGAACATCAAGCCCTGGTCGCCGGCGCCGCCTGTGTCAACGCCCATCGCGATGTCAGGCGACTGCTGATGGACCGCGCACAGGACGCTGCACGTTTCGTTATCAAATCCGTACTTGGCCCGGGTGTAGCCAATATCGCCGATAACGCGCCGCGCGATACCGGCGTAATCGATCTGAGCTTTCGTAGTGATCTCGCCCGCAATTATGACAAGTCCGGTCGTCAGCAACGTCTCGCACGCGACGCGCGACGTGGGATCTTCCGTAAGCGCGGCATCGAGAATCGCGTCCGAGATCTGATCCGCTATCTTGTCCGGGTGGCCCTCGGTGACCGACTCGGAAGTAAACAAAGTCCCACTATGATTATCCAAGCAACGCCTCCGAAATTCGCCTTATTGCACTCAGGAGTGAATAAATTGGAAATTAAAAGAACGCGTACGATAACAGCCATTTTCAGGGGGTGTCAAGCCAGCCACAGTCATGTCTACGACAGGCTTTGCAGCAAAATTGTCGAAGCGCACAATAATACAACACGCTTGCACAAGTAACAGAGAAGCCGGCAAGCCAGAGCCCATTCTGTTTAGACTTGCATTTAATCTGATCCGAGCTGGTCTAGATTTAGAGTTGATTTGAAACCAGCGAGGAAGGGAAACGTGAGGAGTTCCTTGGATTGTAGGTTTTCGTATCTTCTTCTGCGGTTAAGTTTTGCGAACCTGGCAATGACTTACTCGCCCGCTGCCATAAGATCTGATCCAGTGGAACAGATCACGAGAGTCTTTCACTGAAGCCTTCTCTTGCGCTCTGCCATTAATGCTTCCCGTGCTTCGACGAATCGTGATTCCAACGCTTTTACCAAACCGCCTACAACGTCGCTGGAGCTCAAACTTGTAGCTTCCAACTCTTGGCAAACTTGAGCGACTCGGTGGAGACCGAGAGTGCTGCTACTTCCTTTTATCGTGTGCGCAATGTGTTTCAGTACGGCCCACTCCTTTTCGAACGCGGCTTTCCGGATCGCCTGAATCCGTGGGGGAGTGGTTTCGAGGTAAAGATCGATCAGTTCAATTACAAAGTCTGAGCCATCTTCTGATTCTACTTTCTCAAAAGCCCTCAGCGTTGCGACGTCCAAAATGTCGTTTGTGATGCTGCCAGTCGCCTTGGCGAGACGACCATTCCTTTCGTTACTCAGCCTAGCTACTTGTTCAACTAACATTCTCTTCGCCTCTTCCGAGCTTTAGTTTGCTCTTCTTCTGTTTTGGCTTCCGATTAACAAGCGGACGGCGCTTTCCAATTGCTCTGGCGTAAACGGCTTGGGAAGAAAGGCGGTCGCGCCGGCTGAAAAGCTATCAGTCATCAACTTGATGTTCTGCTCGGCCGTTATCATCATTATTGGAATTCGCCTAAGACGTCTTTCTGAGCGCATGTAGTGGATGATGTCTAAACCTTCAAGGAAGGGCATACTCATATCCAAAATTGCCGCCTTGAAGCGTGAATCCGATTGAAGAATGCGATACGCCTCGCGGCCATCGTTGGCAACGACCGGCTGGCAGTGCTGTTGTTTGAGTATGGTAGTTAACATGTGCGTCATGACCGGATCGTCATCGGCGATGAGCACCCTGTTAGGAGTCGGTTCTTTGAATCTGATCTGAAATCCACTCATTGACTTGGTCCCTTTTCATTATTGACGCAGCGCCCGCCACGTTGCTGTTCACGCGATCGCGGCAAAACGCGTCAGAAGTTCCTTACCGCTTGGGGGTCACCAGTGTTTCGGCCTGGAGCAAGAATTTGGCGGCCTGTCGCCAATATATCGCTACGGTGTAAGGCACAGTAGCCATGAAAAAAGTTTCTGCGCGCGTAACACTTCTAGGCGTGAGTTCCACCGTTCGGGTGGTGACCACGCGGGGCTGAACTACTTTTTCCCACCAGAAAGCGCCATCGCGGAATGAATAAAGGGCGTTAGTTAGGTGCGCTCTCAGTTTCGGGTCCGGCAGTTGAGCAATAATTGGCTCCAGTTCGATACTAACGGAATGTAAGTGGGCTTTGAACGTGTCCAACGACACATGCCCAAGCCTGCTGTCAGCTTCGAAATCGTGCAGCGAGCGATAGACGATGATCTTCGCTTGTAGTTGTTTTAGAGCTGTGATGGCACGGCTCGCCAAGACAATGTCGTTCTGTTGGGTCGCGCTCATCGGGCCATCTACGATCAGCCCCTTCGTCGCAAGGTCATCTGATCCCAATCGATGATTGCGCGTTTGCGCATGAAGCGAGGTCGCCGCGATCGAGGACGCGACGAAGATTAGCGTCGAGAGTAATCCCACTTGCCGGCTGATCTGCGACATAGAATTATTCGGTGCAACATCGAATATAAAACCTGGCGATCATCCGACGCTAGAGTTTTTATTGTTGTGATTGTATTGGCCAAGTGCCGAAACACCTATGTCCACCTGACAAAATGTGTCACTTAGTTGCGTTAATGGACCACCGAAATCAAAACGTAACAACCGTGGGGAAAATTCCTATTGACCCACGCGAACGTCGTTTATCAGAATCGACGGAGGGAGTTAGTTAATACTTCCAGGTTGGCTAGTTTGCCGAAAGCTCTTCTTGCCCTTTCCCGCACCGGGAGTACTACGTGAAGATGAAGGTCTGGCTGCTGGCGAGATATTCGCGCGTGTCGCAAGCGTGCGGAGCCATGGTAATTTTCATCAGCCTGGCGGCATTAGTCGGTTGGTTGATTGATTCGGTAATACTAAAAGGCGTTCGCCCAGCATACATTCCGATGGCGCCGAATACCGCAGTTGTTTTTGTTCTGAGCGGGCTGTGTCTTATCGTAATTGGAAGTCGAGCACATCGGTTTTCCGCGCTTGCTAGAGTGGCGATCGCTCTGGCTACAGTGCTGGCACTGGCCCGGATGAGTGAATATCTGACTTCACTTGAGTTGCGCGTCGACCATTGGATCTTTCGCTTCCCTTCAGACTCGATCGGTTTAGCGCCGGTGGGCAAGATGGCGTTCCTCACCGCGCTTACATTTCTTCTGTTAAGCACAGCTCTATTCCTGTTCACCTGGTCGACGCGTTGGGCTCAGGGCATCGGTCACGGCCTATCCGTCGTTGTCGCGTTTATTGGAGCAGCATTCTGCCTCGGTTATTTGTATGGCGCCCCGCTCATGTACGGTGGTCGCAGCATTCCGATGGCTCTGAACACCGCGGTCTGTTTTGTTTTGGCTGGCTCAGGTTTGGTGATTAAAGGTTCCGGGAAAAATGCTGAGGAGCGGCGCGCTGCCAGACAAGCCTTGCAACAAGCGCATGATGAACTCGAAGAACGCGTGCGCGAGCGAACAGCAGAATTGGAAGCGCAACAGCAATACTCGAGGGCAATCGTAGAAACCAGCCCAAATCCAATCTTCGTCAAGAACGCCGAAGGACGGTTCACGCTAATTAATAAAGCAGTGGAGTTGGCTTACGGCCGACCGGCAGCAGAAATCCTTGGCAAGAAGGAAGCGGATCTAAATGGCTACCACGCTGAGATTCAGACGTTCATTCATGATGATAACGAAGTAATTCGCACTCTTAAGCCTAAGTTCATTCCTGAAGAAGAACTAACCAATTCAAAGACTGGTGAAACGCGGCTGTTTCAGACAATCAAAGTTCCACTCAAGCTGCCTGGCGACGGCGCCGTTCACGTGTTGGGTGTTGCCACGGACATCACGGAGAGAAAGCGAGCGGAGCAGACCTTGCGCGAAACCGAAGAGCGCTACCGGCTGCTCTTTGACAGCAATCCACTGCCGATGTGGGTCTACGACCGCCAGACGCTGGAATTTCTCGCCGTGAATGAAGCAGCGGTGTTTCACTATGGTTACTCGCGTGACGAATTTCTTTCGATGACGATCAAAGATATTCGCTCTCCGGAAGATGTGGCCGTGCTCCTGGACAATATCTCGGAGGAACGTGGTTTCAAATCAGCGGGCACGTGGAAACACAAGAAGAAAGACGGCAGCTCTATTGATGTCGAAATAATCTCGCATCCGCTCGTGTTCGCAGCCCGAAGGGCGAAGCTCGTACTAGCGCACGATGTTACTGAACGCAAGAGGGCAGAAGAAGCGCTTCGTGATACCGAAGAACAGTTACGGCAGGCGCAGAAGCTTGAGGGTGTTGGCCGATTGGCCGGCGGTATTGCTCACGACTTTAATAATCTGCTTACCGTCATAAATGGCTTTTGCTCGCTGGCGATGCGCGGTCTGAACTCTGAAGATCCGCTGCTGGAGAATCTGGAAGAGGTTAAGAAGGCCGGCGAGCGGGCGACGTCGTTGGTGCGTCAACTTCTGGCATTTAGTCGCAAGCAGGTACTGCAGCCGAAGATTCTAAATTTAGACTCGGTTGTGACCGACATGGAGAAGATGCTTCGACGCGTGATCGGCGAGAACATTGATTTACGCGCCGTACTGGAGCCGAAGTTGGGAAACGTGAATGCCGATCCTGGCCAGATAGAGCAGATCATTTTGAACCTGGTGGTGAACGCTCGGGATTCCATGCCCGACGGTGGAAAACTCACAATCGAAACCGACAATGTTTACCTTGATGAAGAGTATGGGAAGCATCACGTTGGCGCGCAAGTGGGGCGTCACGTGATGTTGGCGGTAAGTGATTCTGGTCACGGAATGGACCAGCAGACTCTGGAGCGGATATTCGAACCTTTCTTTACGACGAAGGAGTTGGGGAAGGGAACCGGGCTTGGACTTTCCACTGTGTACGGAATAGTAAAACAGTCAGGCGGAAATATCTGGGTTTATAGCGAAGAAGGAAGGGGAACCACCTTTAAGGTTTATCTGCCGCGCGTCAGCGACGGCGCAGAAGAAGGCAAACGAAATGTCCAAGACGCGAAAGTAGCGCAGGGCAGCGAGACCATTCTGCTGGTTGAAGATGAGGAGATGTTGCGTAAGCTCGCGCGTCAGACTCTGAAAAGCCATGGTTACCAAATAGTGGAAGCTTCGAACGGCAACGAAGCAATTTCTGTGTCCGCCCAACATCAAGGAGCGATTCATCTTCTGCTGACGGACGTGATTATGCCGGGAATCAATGGGAGTGAACTGGCGACGCGATTGGTTAAAACGCGCCCGTCACTGCGTGTGTTGTTCATGTCTGGCTACACCGACGACGCGATCGTGCATCAAGGGGTGCTTGACGAGTCGGCGAACTTTATTCAAAAGCCGTTTACGCCCGACGGACTCGCGCGCAGAGTCCGCGAGTTATTGGATCAGGAGAAAAGCGCGTGACGCCAATAGTAGCCCAGGTTGTGAATGAAGCATTGATCGTGCCGTCGGTCGATCAGACCTACGCTGAAGCTCATGATCGGCGGCTGCTGATTGTCGACGACGAAGAGACAGTATGCAGTTTGTTCGCGCAGTGTCTCAATCAAAGCTATTCGTGTGAAACAGCGGCAAATGCTCAGGAAGCCCTGGATTGGCTACAACAGGAACCGTTCGCCTTGGTGATCACCGATATTCAGATGCCCGGCTTGGGAGGTATTGAACTACTCCGCAAGATCAATGAGCTTTACCGCGACACGGCCGTGATAATAGTGTCGGGCGTGGGCCGAACGCAGCGTGTCATTGACGCGATCCGAATGGGAGCTTACGACTACCTGGTTAAGCCTTGTGATCTTGACGTGCTGGAATTATGTGTTGACAGAGCTTTGGAGCGTAGAACGCTACTTCGCAACGCTCGAAAGTATAAGGACGATCTGGAGAAGCGGAACCTGGAACTCGCTCGTCGGAAGAGCGAATTGGAGCGGCTTCAAGCTCAACTGGTCCATAGCGAAAAGATGGCTTCGCTGGGTCAATTGGCCGCGGGAATCGCGCATGAGTTGAATAATCCAGCAGGCTTCATTTTCAGCAACATGGAAGCACTGCCTCAATACCTTAATAGGGTCGGGCGAGTATTGGCGAGTTATGAACAGGCTTCCTTAAATGAGCCTGACGCAGCGCGCGTTACTTCAGCGAAGGCAGAAGCTGACTACCAGAATGTGATGTCCGATCTCGAATCGATCGCCGCAGACTCCTACAGCGGAGCTGAGCGGATCAGGGATATCGTTCAGAACCTGCGATTATTCTCAAGACTTGATGAGGCGGAGATAAAACGCGTTGATTTGCATGAGGGGATTGAATCTACAATTCGTTTGCTTTCGCAGTACTACAATTCTCCAGCGATCACGTTAAGGCGCGAATACGGATTCGTGCCGCCGATAGAGTGCTATGCCGGGCAGCTCAATCAGGTCTGGATGAATCTGCTGGTGAACGCTGCTCAGGCGATTGGCGACAGCGGCGGCGAAGTGTGCATTCGCACATCGTCAGATGGGGAACTGGCGTCAGTGAGCATCAGAGATACTGGAAGGGGGATCGCTCCTGAGCACATGCACAAGATTTTCGACCCATTCTTTACGACCAAGGCAATCGGCGAAGGCACCGGTTTGGGCCTGACTATTTCTCATGGAATCGTTATCCGACATCGAGGGAGATTGACAGTTGAAAGCGCTCTCGGCAGTGGCGCAACGTTCAATGTTTCCTTACCCATTCACATCAAAGGGAACGGCGTGCGCGCCGGACAGAAAGGTTGAAAGATGAAATACAAGATTCTGATCGTCGATGATGAACCTGCAAACCTTCGTGTGCTTGAAAGACTATTCCGGGACGAACATGAGGTCCTAACAGCCACATCGGGTGCTGAGGCGCTTGCAGCGCTTGAGAATCACGACGTGGCCCTGCTGATTTCGGATCAACGCATGCCGGAGATGAGTGGGATCGAACTCGTCGGACGTACTGTGTCGCTGCGGCCGCATATGGTGCGGATTCTTTTGACCGGATATACCGACGTCAGCAGCCTGATAGAAGCGATCAATTGCGGCCACGTCTATAAGTACGTCACGAAACCGTGGAACAACGAAGATCTGGTCATCACAGTTTCGCGCGCGCTGTCACATTACGAGGCGACGAAGAGCCTGCACAACCTGGAGATGGTAAACCATCGTTTGCGCGCGCGACTGAACGAAATCGCTGAACTGGCTACAACGGACGACGAATTGCTTCCCGAGTCACGGCTAAACGCAGTCGTCCGCGAGCGTCAATTAGACGTGATATCGCCGAACTAACCCCACCAATGATTCCACAAAAGCCAACGATTTTGATTATTGATGACGATGAGCAGATTCGCCTGCTGCTCGTGCGGCTTTTGGCTGGGCAAAATGACTGCACTGTTGTGGAATCAGCTGAGTCCGCTCTCGCGTTGCTGGATGAAAAGAAATTTGACCTCATCATCAGCGATATAAACATGTCAGGAATTAGCGGTCTGGAACTGGTTCCCACGATACTTCAGAAGGATGCAGACGCAGTAGTCGTAATGGTTAGCGGACAGCAAACCATAGAGTACGCAATCGAAGCAATGCGGGTGGGCGCCTTCGACTACATAACGAAACCAGTGAATATTGATCATATCGAAGCTGCTGTTCGACGTGCGCTTTCGCATCACACATTGCTGGAAGAAAAGCGGCGGTATGAAAATCATTTGGAAGAGATGGTTCGAGAGCGCACCGCCGAGCTTGAGTATCTTGCTTACCACGATCGACTGACTGATTTGCCGAACCGGAATCTCTTTGTCGATCGATGCAACGAAGCAATTGTTAACGCTAAGGCGAACGGTCACCTGGCGACCGTTATGCTCGTATCGCTGGATCGATTCAAAAACATAAATGACACGCTTGGGCACGAAGCCGGCGATCAGTTGTTGAAGAATGTGGCAGAACGTCTTCGAGCTATCCTGAACGGGCAGGGAATTGCTGCACGTTTTGAGGGTGCTGAATTCGGCGTTTTATTAAACACGATGACTGATTCAGTACAGACCGAAGAGGTCTGCCAGTCGATACGAAACATATTTAAGAAATCGTTCGCCGTAGGCAATCAGGAAGTCTATTTAACCGCGAGCATGGGCATCAGCGTGTCATCCGACAGCGCCAACGGCGCCTCAAGCATTCTGCAGAATGCTGGTGCAGCTCTTCGGCGCGCGAGAACTATTGGCGGAAATAACTATCAGTTTTACACAGCCGACATGAATGCCACATCTCTCAAGAGATTATCGCTGGAAGCGAGCCTACGACATGCAATCGATAACGAAGAGTTCGTCACTTTTTATCAGCCAGTGGTCGATCTGTCATCGGGCGACATTGTCGGGTTCGAAGCGTTGGTGCGGTGGCAACATCCGGAACTTGGCTTGTTAGCTCCCATCGAATTTCTGGACCTGGCAGAAAGCACTGGCCTAATCGTCGAGATCAGTGAATCTGTGATGCGCACTGCCTGTCGTCAGACTTTGCAGTGGCAAAAGCAAGGGCGGAAGAATCTGCGAATTGCGGTCAACATCTCCGCGCGCCACTTCAGGCAGAAGGATTTCATTGGGCGAATCGTCCAAATTGTTGCCGCAAGTCAGTTGGATCCACGATCGTTGGAATTGGAATTAACTGAAAGTTCGATCATGGAGAGTCCCGAGGCGGCTGCTGAGGTTCTCAGCGAAATTCGAGCGCTTGGGATAGCGATCGCCATCGACGATTTCGGCACCGGTTATTCGTCAATGAGCTATCTGAAACTGTTCTCAGTCAATACCCTCAAAGTTGATCGCTCGTTCGTTAACGGCGTGGCTACGGACCCTCACAACGCGGCAATGGTACGTGCCATGGTAACGCTGGCTCACGACTTGAATTTGCGTGTAGTCGCCGAGGGTATTGAAACCGAGTCTGAGCTTTTGTTCTTGAAGCAGCTTACATGTGACGAAGGACAAGGGTATTTCTTTTCCAAGCCTCAGCCACCAATCATGGCGGAATCGCTGCTTTTTCCTATCGCCATAATTCGTTCGAATCCGCTGCGCCTTTCGACGGCCGTTCGAAATGCGCCAATTCTCCCCACCCACTAACGGAGTTTGCTCAATTGCGTTGCTTCTCAATGGAGCAAACCGCACCGATGTCGCCGGCAACCTCTTGCGGTTGTTGACGCAAGGCTCTCTACGACCCTACGACCGTTCGACGTTCGACCGTGCGACATAATATGTATTATCAGACGCGGCTAGGGGTGGGGTACGAGACTCGAGTGTCGAATAGGCTGTGGTGCTAAGCAGTCGACGGTGACGAGCCACTCACGCCGACAGGCGGGTCATATTTCAGTTCGATTTCATGCGTGAGCTTTTGCGGTTGCTCATTCTTCATTTGGACATATGCGACGAGGTCGAATTCACCCCGTCCCTCTGTCTTTAGACGGAAGCCGCCGACTGGATTGTCAACGACTCGTACGGGATCAACGAAAGTAGGATGAAGCACATATTTAACGGACACTACATTGTTTAGTTCCCCGGAGCCCTCATCATCAATGAAGGCTTCCCACTCCCACCAGTCATCCCTTACCAGATTCCATCTATTCTTAAGCTTCAGACTCATCGGCTTGTCCGGTCCTCCCTGCTTTAGACCTCTTTGATGTTTGTTCTCGGATCGAAATAGTGCACACGCCACACTTGGTTACTTTGATCGCTGATTTCAGCGCCGATCCATTCATTTGGCCCTAAATCGACGAAATCCATGGTGAGATATCCGGCCTCCCATCGCGTTATCAAAGGCATTCTTCGTTCTTCATTACTGTCAGGGTTATAAACGACACCGGTACAACTGTAGTTGCGGCCATCCTTGTCGCTGAAATTCTTCGGCTGTTTCGTGACGTGAAGCTTGATTCTTATTTGCGCGTTTGCCGACTGGTCAATGAACCGATACGACAACAGGAAGAATATTAAGAATCCCGCCAGTGCCCCGCCGGCTTTAAAACTAAGTCCTACAAAAGAACCGCTGGTATTGGAAATCTCCGCCAGACTGCCACCAAGTTTGAAGAAAATGACGGACGCCAGAATGCTAGTGGCGCTGATGATTAGGTAACGAATAATCGGGTGATTCAAATACTTCGGCATACGCGTAAGAGAGTTGATGCCGGGAAAACTCGGCGGTTAAGGTTCATGAGATAACTATGCCAATTCTTTTGTAAAGTCAATGATTTTACACTGGTTGTCGACTGCCGCTCTCGCTCGGAATTAATGGACCTGCCAGGCTGTTTGACTCTTACGGTGTGCGTCTCATACAGTCCTCGTCTTGGGCCAAACCGCGGTTTTCGAAACTAGATGCCGATCAAAATCGAGAATCAATTCGAGGGCAAGCTGCCTCGGAATACCCTCGCCAATGTTGAGAGCGCCTTGGCGAGCGTTCCGCGCGAACACTTACGCGGAGTCGAGCGGCTGCGGTTGGTTGATAGCGTTACCGAACCACGAGCGTTGATGGCGGCGAAAGGTCAGGAGCTGCCGGGACTCTACCACCCGAAGCAAGGCGTGAAGGGCGCGTGGTTTGAAGTGGCGATCGCGCCGCTGGTTTCCGCGAACAAGCCCTTTCACAAGCGCATCATCCCGCGCCTTTCCTTCAAAGGAAATCTTGCAGCCGTAATTTTTTCATTGGTTGCCCAGCACTACCACTTGACGCTGCGACACTCTGTCAAACGCGGGCAGGTGGAACCGGCGGTGCGGGCCTACACAGAAAAGCAATTGAAAGCCTGGAACGAGCAGCAACACAAGTTTCGCGCCAAGTTGTTTAAGCCTCTGCAACCGACGCTCGAGCGCTGGAGCAGGTCTCTCGCGAAAAAAGCTGCCGCCGAAAAGAAGAAGAAGGGTTAGTGGGACAGACCTCAGTCTGTGAAAGTCTGAATGAACACAGACTGAAGTCTGTGCCACTCACATTGCTTCGTCGATATTCTGCGCGGCGTCGTTGAGAGCTTCGAATAGTTCTTCGGTAGAAACGTCCGCTTTCTTGAATTTCACCTCGACGCGAAATTCCCTTCCCGGCGCTTCGTACTTGTAAACAAAAGGTTCAGAACTTCCGGTGGGATCGATGTACGCGCGTCTCGCTTTGCGCGCGCCATCGCGCGTAAGCCCCTGGTCGACAATCTGCTGCGCCATTACCCGCATCGAGTCGTCATCGGGCTGTCGCACAATCTGAAGCAACAAAGACTTGGAAGTGATCTCGGCGTTTCGGCAAAGCTGGCGAATGTCTTCCGGCATCGTGGCGATCGACAGCGCCTCAGTAACCGTGCTGCGGCTCTTGCCTACTTTGCGCGCGACGTCTTCATGCGTGTAACCGAACCGTTCGCACAACGCGCGCAGACCGTCAGCCTCTTCCCAAGGCGTGAGGTCCTTGCGCTGCATGTTTTCGATCAGCGCAATCTCGGCGACGGCGCTGTCGTCAACATCCATCTCAATACACGGAACTTCGGTGAGTCCGGCAGTTTTTGCGGCGCGCCAGCGTCGCTCGCCGGCGATAATCATCCAGCGACCAAATGTCGGCCGAACGAGGAGAGGCTCGAGCACGCCCTTTTCCTTGATCGACGCGGTCAGCTCCCTCAGGTCGCCGATTTCGGTGCGCGGCTGGTCAGGATTAGGATCCAATTTATCGATGGGAAGCAGTCGGCCAACATGGCTCAGACGCTCCTGCGTCAACTCTTCGACGTAGTGCGCGTCGTGCCGCATGCTCAGTCCCGCGGGCAAGCCTCTTCTAGACACGGCTCAGTACCTCTTTGCAAAGTTTTTCGTACTCAACTGCGCCGGATGATTGCGGCGCGAATGTGAAGATCGATTCCTTGTACGCCGGAGATTCTTCCAGCCGCACGCTCTTTGTGATGACCGTGCTGAAAAGCTTGGGGCCGAACACGCGGCGAATCTGCTCGTAAACCTCCTTGCCAAGCGTCGTGCGTTTGTCATGAAGAGTCACGAGCACGCCCAGCATCTCGAGGTTTGGGTTCGGCCGCGCTTTCACCTTCTCAATCGTCTCGAGCAGATCGTCCGTGCCTTCCAAAGCGAAATACGATGACTGAATCGGAATCAGCACGTGTGTTGACGCAACCAGCGCGTTGACGGTGATTAGGCCGAGCGTCGGCGGCGTGTCGATGATGATAACTTTGTAAGTCTTCTTGAACGGCTCGATTCGATCCTTCAAACGAAACGGCGCATCGAAATCGCCTACCAATTTCGACTCCAGCTTGGCGAGGCTGATTCGCGCCGGGATGATGTCCAGATCCTTTACGGGCGTTTTGTAAACCGGAAGCTCAGTAGTTCCCTGCCCGTCCATCATCAGGTCGTAAGCGGAGCGATCCACCGTAAGCGGATCGAGAAAAGAAATGGAACTATTGCCCTGGGGGTCGAGATCGAGGAGAAGCGTCTTTGAGCCGCGTCTGGCGAAGGCAGCAGCGAGGTTAATGGCGGTGGTCGTTTTGCCGACGCCACCTTTCTGGTTCGCGATTGCGATTATCACTCTCGGTCGTTATACCTCATTCGCAACTTGGGCGTATCTTACATCGGAAGGTCGCCGGCGTCACCAATTACTTCCGGCCATTCTTCTTCACCAACCGCCGCTTCGTCGCTTTCCTCGTCTTCGGTCGCGATGGAGTTTCGCGAAGCTTGGATCACTTCCAAGTCGACGAAGATCGGACAGTCAGCGCGGAGAGCTAACGCGATGGCGTCCGAAGGCCGGGAATCCAACCGCATTGCATCTCCGTTCCCGGACGTCAGTTCGATCACGGCGAAAAATGTGTTGTCGCGCAACGACGTCACCACGACACGCTCAACAGTCAATCCCAATTCAACGATCAGATTGCGCAAAAGGTCGTGCGTCATTGGCCGGGGCGGCGCGATCTTTTCAATCTCCAACGCTATCGCGTTTGCCTCGTAAGCGCCGACCCAGATGGGGAGCATCGTTTCGCTGTTGACGTCTTTCAGAATAATTATCGGGGTGCCGCTATTCGGATCCATCATCAACGCCCGAATTTTGACCTCGATTTCCATAAGTGATCTCCCGCTTGCTCTGGTCGCCGCTACGACGCGGCTAATGCTTCCCCATAGAGGCTATTTTGTTTCACATCTGTAACGCGGACCGTTGCAACTTCGCCGAGCTTCACCGAATGTCCGGGGAAATTCACAACCTTGTGACACGTCGTGTGTCCAGTAAGATCTGATTCCGATTTCGCGCTCACTGATTCCGCAAGTACGTTGATCTCACGTCCGACGTAGCTTTCGTAAATCGTTTTCTGTTGCTGCTTCTGAAGCTCTTCCAACTCGAGAAATCGCGCTGTCTTTTCGGCCTTGGCTACATCATCGTTCAGCTTTGCCGCCGGCGTGCCTGGACGTTCTGAGTATTTGAAGATGTACAGGCCGTCATATCGCACGTTGCTAACCAGCGTCATCGTATCGCGAAAATCCTGCTCCGTCTCGCCCGGGAACCCGACAATGATATCACTGGTGATCGCAATCTGCCGCTGCGCGTTCTTAATCGATTCGATTCGTCGCAGGTAATCGGCGGCGGTATGACCCCGACGCATTGCGCGCAGAATCCGATCGCTGCCCGATTGCACGGGCAGATGCACCCAATTGCACAGGTTTTCGTTCTCGTCGATCGCCGTGACGATGTCCGGATGAAAATCACGCGGGAACGAAGTTGTAAACTTGATTCGTTCCATGCCGGTTGCGGCGACTGCTCTCAACAAGCGCGCAAAGAGCGTCGCGCCCTTGAACTGCTCCAGCCCGGCTTCGGTTTTGGGCCGATAGCTATTCACATTTTGTCCGATCAGGTGAATCTCGCGATAACCGTAGTCACGGAGCTGCTCTACCTCGTCGATGATTTCGGCGGCGCAGCGGCTCTTTTCGCGGCCACGCGAAAACGGCACGATGCAGTACGTGCAGAACTTGTTGCAGCCTTCGATGATTGGGACAAAAGCAACATAGGGCGAGGTACGCGCGGTCGCAGGAACGTCCCACGTGTCGGTTTCGTCGCGTTCGCCGAGGTCTATGACTCTTTGTTTTCGATCAAGCGCTCGATCTATCAACGCCGGCAGCCGATCTGTCGCGCGCGTGCCGACCACCAGATTCACTAACGGCGAGTTGTCGAAAAGAGTCTCGCCTTCCAGTTGCGCAACGCATCCCATTACGCCGAAGACAGGCTCAATTCCCAAACGCGTCCGGCGGACTTCACCGATGCGTGTGAACACTTTGTGAGCCGCGCGTTCACGAACAGAACAGGTGTTGAAAATGACGACGTCGGCGTTGTTTGGCTTGTCGGAAAGCTCGTAGCCGGCAGCGCGCAGGCGCACCGCAGCGCGCTCGCTGTCGGCGACGTTCATCTGACAGCCAAAAGTCTCGACGTATACGCTCGTGCTCATCGGAACTTCAGGAGATTACTCAGCGAGTCTAGCAGATTTCCGCAAGTTCTTTCTATCGACGGACGCTTGATGTCACGCTTGACGCGTTTGCAACTGTGCTAGTAGTATCGCCGCTCGCTTTACCCACTCCTGACTCCCTTTGCAGGGCGGCAGACTAACGGAGGACAAGATGTCTTTCAACAAAATTATCCTGGTCGGGAATCTCGGTCGGGATCCGGAGCTGCGTTACACGCCGCAAGGAACACCTGTTTGTAGTTTCAGCCTCGCGACAAATGAACGACGCAAGGATCGTAACACGGGGGAAAACAACGACATCACTACCTGGTTTCGCGTGACGCTTTGGGGCCGGCAAGCTGAGACCGCGTCGCAATACTTAACACGCGGACGGCCGGTTTACATCGAGGGCCGTTTGCGCGTCGAAGAGTGGACGGATCGCGATGGCAAGCAGCGGCACACGCTGGAAGTACACGCCACCGATATGCAGTTCATTGGCGGCGGTGCGAGGGATGAAGGCGCTGCCGCAGCCGCGCCGGCACGCGCAGCAGCCGCGGCCCCCGAAGCAGCGATGGAAACGCCCGAGATGAATGACGATGACGTGCCGTTCTGAGTCGAACGAACTAAACACCTTCGGCCTCAGTCGTTCCCCATTTGCCCATCTGCCTGAGCTTCGCGTAGCGGCGTGCGAGCCGTTCCTGTACGGTTGAGCCTGCGGACTCTGCCAGTTTTGAGCACAAGACCGTATCGAGCAGCTTCGCCGCCGCGTCATAAGACTTGTGGCTGCCGCCATCGGGTTCATCAATGACCTGATCCACGAGCTCTTCGTTCAGGAGATCCTGCGCCGTCAGCTTAAGTCCTTCAGCGGCTCTCGCAGCTTGGGACGAGTCTTTCCACAAAATGGCTGCACAACCCTCCGGCGAAATAACAGAGTAAATCGCATTCTCGAGCATCAAGACTTGATCGCCGACGCCTATTGCCAATGCGCCGCCGGAACCGCCTTCGCCGATGACGGTCACGATAATCGGCACGGTGAGCTTCGCCATCTCACGAAGGTTGTGAGCGATGGCTTCCGCCTGGCCGCGTTCTTCGGCATCGATGCCAGGATAAGCTCCCGGAGTGTCGATGAAGGAAAAAATTGGACGATCGAATTTCTCGGCGAGCTTCATCAATCGAAGAGCCTTACGATAGCCTTCCGGCTTCGGCATTCCGAAATTTCGCATTTGTCGCTGCTTGGTATCGCGGCCTTTTTGATGGCCCACCAACGCGACAGGCATCCCGTGGAAGTGAGCAAACCCGCAGACGATCGCGGCGTCGTCTGAGTATCGTCGGTCGCCATGAACCTCGACAAAATCTTCGAACAACCGCTCGACAAAATCTAATGTGTACGGTCGATCGGGATGCCGAGCGAGTTGGACCCGCTCGAATGCAGTCGAGCCGTCTTGTTTATTGTCTTTCTCCACTTCGGTCTTAGTTCCCTGCGGCTGCTGCGCGCGCCGGTGAGCTGTAGCCCTCCCAGTGAACTTCACAACCCAGTGCGCGCAACGCCGATTCCAATTGATTGCTTCCCTGTACTCTTAACGAAGGATGCGCCCGCAAGCGTACGCGCGCGTCGGCCGAAAGGAATTCGATGAAGACATCGCATTCGCCGCGCGAACCCTCCAACACCGCCTTCACAGAGTCGCACACCCGTGACAACTCACTAGCCGCGGGTAGCCGAATCGTGAGTTCCGTCGCTTTTTGTTGAATAGCACCATCCAGCTCGCTGACTCTATCAATGATAAGCGTTGCTGCGCCCTCGTCGCCATTTTCAACGCGACCGGTGACAAGGACAACGGCTTCCGCCTTGATGACGCCGCCATGCTTTCGGAACGGCTCCGGCCAGGCAACGCACTTTACCGTGCCGGCGTGATCCTCGAGTTGAAACAGCGCAAACCGATCGCCTTTCTTAGTTGTTCGCAGTTGCAAGTCCTTAATCAATCCAGCGACCCGCGCGCGTCCGCCGGTTTCAATAGCGGGCAACTCAATCGACGACGAGGCGCCCAGTTTTGAAATGACTTCACTGTAATCATCCAGCGGGTGTGCGGTGATGTAAAAGCCAAGCGCCTTCTTCTCTGCCGCTAACATTTCGCCAAGCGTCCACGGCGTTACGCCAGCCCGAATCGTCGCCGCGATCGGCGGCGGTGCGGGCGCCGTTCCAAACAAATCGTCTTGACCCAACGCCCTGGCCTTCTTCGCGCGCGTCGCGCTCGCCAGTGCGCTGTCGATCTGCGCGCAGAGCGCCGCACGCCAAAGATTGATTGGCGTAGAGGCTTCAGCGAGCGAATCAAACGCGCCGCTGCACACCAGACCTTCCAGCACTCGTTTGTTGATGCCGCCTTCTTCGACTCGCTCGGCAAAGTCGGCCAACGACTGAAACGGCCCGCTCTCTCTCGCTTTGATTATCGCGTTCACGCTCGTGAAGCCTATTCCCTTGATCGCTGCCAGGCCGTATCGAATGGCGCCCTTCAAAGGTGTGAAGCCAACGTCACTCTCATTCACATCGGGCGGCAGCAGTTCAATTCCCTGCCCGCGCATTTCCTTTGTGTAGCGGAAGACCTTGGCCGTGTCTTCAATTTCGTTCGATAACACTGCCGCGTAAAAGTGTTCGGGGTAATGAGCCTTCAAGTATGCCGTCTGAAATGCCAGGTAGGCATACGCAACGCTGTGCGCTTTCGGGAAACCATAGTCGGCAAACTGACGCATCAACGAAAAGATTTGTTGCGCTTTGTCTTTCTTAATGCCGCGGGCCACTGCCCCCAGAATAAATTTCTGTTCCTGCTGGGCCATCTCTTCGCGGTTCTTTTTGCTCATGGCCTTTCGCAGGCTGTCAGCCTCAGCCATCGTATAACCGGCCAGCTTCTGTGCCAGCCGCATCGCCTGTTCCTGGTAGACGATCACGCCATGCGTCGTGTCCAGAATCTCCTTCATTTCCGGAACGATGTACCGCACGCTATTTTTGCCGTGATGTCTTTGGATAAAGTCGTCGACCATTCCCCCATCGATTGGTCCGGGACGAAACAGCGCGTTAAGGGCCGAAAGGTCCTCAATGTTCTTCGGCTTAAGCTTGCGACACAGCTCCTGCATTCCCGACGATTCAAACTGGAATATCGCATCCGTGCGACCGTCGCCAAACAGTTGCATAGTCGCAGTGTCGTTAAGCGAAACCTTCTCCCACTGGATATTCTCACTAAGCAATTGCTTTATGCTCTTTAAGCAGTCGCTTATGATGGTAAGCGTGTTAAGCGCCAGGAAGTCCATCTTCAGCACACCCAACTTCTCTAGGTCGGTCATTTCGTACTGAGTAGTGACCTCGTCCTTCGCAGAAACCGCGATCGGAATGAGTTCTTCCAGCGGCTCGGGAGTAATGACGACGCCAGCAGCGTGGACGGATACGTGGCGGGCACAGCCTTCTAGTCTCCGCGCCAGGTCGATCAAATCCTGCACCTGCGGGGTTGTGTCCATCGCTTTCCGGAGTTCGGGAACCTGCTCGATCGCCTGCTCGATACTCACATTGCGTCCACGAACAGGCGGCGGAATCATCTTTGAAATTCGATCGACTTCGGCATATGGCATGTCCAGCGCCCGACCGACATCCTTAATGGCGGCGCGGGAAGCCAGAGTCCCGAATGTAACGATCTGACAAACTGAATCACGGCCGTAGAGTTCGGCGACGTGATTAATGACCTTTCCGCGACCACGAACACAGAAATCGATATCAATATCCGGCATCGAAACTCGTTCCGGGTTGAGGAAGCGCTCAAAGAAGAGGTTGTACTTCAGTGGATCGACATCCGTGATGCCGAGACAGTATGCGACCAATGATCCGGCGGACGAACCACGACCTGGGCCAACCGGAATTCCATTTTCCTTTGCGTACTTCACAAAGTCCCAGACGATCAAGAAGTAGCCGGCATAACCCATGCGCTTAATCATTTCCATCTCGTGCCACAGACGCTTTTCGTAATCCTCGATCGGGCACGAGAGTGTACCGGCGGCTAACTCCAGGTCCCAGACTTGAGCTTTACGCGTCTGATAACCATCGCGCACCACCCTTTCGAAATAGTCATTCGCCGACAGGCCGGCTTCGGATTCCGGAATTGGATAATTGGGGAGATAGTTAATTCCCTTCGGGAGCTCGATCTCGCACCTGTCCGCAATCTCGACCGTTCGTTGCAGGGCTTCGGGAAGTTCCGCGCCAAAAATCTGCCACATCTCATCCGGAGTGCGAACATAGAAATTTGGCGTCCGATATTTCAATCGGTTTTCATCGTGCACGCTCTTACCAGAGCCGATGCAGAGCAAAACGTCGTGCGCGCGCGCATCGTCCGGCATCAAGTAGTGCGCATCGTTCGTGGCGACGAGCGGGATGCCAGTTTTCCTGGATAGTTCAACCAGCGGCTTGCGAATGCGAGCCTGTGGCTCGAGACCGTGCTCCTGGATTTCGAGGAAGTAATTCCCTTTTCCGAGGATGTCCTGAAACTCAAGCGCCGCGGTCGCAGCTTCATCGAACCGATCGCGCGCCAAAAGCGCCGAGGGCACACCCGACATGCAGGACGATAGCGCGATTAATCCCTTGCTGTGTTTTGCCAGCAGCTCTTTGTCGATCCGCGGCTTGTAGTAAAAGCCTTCTGTGAAGGCCTTTGAAGTCAGTCGCGACAAGTTGCGATAGCCTTCGTAATCTTTAGCCAGCAGTATCAAATGATGATTGGTCTTCTCTCCTGGCGCCGCACGCCCGCCGCGATCTTTCCGATTGCCGGTGGCGAGATAAGTCTCGCATCCGATAATCGGCTTGATGCCGCGCGCTTTCATCGTGTTGTAAAAAGTGATCGCGCCATACATGTTTCCGTGGTCGGTCATGGCGCAGGCTTTCATCCCTAACGTTTCCAGACGTTCGGAGAGGGGCTTGATTTGAATGGCGCCGTCGAGCAGGCTGTAATCGGTGTGAAGGTGCAGGTGGACGAAACTGTTTTGCTGCATAGCGGCTGATTCCCGACGGGCGACCGGCGCGATGTGTCGAGGTGCGAGCGCGCCCGACGCAGACTATATCACGTGGTGCGACTCGATCAAGGAAACAATATGTTGTTATGAAGTTTTATGGAGCGCTGGGCGTCATTCCCACTCGATGGTGCTCGGCGGTTTCGAGCTGATGTCGTAAACGACGCGATTTACGCCTTTGATTTCAGCAACGATCCGAGTCGAAAGACGCGCGAGCAAATCGTGCGGCAAACGCGCCCAATCAGCCGTCATGCCATCAACGCTGGTCACCGCGCGAATAGCGACGACCTGCTCGTAAGTTCGCTCGTCGCCCATGACGCCGACCGATGAGACGGGCAGCAACACCGCAAAGGCCTGCCAGACCGCCGAATACATGCCGGCGCGACGCAGCTCTTCATCGAGAATTCGATCGGCGCCTCGCAGCAGACGCAAACGCTCTTCAGTTACTTCGCCGAGAATGCGCACCGCCAAGCCTGGGCCGGGAAATGGATGCCGATTTAAAATCTGCTCCGGCACGCCAAGTTGTGCGCCGATTAACCTCACCTCGTCTTTGAATAGTTCGCGCAGCGGCTCGATCAACCGCAGATTCATTTTTTCCGGCAGGCCGCCCACGTTGTGATGGCTCTTGATAGTCGCGGAGGGACCGCGCACGGAAACGGACTCGATGACGTCGGGATAGAGAGTTCCCTGCACCAGAAACTGCACGTCCCCGAGCCGGGATGCTTCCCGTTCAAAAACATCGATGAAGGCGGCGCCGATCCGCTTCCGTTTCGTTTCCGGATCGGTGACTCCCCGCAATGCGGAGAGAAACTGCTCACCGGCATCCACACCGACAATGTTCAGCTTCGTTTCCTGCTTCAAAAGCGCGAGTGTTGATTCAAATTCACCTTCCCGCAACACACCATTGTCGATAAAGAAGCAAGTCTGGCGATCGCCCACCGCGCGATGGACGAGAGCGGCGGCGACTGATGAGTCTACGCCGCCTGACAATCCGCAAATCGCACGACCGGTCTCGCCGAGGGTCGCGCGAATGCGCTCCACCTGTTCCTCAATCGCCGCGGCCGGCGTCCAATCGCCCTTGCAACCGCAAATCTCAAACAGAAAGTTCCGTAGAATCTGTGCGCCGAGCGGCGTGTGGGCCACTTCCGGATGAAACTGCAACCCATAAATTCCCCGGGCAGGATTCTCGAAGGCGTTGACGGCGCCTTCCGTTTTGGCGGTGACGACGAAATCCTCTGGCACACCGGTCACGTGATCGCCGTGACTCATCCAGACGTCCATTTCCTGCGGCAGACCAGCGAACAAACGGCTCGAGGGGTCGGTGACTTGCAACCGCGCGTAACCATATTCTCGGCTGGCAGACGGCTGCACCGTCCCGCCGAGTTTGTGCGCAATCAACTGTAGCCCGTAGCAGATTCCCAGAGTGGGATAGTTGCGGTTCGAAAAGACGTCAGCGGTTACTCTCGGCGCGCCATCGTCGTAGACTGACGATGGTCCGCCAGAAAGAATTAGTCCTTTCGGCGCTCGACGTTTTATCTCATCAACCGAAGTATTGAACGGCAGAATCTCACAATACACTCCAGCTTCACGAACGCGCCGGGCAATCAGTTGAGTGTACTGGGATCCAAAGTCAAGTATGATGATTGTTTCGTGAGATGGCCTTGGCAAAAAAAGAAAACCTCCGCGGCACCTTGAACGTCCAATGATTTCAGTGGCCGGAACGGGGCATTATAGTTTGCGACCTCATAATTCATCAAAGCAGACCCAAAAGCATTCAATTCAGGAGATGCACTGGCGAATTCCACGTTGCGTCCTGTCGATCGTCGTCGGCGCGGTTGCTCTGTTCCCCGCCGTGAGCGCTGCGAAACGTGGCAACGAACTTTTTCTTTCAAATCCGCTCACTCTCAGGTGGCAGTACACTTCCGATCAAACATCTAATTTCACCCCTGCGACGGACACAACAACTGTCTATGTTCCGCTCGCCGATGGAACGTTGGTGGCCCTCGATGCCGGCGACGGCAGGTTGCGTTGGAAGGCAGAAGCGGGCGGAGACTTTTCTGCCGCTCCGGCGGTCGACGAGCGGGCCGTCTATGTGGCGACTCAGTACGCGGGCGCCGACAAGAATACGATGCGCGGCACTTTGCGCGCGTTGAGCAAAGACACTGGGATCACATTGTGGATGAGGACGCTGTCAGCGCCGTTGCGTGGCAGCCTGGCTGTCGATGGTGCTGGTGTATTCGCTGGAGCCGCCTCGGGAAATTCGTATGCGTTCGACAAGCTCACCGGCCGCACGCTTTGGGTGAATCAGTATGCGGACGAGTTTGACGGACAACCTACGGTGGCTGGGGGTCGCGTCTATTTCGGAACAGTCGGTGGCTGGCTGTTGGCGTTGGATCAGTCGAACGGGAATCTGATGTGGCGTTATCGGACGCGGGGCGCGATTCGCGGGCCCATAGCTGTCGCGAACGACAGTGTCTTCTTCGGCTCCGCCGACGGCTTCGTCTACGCCTGTCGAGAACTCAGCGGGAAACACGTGTGGAAACATCGAACCGGCGCCGCGGTTGAAGCCGTGGTCGCACTCAACGGTGGTGTTTTGGCTTCGTCACTCGACAACTACGCCTATTTTCTCTCGCGGAAAAAGGGCGCGATGCTCTGGCGGCAATTACTGCCGGGCAGAATTCCCGCGCGTCCTGTCACCGCGAGTGACGGCGCGCTGTTTATGCCTTTGTCCACGGATAGCGCGATTGTTTTGAGTTTGAAGAACGGAAAGCCGCTGAATACTTTACAGCTTGGCGAGGAGAACAACAGCAGCGCCGCTCCCATTGTTACATCCGACCGCGTGGTCTTAACAACGGCACATGCAGTGATGGCGTTTGCCGCCAGCCGTTAATCTCTGAGAATTGTTTTCAGCGAGAAGCTTCGGACAAGCGGCGAAAGACCGGCGACAGTCCGCGCAAAAGTAGCCCATGAACCACGTAAGCCACCGCCAGCGAAAGCAGGACCCATTGTGAGAACAGAAAGATCAAACCTGCCAGTGCAATCAGCCCAATCACATGTCTGGGACTGAGGCGACGCCCAGCACCTACCGATTTGAAACTGGTAAATCGGATGGTGCTCACCATCAGCAAGCTCAAAAACGCCATCAGCACCATCACCAAAATCGCCAGCACCTCAAAACGATGAACATATCGAATCGGAGTCGGTTTGAAGTGGACGATGGCCGCGATCAAACAACCCGCGACCGGTATTGGCAGACCGACGAAACTCTTCTTATCAACCTTCGGCGTCCCTTCCGCAAGTGGTCGCGGCCGAGTGGCCTGCACATTGAACCGCGCCAGGCGAAATCCGCCACAGATGACGTACATGAACGATATGAACCAAGCGAACTGACGCGCGTTCGGCCAATCCCGCAGAGCGTAGCCGTATCCCCAGGCGTAGGCGAGCATCGCCGGCGCCAGCCCAAACGAAACGACGTCGGCCAGCGAATCGAGTTGAATGCCGATTTCTGTTGTGCTGCGCGTCATGCGCGCGATGCGCCCATCGAGCGTGTCGCAAAGGAAAGCGAGGCCGATGGCAATCGCCGCGTGATCAAAACGGCTAGTGGCTTCCGCAACAAACCCCCGTTCGAGCAGGCTGAACCCGCTCATGGTTGTCATCAGCGAAAAGAATCCGGCCAGGATGTTCAGCGCGGTGAACAGGGATGGGACGACGTACACGCCTTTTCTCAACCCTTCGCGTGCAGCCGGCTCAGGCGCAACTCCCAGGTGCCTGCGCTTCTGAAACCTTGAGACGTTCATTGTTTAATTCTGCCGATGATTGTGACGCCGCCCCGCACGTGCATTCCCTTTTTCACCATAACCTCCACGGAACACGGCAGTAGCAAATCGGTGCGTGATCCAAACTTTATCATGCCGAAACGCTCGCCGCATTCTACTCGCTCCCCTTGCCGCTTCCAACAGACGATGCGACGGGCAAGGATACCCGCGATTTGCGAGCATTTCAGGTTGATCCGGTCTCCATCAATGGCGAGCGTATTCTGCTCGTTTTCCAGCCGGGCACGTTCATTTGTGGCCATCAAAAATTTGCCGGCGCGGTACTGAATTTCTCTGATTGTGCCGCCGATGGGCGCGCGGTTCACATGTACATCGAAAGGCGACAAGAAGATGCTGACGAGCGAGTCTGCGCCAGCGTCCGGCTCGCCGCATCTGACCAGGGTCACCCGGCCATCAGCCGGCGCAACGACTATTCCGGGTTCAGTCGGAACCCTTCGTCGTGGATCGCGAAAGAAGAAAGCCATGAACGCCGCAACCAGCAGAAATGGAATTGCGACAATCCAATAGCCGAACAGCATTGGCACGATTGCCAACGCCACCGGGACAGCCACAAATGGAATGCCGTCGCGAACCACTCTTCACAAACGTCGTAAGGACAAAACGGGGCCGAGTCCCGCTGTTTCGGGAATGCGTCGTCCCCGTCTAGTCGCTAATGCGACCACGCGCCGAGTTGGCGCGCTCAGGTTGTCTAATTCAAGCCGATTAGTGTTCGGTGCTCGAACGCTTTTCTTGTTCGAGCATCAGTGAATAAATTTGATCCTTAATTGCCAGCTTTTTCTTCTTTAGCGTCGTCTCTTCCAACTGCTCTTCGTCGCTGGGATACGCGAGGGCGGACAGCTCGCTCAACCTCTGCTCGTAGCGACCGTGTTCGCGAACCAGCTCGCGGAACTCCGGGTTGGTCGTCATTAGCTGCTCTTTGACAGTATCCGCCGTAGTCGTGTCCATTTCAGGAATTCTCCTCTCGGTTTGTAAGTTGGAATGAATGACCGCGGTGAGAAATTCTCACGGGGTTGTAGCATGGCGAAATGGTAGCCAATTTGGTGCGGCAAATCAAGGCCTCTCCTTCAAAGAAACGGCCATTAGCAGAGCATCTTCCACAGGCGCTTTGTAGTAGCGGCGGCGACGGCCGACTGGTTCGAACCCGCACGCCCGGTAAAGCTGCTGCGCGGCCGTGTTCCCCGCGCGCACCTCAAGCACGCCCTGCGTCGCTTTCTTTTCCCTGCCCCATGACAGCGCCGCCCGCAAAAGCTGTTGACCGATACCGAGCCGCCGGAATTCAGGTCTTACGGCAACATTATTAATGTGTATCTCGTCAGCCAACTGGCGAGCAACAATAAAACCAACTACGCCGCCCTCTTCGGGCTTCCGATGGGACCTTCGCGCAACCAGCATCAGCGAATTCGCGCCCGCCAGCAACTCGGTGTGATAGGCATCCCAGCCCCACGGACTAAGGTTCGCGCTTTCCTCGATCTCAACGACCTCGAGCAGATCGTGTTCGGTCATGCGTCCGATGACCACGGTGGCGGTGCCGTTGGCGATGGCGGCTTCAGGCATGGGCTTTAATCTCAACATCAGAAGGCCGGACGTAATTTGCGCGCAGATTGTCCGGTTCGATCAGATTGCCGGCGTGGTACTCGCGCAGCGAGAGCCTGGCGACGGCCTCGGCGATCTTGTCGTTTTGCGGAGCAATCAGCCATCCATTTTTGTCCGCCATCGTCTCGAAGGCAAACGAAATGTGACGCCGTTCGGCTTCAGCACGCAGCGTTTCAATTTGCGCATGTGCTCCTTCACCAGCCCATGTCAGCCGCGGATAGTTTCCGTATTTCGACAGCAGCATTTTTGGGCTGATATGCACGGCTTCGTCGAGCGGCGTGATGTCGCGGGCATGGACCAAAAACATTTGTGCAAACAACTCGCCTCGGCCGGCGGGCAGCATCGCAACTGTACGTTCAGATTCGCCCGCCGCCTGGGCGATCGCCGCCAGCGTCGAGACCCCCACGCATTTCTTGTTCAACGCCACGGCTAGAGATTTCACCGTTGCCAGTCCGATTCGCAATCCGGTGAAACTGCCGGGACCAACCGCCGCGGCGAATACGTCGACCGCACTCAATTCAAGACCAGCATCGCGCAGTACACGATCAATATTCTCGATCAAATCAGTCGAATGCGACGACGATGGATTTCCCGTTGTCGAAGCCAGAATCTTGTCGCCACGTGCGACGGCCACACAGCCTGCGCGGGTGGCTGTCTCAATCGCGAGAATGATTGGATCCATTTCTTCCATTCGTTGACTGTGCGCGATGTGCGGCTCCCTCGTTTGACATCAGGAATCCGCGAGCGCAATGATCTTAAACCACACAATTGCGGCGGGCGCAATCGCTTGCCGCTTCGTCTTTACGGAATGCGAATAGGTGTACTAACGGGTGGAGGAGACTGTCCGGGGCTGAACGCCGCGATCCGCGCGATTGTGAGATGTGCATCCGATGACGGCGTGTTCGTGCTTGGCATCCGCAATGGTTTTCGTGGCCTGGTTGAAAATGACGTAACGGAACTGACGCGGGCTTCCGTAATCGGAATTCTACCGCGCGGCGGAACCATTCTCGGTACATCTCGCTTCAATCCACTCAAGGACGAAACGTGCACAAACACGCTGAAAGAAAACTTCGCGATGCATGGGCTCGACGGGCTGGTCGTTGTCGGCGGAGAAGGATCTCTTTCCGCCGGGCGTGACCTCTGGCGTGACCACGGGATAAGACTCGTGGGAATCCCCAAGACGATTGACAACGACATCAATGGAACCGACTTCACATTCGGCTTCGACACCGCCGTCAGTATCGTCACCGACGCTATCGATCGCCTGCACTCGACGGCTGAGTCACATCACCGCGTGATGGTCGTTGAAGTGATGGGACGCCACACCGGTTGGATTGCTGCTTATGGCGGAATCGCCGGCGGCGCCGATGTCGTGCTCGTGCCTGAGCATCCGTTTCGCATCTCGCGAGTGTGCGAATTGCTGGCGCATCGGAAGACAGCCGGCCGCGCATTCTCGATCGTGGTCGTCGCCGAAGATGCTCATCCACATCCGGATGAAGTATTTCTCACTGAAGAGCAGTACGCCGCGATCTATCGTCACGATAGGTTGGGTGGTATCGGCGAGGCGTTGGCCGCGGAAATCGAACGCTGCACCGGCATCCAAACGCGCGTCACCAAGCTTGGATACGTCCAACGCGGCGGCTCGCCGACGCCGTTCGATCGGATTCTGGCGACGCGCTTTGGGATTAAGGCTTACGAAATGATTCGCGCGGGCGAGTTCGGCAGGATGACGGCACTGCGCGGCAACCGTATAGTTTCAGCTTCCCTGGATGAAGCCGTGGGCGAGCTGAAGCGGCTGGATGAAGAGATTTATCGCGTCGCCGAAGTATTCTTCGGATGACTCAGCGGCGAGAGTCTTCTCATTTGTTCTGCTCACTGCTCACTAATATCTGACCTGGTGTATCATGCCCGGCTCGCGAGATCGTTTTGACTGCTCACCGCGCACTGCTCACGGCTCACTGACATGTCCAACGCCACGCCAATGGTTCGCCAATATCAGGAGCTGAAGGCGCAGCATCCGGGCACCCTGCTGTTCTTTCGTCTCGGAGACTTTTACGAATTGTTTTTCGACGATGCGGTCACCGGCGCGCGCGAGCTGCAAATTACTCTGACGGCGCGCCACAAAGAGCGTGGCGATCCGATTCCGATGTGCGGCGTGCCCCATCACTCGGCGGCAAACTATATCGCGAAGCTGGTGCGCAAAGGCTATCGCGTCGCGATCTGCGAGCAGACCGAAAGTCCTTCGAAGGCCAAAAAGCTGGTCCGCCGCGAAGTCGTTCGCATCGTCACGCCCGGTACGCCCATCGATCCGCAATTGCTGGAGCCGCGTGAGTCGGTTTATCTCGCGGCCGTGTGCGCGCAAGGCGAAACGGTTGGCGCTGCCTTCCTCGACATTTCGACGGGAGAGTTTCGCGCGACGCAATCAAGCGGTCGCGATGCATGGGAGCGCATCGTGGCCGACATCGAATCGTATGCGCCACGTGAATTGATCTTTCCGCAAGCGTTGAGTGCTTTGGTGCGAGCTGGGTTTCGGAATGAGCAGAAGACGGGAACATTGCCACTAGCCCGGGACGGTATGTCCGACAATCTTCAGATTGTCGACGAAGGGAACATGGCGACAACGGACGACAAACTGAAGTTTGTCGGACTTCCATTCACGCTGACGGCGTTAGACGATTGGCTATGGCAAACAGAAGACTGCGCGGCGCTCCTCATTAAACAGTTCGGCGTGCGGTCACTCGATGGTTACGGCCTCACGAACAAGCACGAAGCGGTGCGCGCAGCGGGCGCGTGCCTGCGTTACGCGCAAGAGACGCAGCGCGCCGCAGCGGCGCACATCGGCGACATCGTTTACTTCGAGCCACAAGATCAACTCATACTCGACCAGATTACTGTCCGCAATTTGGAATTGGTCGAAGCGATGGGCGGCGCATCGCGCTCGCTGCTCGATGTGATTGACGAGACTGTAACAGGCATGGGCGCGCGGCTGCTTCGTTCGTGGCTGCTCCGTCCCTCGATTCGACGCGGAGAGATCGAGGCTCGTCACGGCGCCGTGGCGGAACTTTACGCTTCGCACATCAAGCGCGATCATCTGCGGTCCCTTTTGAAGGAAGTCGCGGACGTCGAACGGCTGACGGGGCGTTTGAATCTTGGTTCCGCGACCCCACGCGATTTGGTGGCGTTGCGACGCTCGCTCGATCAAGTGCCTTCAATTCGTGACCTGCTTGCGAACGGCGAGTCTTCCCTGCTGCAGGTTCTGAACGATGCCGCGGATGAACTTGCGGACGTGCGCGCGTTGATTGCCAACGCCATTGAAGATGATCCACCCGCGAAAGTCATCGACGGCGGTGTGATTCGCGCCGGCCATTCGACTGAGCTCGACGAGCTGCGTTCGTTGAGTCGCGATGCAAAGCAAATGATCG
>DASXTE010000154.1:0-1504 GCA_036505595.1 Pyrinomonadaceae bacterium
GAACTTTGGGTCGGTGGCAAGGCAAGTTACAAGCTCGGTGGAATTATTGAAGAAGGCGGCCAGCTAATTATCTATGCGCCACACCTGCGATTGATTTCCGAAACCCACGGCCGCTTGATCGAAAAGTATGGATACGCGCCGCTCGATCGCGTGCGCGAAATGGTGGCTTTGTCCACCGAACTGCAAAATAATTTAGCGGTCGCCGCTCACCTGGCGCACGTCTCGTATGCGGGACAGCGCGATGAAACTGGACGCGTCGTTCCGCGCTATCACATCACGATGGCTTCAGCTCTCGATGAAGAAACGTGCCGCCGCGTGCACCTGGGATTCATGGATCATCGGCAGTTTCGGCGTGAGGATTATGAAAGCGATCCCGATACGCTAGTGGTTGAGCGCGCGGGACGAGATCTTTATCTCGTCGCGCCACATTAGTCTTTCATCTTCCCATCCATCCGCCATCAACCACCAGCACATGACCGTACACATAATCACTCGCTGAAGATGCGAGAAATACTGCTGCGCCAGCCAGATCGGGTGGCTCGCCCCAACGACCGGCAGGAATACGTTCGAGTATCTGTCGATTACGAATCTCGTCTTGCTGCAGAGCCTTTGTGTTGTCCGTGCGCATGTAGCCCGGCGCGATCGCGTTCACGTTGATTCCCTTCCCGGCCCACTCATTCGCCAACGCCTTGGTCAATTGCGCGATTCCGCCCTTCGACGCCGCATAAGCGGGCACGGTAATGCCGCCCTGAAACGAAAGCAGCGAAGCAATGTTGATGATCTTCCCGCTACCCTGTTTGATCATTCGGCGCCCGGCAAGTTGTGACAAGCGAAAGACCGCCGACAGATTCACTTCGATTACGGCCGCCCAATCTTCTTCTGAGTAATCGACCGCCGGCGCGCGGCGAATTGTTCCGGCGTTATTGACCAAAACATCAAGTCGTCCGAAATGCTTTACCGTTGCATCGATTAATTCCGCGGCTGTTTCTTTTTTTGAAACGTCGCCGCTCACGGCGAAGGCCTGTCGATTAATTTGAGAGATCGCCGCGCACGTTGTTTCGGGTGAGCGAGTATTTCCATGACAAGCGACTTCGGCGCCGGCTTCGGCCAAAGCTATCGCAATTGCCTGGCCGAGACCTGCTGAGGCTCCGGTGACGAGTGCAACCCTGCCGTCAAGTTTGAACTGATCGAGAATCACTGTGATGGCTGTTGGGGGGCGAGAAAATCTTCGCGCACGGGAGTGAAAATATCGATGAGCACGACCTCTTGATCCATCATGGTCGCGCCGTGAAGACAGTTCGAGGGAACGTGCAGCACGTCACCGGCTGAGGCAATACGCTCTTCGCCTTCGATAAAGAAACGCACGCGGCCGCTCACGACCAGGGACATTTGTTCGTGAGGATGCGTGTGTTCCGGGGTAACGAGAAACGGCTTGAACCGAAAACGACATATCATTAGATTCGTACCGACTACCATTTGCCGCTCGATGCCTTCAGCCGGATGC
>DASXTE010000155.1:0-6313 GCA_036505595.1 Pyrinomonadaceae bacterium
AGAGTCGCAAACGCAAATCCTGAATACAATCCGGTGCAGCGCGAGCAGACGGCGAATTTATGGCCGGCGATATGAAACGAACGCTCAGGAATTTGATGGCAGAGGAAACTGAAGAATTTGTAAATCGCCCAGGCAAATCCAGTGTGGCCCTGCGCAAGAGCAACGGGAGCAGCGATTATGGCCATCAGGAGCAGTAAGCAAAAAGAAGCAACAAAACCCCAAACGACCAATCCTGTGCGTGATTCACGCGCAATGACAACTTCGGTCCTGCGACTCGCTAAGGCAATCAAAAATCTAAAATCCAAATTCTAAAATCTGATAACCGTATCCGGGCCGCCCTCGATGTGAATGCTGTCGACGAAGCGAATGTGTTTTGATTCGCTGGTCATCACTAACGAGTGGGTGCGCTTGCCCGAGCCAAAGAAACGCACGCCGCGCATTAACGCGCCGTCCGTAACGCCAGTCGCTGCAAAAATAATCTTCTTGCCCGGCGCCATATCGTCTGTATCGTAAACCTTGTTTGTATCCGTAATACCCATCGACTTCAGTCTCTCGAGGACTTCTTTTTCGGCAGGTACTTTGTCTCTGTCCACGCCCAGCCGTTCAGGATCCCAAACCAGGCGCGCCTGAATCTCTCCGTTCAGGCATTTGATCGCCGCCGCCGTCAGCACGCCTTCGGGCGCGCCCCCGATGCCGATACAAGCATGAATGTTTGTGCCGGCAACCGCGGCGGAGATTCCCGCCGACAAATCGCCGTCAGAAATTAGTCGAATGCGTGCGCCGGCCGCGCGGACGTCATTGATTATCTTCTTGTGCCGCGGACGATCGAGAACGATGATCGTCAAATCTTCCACGTCGCGGCCCAAACGCCGCGCGATATTTCGCAGGTTGTCTTTCACCGGCGCATCGATGTCTATGACTCCGCGTGATGAAGGACCAACGACGATCTTGTCCATATAAATATCCGGCGCGTGCAAGAGTCCGCCGCGTTCCGCTGCGGCGAGCACGGCAATCGCATTGTTCGCTCCCAGCGCGCACAGGTTCGTGCCTTCGAGCGGATCGACGGCGATATCAACTTCGGGACATGACGCGGCCATTTCCTCGCCAACGCCGAATCCGCCGCCGACTTCCTCGCCGATGTAAAGCATTGGCGCTTCGTCGCGTTCGCCTTCGCCGATAACGACGCGGCCGCGCATCGGCACGGTGTCCATGACTTCGCGCATGGCCTCGACCGCGACCTCGTCGGAATACTTACGGTCGCCCTGTCCCATCGTGCGGGCGGCGGCAATTGCTGCTGCTTCAGTCACGCGCAAAAAATCTAATGAAAGTTCGCGGTCAGTTCTTAGTTCTGGCGCCATTTTGTTTTGCTCCTGTGGCAGGCAAAATCAAATGAAATGCTGAAACGGATGAAGATTTAGAGAAAGCGAGACATAGTATCAGAGGAACCGAACAATTATCTACGCAGATTGTTCCACGCATGTGACGCCACTCACAGCAACAGACACAACCTGTCGGTTTGGATAACTATAGTAGCGGGCGGTTTCGACTGCAAACTTTTCGCGCGCCGAATTGTCGACTCTGAGTCATGTTCATAAGGCGACAGCCCCACGCAACTCGTGAGCTTTCCACGGCGGCAGAGTTTTGCGGGCCGGCTTTTCTTTCTTCAATCCCAAAGCCCAATCCGCCTGCATCAACGTGTGAATGTCGCGCGTGCCCTCGTAGATGACGGCAGCTTTGCAGTTCCGAAGATACCGTTCGACCGGGTAGTCGTTCGAGTAGCCATTAGCGCCGTGCACCTCAATCGCCATTGACGCGGCTTTCTCGCTGCGCACGGTCGCTTGCCACTTCGCGAGCGATGTTGCGCGGCCACTTGGCTGGCCTTCGTTCTTCAACCATCCGGCTCGCATCCAGAGCAGGCGTGACACTTGATAATCAGCTTCCATCTCGGCAATTTTCTGTTTCACGAGTTGATGATTGGCGATCTTGGTTCCGAACGTTTCGCGCTCCAGCGCGTAAGCAACCGATGCGTCTCGTGACGCGCGAATCACGCCGGTGGCGCCGGCCGCGACCGTGTATCTTCCCTGCTCGAGGGCGAACATCGCGATCTTAAATCCTTCGCCCTCTTCGCCAAGCAGGTTTTCTTTGGGCACACGCACGTCCTGCAAACTGAAATAGCCGGTGTTCCCGGCGCGGATACCGAGCTTGCCGTGAATCGTTCCCGAGGTGAATCCTTTCATGTTGCGCTCGACGATGAAGCAGGACATGCCTGAGTGATCCCGCTTCCTTCTCTTCTCTTCGTCGGTCCAGCAGAAGAAAAGAAAATTGTCCGCAAAATCGGCGAGGCTGATCCACATTTTCTCGCCATTGAGAATGTAATCGTCGCCGTCACGACGCGCGGTTGAGCGCGCGCCGACGACATCCGAACCAGCGCCCGGTTCGGTCAAGCCATACGTCGCCAGTTTCTCGCCTTTAGCCTGCGGCACGAGGTATTTTTGTTTCTGCTCTTCGGTACCCCAGGCGTAAAGCGTCAGCGAATTCAAGCCCGTGTGCACCGACATCGCGACGCGCAGAAAAGTATCGACGGCTTCAAGTTCCTCGCACACAAGTCCGAGCGAGATGTAATCGAATCCCGCGCCGCCATACTGGTCGGGAAGACAGACGCCAAGCAAATTCAACTCAGCCATCTTCTTAAAAATTTCCGGATGCGCTTCCTGCTTTTCGTCCCATTCTTTGATGTAAGGCGCAACTTCTTTTTGAGCAAACTCCCGCACGGTTTGCATCAGCGCTTCGTGATCGTCGGTAAGTTGAAGGTCAATCATCGCGATTCCTTTTGGAGGTTGTACTTAACGCAAGTTAATTTCACCACAGAGTTCACCGAGGAAACACAGAGTTACACAGAGAATTGCTGATGTCCAACCGTCCCAAGTGTTGATTTATCAGCGCCAATCCGCGTTCATCCGCGGCTGATTAATTCGCTGGCCACGCGTCTTGCGTCATCAAGCGACGTGACGCGTCCGTCCAACTGCATCTCGTAAACGGCTCTCGTGATTTCGCCGATGCGCGGGCCGGGCGTCATGCCCATTTCCAGTAAATGTCGGCCAAGCAGAATTGGCGCAGGCGCGCCCTCTTGCAGCTCCAGCTCGCGGACACGCTCGATGAACCACTCTTGTGCCTCCGCGGTGTACCACTTCTTACGCGGTACCCATTCGGCGTTGCGGCCAAGCGAATCCGCCTTTGCCACGCGATACAAAAGATCGAGTTCGCATCTTCGCGCCAACCGGCGAAACGCGCCGTCGCCCACCTCTTCACGCTTCTTGTAGAACTCTCCGGGCTTGAGATGGTCGCGGACGATCGCGATTACCTGCGCGCGCACGTCGTAGCCCTCGAGCGTGTGAAGGTTCACCCGATCGAGAAAACTGATGGTGGGCTCGACGCCTGCTTCCTCATGCTCGCGCGAACGAATGCGGCCATCGACGAACGACGTCGTTGCGGGTTTGCCGAAATCGTGGGCCAGCGCCGCAAGCATGACGGTCACCTGTTTCGCGTGCGGCAAATCATCGATCAACTCGCGCGCTCGATCGGTCGTCAACAGCGTGTGGATCCACACGTCGCCTTCCGGGTGCCATTCCGGTTCCTGCGGCACATCGATCAACGCCTTGAGTTCGGGGAACAGTTGATCGATGGCCGCAAGTTCGCGCAACCCGTTCAAACCGATCGAGGGCCGGCGCGCACGCAGGAGAAGCTTCTCCATCTCGCCCCAAATTCGTTCAGACGGTAAATCGGAAAGATCGATTGAGCGACAGAGCTCAATTGTCTGCGGTTCGATTTCGAATTCAAATCGGGCTGCAAATTGCGCCGCGCGCAACACGCGAAGACTGTCTTCGCCGAAAGTCTTCGGCGACACCGCGCGCAAAATCCGGCGATCGAGATCCTTACGTCCGTGAAATGGGTCGATGATTTCTTCGGTCAGTGGGTCTTGCAGGATCGCATTGACGGTGAAGTCGCGTCGCGACGTCGCCTCTTCAATTGACATTGCCGGGTCGCCTTCGACGAAGAACGCGCGATGACCGCGTCCGTTTTTCCACTCGCGCCTCGGAATTGAAACATCCAAATGCTCGCCCAGCTTGTAAACGGTAAACGCTTCGCCGACAACGTTCACGCTGCCGAATTGATCGAGCAGTTGGCGCAGACGCGCCGGCGGAATCCCATAGACTTCCAGGTCCCAATCCTTCGGCTGTTGGGCCATCAGCTCATCGCGCACGCAGCCGCCGACGAGCAGCGCGCGCCCGCCTTCATCGCGCACGGCTCGAGTAATGTTCAGGACCTGGTCAGGAATCACTGGCATCTCGGTTCAATGTCCAACGTCCAAAGCCCAAAGTCAAAAGCGCAAGCTGGACTCTTGTTGATTGGACTTTGGGCGCTGGATTCCGGACTAGTTCTGAGGTTCGTCTCCGATTACGACGTTCAGTCCGCGCGTGGACGGCAAACAACTGATCACTTGCACGCGTTCAATCTTCGTGAGCTCAGTCCCTGCCGCGTGCCAGATTTTTACCCAAAACGTGCGCGTCGCGCCGTGAATTGCGAAGCTCGAGCCATCATTCATTACCGCGACCGGCTCGGCTGTTGTGCCGGCCCGCAACACGGTGAGAAGTTCGGAAATGAAAGGTTTGAATTTGTCGAACTGAACCAGCACAGCGCTGTCCGCGACTTCGGCGGGCGGCAGCTCAATTGGATCCGCTGATTCAAGCAGCAGGCGACTTTCGGTTTGATGATCGCGCTTTTTCAGGATTGCCATTAGAAGACCATCAAACCATATCGGCGGTAGACACTCAATGAGTCGCGGCTCTGCCGCCTGATGTGCGGAAAGCCTCCGGCTTTCCGGTAAGCCTCCCGTCACTTTGTTCCGCGAGGCGCAGCCTCGCGGAAGATATATGCTTACGGCCAAGCCGGTAAGGCAAAGCCTTACCGCACATCTGGCGGCAAAGCCGCGACGCTATGTAAGATCGTGTTGCGAAATCTCTGCGGCACAGACTAAAGTCTGTGCCACTTCGATGTCCGCCGGAAGCCTTTTTGGAATTTTCACCGCGGAACGCAACGATTGCGTGGCCTTACTGTTCGAGCAGCGCGAGATGAGCTATCGCGAATTGCGCGAACTCACTGTCAGCGTCGCGGAGAAACTGAATTCACTCAAAGTGAAGTCAGGCAACCGCGTCGCCATCCTGCTTAACGACTCGCCCGAATTCATTGCATCGTTCGTTGCGATCATTTCAATCGGCGGCATCGCGGTCCCGATTAATATGGCGCTGCGAAAGCAGGAACAATTATTCATTCTCAAGGATTGCAGCGCGCGGGCGGCGATCATCGAAGCGGAGGCCTCAGCCAACTTGTTTGATGAAGATAACGTGGCCGCGAACCTTCCCGATTTGGAATGCTTGCTGGTCGTATGTCGACAAGGCAGTGACCAACGCGCGCTGATCGGCGGTTTGAATGTTCGCCGGCTTGATGAGGCACAGCGCCAGCCGTTCGCTGATGACTTTCCCGTCCGCCAGGCCGACGATTCCGACGCATTCGTTCTCTATACCTCCGGCAGCACCGGCGAACCGAAAGGCGCCGTGCATCGTCACTCAGACATTTTCTACACGAACGAAACTTATTGTCGCGAAGTGCTGCGCCTGCGCGAAGGCGATCGTTTGTTTTCGTCTTCGCGTTTGCCATTCGCGTACGGACTCGGCAACTCGTTTACGTTTCCGTTGCTGAACGGCTTCACGACGATTCTGTGTCGCGAAAAGCCGGCGCCGGAAGTTATCGCGCGCGTGTTTCGAGATTATCGACCGACAATCTTTTTCGGCGTGCCCGTGGTGTATCGGATGCTGCTGGAGCATCACCGGAATATCGAACCGCTCGATACGTCGAGCCTTCGCTTGTCTATTTCCGCAGGAGAAGCTCTTCCCGCGCGGCTTGGCGAAGAATGGCAAAAAACTTTTGGCGTTGAAGTTCTGGATGGCATTGGCTCGACTGAGATGCTGCACATGTTCATGTCAAATCATCAAGCCGAAGTGCGCTATGGGAGCAGCGGCATATTGTTGAAAGGTTACGAGGCAAGGCTGGTCGATCACGACGATGCGCCAGTCGCGCAAGGTGCGGAGGGAAATCTGTGGATTCGCGGCGCTAGCGCTGCCAGTCGCTACTGGCATCGACCTGATACGTCGGCGCAGACGTTCGTCGATGGTTGGGTTCGCACTGGTGATCTCTATCGCGAGGATGTGGATGGTTTCTGGTGGCACATGGGCCGCAGCGATGACTGCTTCAAGCC
>DASXTE010000156.1:0-10066 GCA_036505595.1 Pyrinomonadaceae bacterium
CATGATGCTCGCCTGGTCGTTGCTCGGAAAAGCCGTCATCGTTTGTGACGCTGATCGTGTGTCCGCAGCAAAATGGGCCAGCGAAGGTCTCAAGAGCGACGTGCTGATTCTTGATGACGGCTTTCAGCATCGACGTGTCGCCCGCGATTTGGACATCGTTACGATCGACGCGATGAATCCGTTCGGCAATGGCAGGCTCTTGCCCGCGGGGATTTTGCGCGAACCGGTTGAGAGTTTGAGCCGCGCCGATTGCCTCGTAATAACGAGAGTTTCCGAGAAGACCGCACCCGAATTGATTGATCGAATTCGGAAAGTCACGACCGCGCCGATTCTCCAATCACGAACAGTCATTCGACAAATCCGCAGTCTCGGTTTGACGGACGGTGCGCACGAAACGGAACAGCTAAACCAACCGCTCGCGGCTTTCTGCGCCATCGGAAACGCACAAGCATTCTTCGACCAATTACGTGAGGCTGCATTTGAAGTAACACATCAGACCGCATTCCGCGACCATCATAATTATTCGCAGTCCGACGTTGACCGGCTGACGCAACAAGCCACAACCAACGGCGCACAGGCGCTTATCACCACCGCGAAAGATGCCGTGAAGCTGCGATCGCTGCGATTCGACCTGCCCTGCTACGTCGCCGAGATTGAAGTGGAAATTTCAGAGTCGGCGACATTCCTTGCCTTAATCGAGCAGGCAATCATCAAAAAAACGAGCTAATCTCTTGCTACTGTTTCGGACTGGGGCTCGATTCCGGAGGCGTCGCCTTCGGCACTGTTCGGACTGTCGGAGAAGGCTTCGGTGGCGGCGGAGGCTCGCTTTGTTCGGGTGTCGGACGGACTGACTGATTCGAGTTTCGATTGCCTCTGTTCGTGTTTTCGTTGCTGCCAAAATTTCCGGTGACAGTTGCTGGAACTTCGGTAGGCTTTTCCACCGGCCGCGTACTCGCGGGCGTGGGGCTAGGCACGTTGACGGAATGAATATCGTTTTCACCCTGGCCGGTGGGCGAACCGTAAGGTTGCACCGGCTGACTGTTTGGGTCCGCAGTGAGTGCCGGCTGTCCCTGCGTCTGATCTACCTGACCGCTGCCGCGAGTCAATAAAAAAACTACCGCGAACACCGCGATCAGCACGATGGCCGCAGGCACCATGACTCTCCATGGATTGAATCGATCGACGGTCAGCGGCGGGGTTGGTGCGGCCTCAACATTGCGCGGTCGCACCTGCGTCACTTCATCGCGGGGGCGGACTAAGGTAACTTCATCAGCGTCGTCCGTCGGAGCATCGACCGGTAGGTTCGGAACGGTTTGCGGAGCTCCAATGACCGCAGCCGCAGATTCGGCTTCGCCCTGGCGCGACGCAGCTTTCGCGAACTCTGATGACAACTCTCCGGCTGATTGAAAGCGATCAATCGGCTGTTTTGCCAGCGCTCGTTTGATCACCGCATCGACTGCGGTGGGAAGTTCCGCGCGCAGCGAGAGAACGGAAGGCGGTGCGTCCTGCACCTGCTTCATCATGATCACTGTCGAGGATTCGCCCGCGAACGGCACTCGCCCGGTCAGCATTTCGTAAACGATAATTCCCAGCGAGTACACATCCGAACGCGCGTCCAACGCTCCCGACTGCGAGCATTGCTCAGGCGACATGTATTGAGGGGTTCCGACGACGAGATTTGCCTGAGTAATCTCAGCATCACCCCCTGGTGGCTGACGAATCTTGGCAATCCCAAAATCGAGCACTTTTGCCCACTCGTCACCGTTATGATGGACCAGCATGATGTTGTCGCTCTTCAAATCGCGATGGATCACGCCCTGCGCATGTGCTGCGTCCAAAGCACCGGCGACCTGACGCACAATCTCGACCGCACGATCGAGCGACAACGGACCTTCTGCACCGATCACTTCTTTCAGCGTCCGCCCATCGAGATATTCCATCACCAGAAACACCACGCCGTTTTCGCCTTCGCCGAAATCCGTAACGCTGACGGCATGCGGATGTGAAATCCTCGAAGCGGCCTTTGCTTCGCGCGAAAAACGTGCGACGACTGCGTCATCGCTCGCCAGCGATGGACGCAGAACTTTGATCGCGACAGTCTTGTCCATCAGCACGTGCTTGCCTCGATAGACAGAGCCCATGCCGCCCGTCTTAATCAGTTTTTCGATTCGATATTTTCCGGCGAGCGTTTGGCCGATAAGAGGATCTTCGAGCCGCTTGAGCACAGCAGCCTCCGCCGAGCATAGCGTCATCGAGTCAGGATATTTTCTGTCGCAAACAGGGCAGACTTTCATTTGATTATCGCGCCGGGAAGATTTCGTAGCGTATCAGATGCGCGTATGGCGGGCAAAGATGGTTACGGAAGTGGGAACGGTAGTGAGCGGGTGGTGCGGACAAGATAGAGTTTAGTTCCCGCTCGCTACCACTCGCGGTTCTGTAACAAAAAAGCGAGCGGCGCAATGGCTCCGCTCGCTTTTCGTGCAAACGATTTCCGGACTGAGTCGTCAGACCTTCATGAAAACGATCACCAGCGCGAATAGCACCAATGATTCGATCAGCGCGAGGCCCAGAATCATCATCGTTTGAATGCGCCCGGCGGCGCCGGGATTGCGCGCCGCGCCCTCGCAAGCCGCCGCGCCGATGCGCGACTGGCCGAGCGCGCCGCCAAACACGGCGATCGCAAAACCAACACCGGCGGCGATCGCTTTAACACCGCTGGCGCTGTTGGCCGCAGCGGCCGCAATGTCGCCTTGGGCGAACACGGGCATCGCCGCAATCATCGCGGCGACGGCTGCCATCAAAAGCAAACCTATCTTTCTCATCTTCATTTTCTCCAAAATAAGAAGCGAATCTGAAAGCCGCGACAGCCGGAATGATTTCGCCCGCATCCGGTATCCACCGCCCCTCTTACAACGGCGCTCCAGCGATACAGACTATGATTGGTAAGTAGTTAGCTGCTGCGTCTCCTGTTCGCAAAATTGTCGGGCGGCCCAACGTGTGCGGCGCGGCGCCGCATCGCTCAAACGCGCGTTTATGAAACCAGGTGGCACAGACTTCAGTCTGTGAATTCGTTAGCGAGACACAGACTGAAGTCTGTGCCACTGCTTACTTAAGTAAGAACCGGCGCGAGAGTCTCCATGCCTTCATCAGCCGCATGGCCGTGTTCGGCGTGCTCGTCGTGCGGCGCGTGCGAGACCTCGCTGATATAAAGCTGTGAAAGCAGCACGAATACAAAGGTCTGAACAACCGCAACGAATAAGCTCAAAGGCATTATCAAGATCAAAAGTAGAATATTAGGAAACGCGAACATCGTCCATGGAGGCGCGAGATGCGTGATCGCATCGATGACTTTTTCGTCGGCAAACATGTTAGCGAAAAGACGAACGCCCAGTGTAAACGGTCTGATCAGATTACTTATTAACTCAATAAGGAAGATGAGCGGCGCAATCCACCAAATCGGACCCGCAAAGTGTTTCAGATGTCCGAAGATGCCGTTCTCTTTGATGCCGATGTAGTTGTAGTAAAGAAACGAAGACAGGCCAAGCGCGAACGTGACGCTGGTCGCCGCCGTCGGCGTCATGAACAGGGGGAAGAATCCCATCAGGTTTGAGACCAGAATCAGAACCGCGAAAGTCATCACGACTGGAAAGTATTGCAAGCCATGCGGGCCGATGATGTCTTCCAACATGCTGCGAATCGCCAGCACGCCGGCTTCGAGAGTCTGCTGACCGCCACCCGGTTCGTCTTCCGACAGACGGCCTTTCAAAATCCAAACCAGCGCGACCGTGATGATGCACGCAAGAATGAACATGATCGTGTACCAGGGGATCGCATTCTCCGGCGTGTACGGGCCGAACGCGGCTTCCGGGGTCGAGCCGAATTTTGCGAGCACCCTTTTCCAGACAGGGTAGGTGTAGTTCATCTCGAACTTGTAGGCCCACTCGCCGAAGTAGTGATTCACTATCTGGGCGAGGATCGGCACGTGTTCGGCGTGCTCCTGAGTCTGCTCCGCGGCGTGCGCCGCCTCTTCGCCATGTTGCAGCAGAAAGAACATCAAAAGGATTCCTCTCGACGAATGATTGCGAAATAGAACTGACGGAATGCTTCAACAAACAGTGCGACGACGAATGAACAAAGCCCCGCAATCGTCGCGGGGAGAGAAATGATGTGAAGCTCGTAGGCCGTGAACACCGCAAAGCCGACCACGAGATAGCGCAACGCATGTTTCAAAAGACTCATGCGCGGCTTTGCGTCACTTTCCTGCACGTTCAAGAGCGCCGCGACTGAGCCGTGCAACCAACGATAGTTCAGGAGCGAGAGCAATCCGCCCAGCAACAAGCCCGTCGTGACGCGCCATGGTGCGACAATCGCGCTCACCATCACGGCCACCGCGACGGCCGCAATCATTGAGCGGAATATGCGCTGTTCGACTTTATCGGGGCGCGTGAGTTCGTCGCCAGTCACCCTGTTAGCTGTTTCGTTCACAAATTAAGTGGAGGATTTTACATGGCGTGCCCGCGCAGTGTCGAGTCGCGAAGAACGCGATTAACCCTGCGGCTTTGCCGCCCGATGTGCGGAAGGCCTGTGGCCTTCCGGCTGCAGTACTTAAGAGTCGAGGCTATGCCTCCGTTTCCTTTGAAGGAGGCATAGCCTCTTGAAAATGAATACGCCCAGGTTTCGGAAAGGCAGAGCCTTTCCGCACATCAGGCGGCTGAGCCGCACTATACCAACCTACCGCAATTGCCGAGGCGGCGGTGGATTCTTCGAATCGTCGGACGTCTTCCCGGTTTCGGCAAACATTTCTTTGATCGTGCCCACGGCCGAAAGCATCGTGGAGGTTTCCACCGGCATGAAGATCACTTTCGCGTTGTTACTCTTCGTCATGTCACGCAAGCTTTCAATGTAGCGCGTAGTGATTAGATACTGCGCCGGATTGCCGTGTTCGGCCATCGCTGAGGCCACCTGGGCAATCGCCTGCGATTCAGCTTCGGCTTGTCGCAGACGCGCCTGCGCCAACCCTTCGGCTTGCAGAATGGCGGACTGCTTCTCGCCCTCGGAACGCGTTACCGCCGCTTGCTTCTCGCCCTCAGCGCGCGTGACGGCCGCCTGGCGTTCACCTTCAGCCTGCAAAACCAGCGCGCGACGATTGCGCTCGGCAGTCATCTGCTTTTCCATCGTGACGCGGACATCTTCCGGCGGGTTGATGTTCTTCACATCCACGCGCGTGACTTTCACGCCCCATTTGTCCGTCGCTTCATCGAGAATGATGCGCAGCTTCGAGTTGATCTGATCGCGCTGTGACAAAGTGTGATCCAGGTCCATGTCTCCCATCACGGCGCGCATGCCGGTAATGGTCAACTGCACTATGCCGCCGACCAGGTCGTTCATCTCGTAGACCGCTTTGATGGGATCGATGATTTGCCAGTACACAACTGAATCGACGTGAATCGTCACGTTGTCGCGGGTGATGACTGGCTGGGGCGGCAGGTCGATGTACTGCTCGCGCAGGTCGATCGAGGTCAGACCTGGCCGCGTATTCGTCCAGTAAACCGCGCGCGGCCTGTCGAAAAACGGCACGATGATGTTCAGGCCGCTCGAAGCGACGCGACTAAACCGACCCAGCCGTTCAATCAGCATCACGGTTGCTTGCGGAACGATCTTGATTGTTTTGGCGGCTACGATCAGCAGGAAGATGCCCAGGACGAAGAGCACGAACAGCAGCAGAAAGCCGCCCACTACGCCTTCAGCCTGAAACAGAATTAGGGTTGCGAATGACATGAGACCTCCGGGGTTAGACTCGCGTCGGATTAGATCAAAGTTCGTGGATCGATTAGCGGGCAACGATCGTCGCCCGCTAACGCAGGTAGTACAGACTTAAGGTTGCGGTGTCGGCGATGGCCGCGCGCCCGGCTCTTTCCGCAATGTCGGTGGCGCCGGCTTGTTCGGGTCTTGCTTCGGCGTGCCATCCGGATTCGTAGTTGTCGAATCGTCCGGCGTCGGCTGGCGTCGCTTGAGCGTTGGCCGCCCGGGTGTTCCGTCATCGCCAGCGCCGGCAATGGCTCCAGCGGAAGTCGCGCGCGCGTTCGACAAGCGCAACAACCGATTCCTCACCCGCATAAATTCCGAACTGCTGATGACATATTCATCGCGTTCAGGAAAACGCGCGGCGAGCGCGATTGCTGAAGCGCGGCGATCCGGAGGCGCCGGATGCGTCGCGAAAAGCTTCGCAATGGTGCCTGGTTTCTTTTTGTTTTTGGCTTCCAGCTTTTCGAACATCGTCGCCATCGCGTTTGGATCGTAGCCGGCCGCCCACATGTACTGAACCCCAAGTTTGTCGGCTTCTTCCTCGGCGCCTCTGGAAAACTTCAGAAAGCTGAGGCCTTCGATCAAACCGCCGGCGTTGTACAGCACATTGCCGATAACGCCTCCGCCGAGCAGAATTCCTGCGAGCAGGCCGTAATCGATGACCTGCATCTTGCGTTGATTTTCCATCGCATGACGCGCCGCCACGTGCGCTATCTCGTGCGCCATGACGCCGGCGAGTTCGGCTTCGTTATCCGCCGCCAGAACCAAGCCCTTGTTGACAAAGAAAAAGCCGCCCGGAAGCGCAAAAGCGTTTACTTCGTCGGAATCGATAACTTTGATCGTAAACGGAATTTTGGCGTCTGAATGAAGGACGATATTCTGGCCGACGCGATTTACGTATTCAGTGATAATCGGATCGTCGACGAATTTTGCTTCTCGTTCGACTTCAGCGGCCAGTTGCCGGCCCAACTTCACTTCGCTCTCTGTGCCACCGGCCATGCGTCCCCAGATCCCTTTGTTGATATTGCGCCGGCCAATCATGTTCGGATCTTCGTTGGTAGACAGCGGCTTTTGGCTGGTAGGCTGAGTTGTGGACGGCTGATCAGTCTTCGCGGTCTTGTCTTTATCTTTTTGCTGAGACGTCGATGCTGGTTTCTGATCCTGAGCCTGCCGAGGCGCGGCCATTGCGGCGATGCTCGTCATCCAAAGACTAACGGCAATGCCGAGAGCCATGACGGCGCGAGAGAGGCGATGGTTCATTTCTATTCCTCCAGATACCGAGAAATTGATCTCTCGGTGACCGCTTGCAACTGGTGCGGCCGAATTCTTCCTGCCAGGACAGCACCCGAGGCATCGGCGCTGCTTAAAATTAGGGCATCGCTTGGATGCGGCGCCATAAAACGGGGTTGCGCAAGGCTAAACGTTTCTTTCGATGCGCGCCTTTGTGGCCTGCGACAGCATTATAGACAACCCGCGCAGAAAAACCACAAAATTGCCGCGTTGTGAGGCGCGTGCTAAAGTCCGGGAGCCAAACCAAGCAAGTGTCGCAGACGCAAATGCCGGCCACTTCCAAACGGTCGCGAGGAAAATCTCGAGCCGCAGATTCCCCTTTCCTTCGAACTAAGAACAGCAAAAGACTGCGAATTTCGATAGTTGGCGCGGGCCGTCTGGGAACGACTTTGGGACGTGCGCTTCGCCGTGCCGGTCATCGAATCCAAGTTGTCGTTGCATCGCACCGGGCGAGCGCCCGTCGGGCAGCCTCAGCGATAGACAAAGGCACTCTGCCGCTGACCAACCGCCAAATCCAGAAATCGAGCTCCACCGCCTGTGGCCGTCTGTTCGCAAGCGACTTGATTGTGATCGCGACGCCTGACGCTGCGATTGAAACTGTTGCGGCACAGTTGGCGAAACTGTTTCGCAAACACGGTTCCAGCCTGTCCCGAAAGTCTTCGCGAGTCGTGCTACACACAAGCGGCGCGATTTCATCGGAAGCGCTGGCGCGGTTGAAACGCTCCGGATTCGCGGTTGGATCGTGGCATCCGCTGGTTTCAGTGGCCGACACCAAGTCCGCGGCTGATATTTTTCGTGACGTGCATTTTTGCATCGAAGGCGACCCGCCAGCGGTTCGACTCGCCCGAACGCTTGTCACCCAGCTCAGTGGCAAAAGCTTCACTATCGCCCCGGAATCGAAACCGCTTTACCACGCTGCGGCCGTGATGGCATCTGGACACCTCGTGGCGCTCCTTGATATCGCGATCGAGATGTTAATGGCTTGTGGATTATCAGCGTCTACTGCACAAGAAGCCCTGGTACCGTTGATGAACAGTGCGACACTGAATCTTGCGAAGAAAACGGTTGCGCAGGCATTGACCGGGCCATTTGTTCGCGGCGATTTCGAAACCGTAAAAAAACATCTTGATGCGATTAGGGCGGCGGGAATGGCTGAAGCGCTCAGCACGTACACGGTACTTGGCCAACGCGCACTCAGGCTAGCGAGAAGAAGTAAACCAAATTTGAAGGACCTCGATGCCATGACAAAACTGCTTTCATCGAATCGTAAGGGAGGTTTGTGATACAAACTTAACAACAATTAACATTTTTCCGAGCCTGGACCTTCAAAAATCTGGAACCAGAGAAACCACTTGTGCGTCTTTGTAAGCGTCAGCCCCCGGACGCCAACGATCTATATAAATAACGTCTTGCCGGAGTTTTTATGAGCACAGCAAAAGCAGCACTAATTGAGTCCATAAACAAACGTCATCTGCGCGGACTTCCATCGCGCATCCGAAATCATCAACCATCGCAACGTCTGAAGAAAATCCGCGAAATGGCTTCCGAGTTGATGGAAGAGGCGTCAGCGCTCGAGCATGAAACGGAGCTGGCCGAGGCGCGGGCGACTGTCGAGTCGCTTGGGCCGAACCACGGCATCGATTTTTTCGAAGAAGTGCGACGGTTCGAAATCAAGCTGATCAAGCGAGCCTTGGAATTGGCCGAGGGGAATCAGGCACGCGCGGCAAAGATTCTCGGATTAGGAACCACTACCCTGAATTACAAGATCAAGGCCTACGAGTTGCTGTAGTGGCACAGACTTCAGTCTGTGATTCTCTAGAACACTCGCTTTGCCCTTTTGAACCGCAGCCTGAAGTCTGTGCCACTCAATTGACTGCTTCAGAAGTTTCTTCGTCAGCCGAGATTAATTGCTGATCTGAAACCAAAAGCCCGCGCTCTTCGAACAAATTCGAATCTACCAGCGTCTGCACCCAGTACTCGCCAGCCACCGGAAAAGTCACATTCACAAAAAAGCTGATGTTGTCGGCCGAGCCCTGGTTGATCTCAAATCGCGCGGGCTGTGAGACGACCAGTGCCTGCTGCCGATCCGGCATCAGGATCCTCACTTCGGAAAGATGGACACCGTTGCCGCGCCAGTGATTCACCACCGCCAACTTTGGTAGCCAAACCGGGAGTTGCGGGACAATAATGCTTTGGAACACCCCCATGTAAGACAGTTTGTTGCCGACTTCCAGGCGCACGTCATCGCACAAGAGCGTGTAGATCAATTCGAGTTTCGGCTCGGTTTCCTGCTGTTCAGTTGCTTGCATGTCAGGTCAGTTTAGCCGCGCGCGCTGTGACGCGCAAACGCGATTCACGAAAGCACCTTCCTGAATTCGTCTTCGTCGATGACTTTGACGCCCAGCCGATTTGCTTTATCGAGTTTTGATCCGGGCTCGGTGCCAGCCAGCACAAAATCAGTTTTCTTGCTGACCGATGAAGTAACGCGGCCACCTCGAGATTCGATCATCGCGGTCGCTTCGTCGCGGGTCAGCGTAGGCAAGGTGCCCGTCAGGACGACAATCTTTCCGGCAAGCGTTTGTGGCTCAGCTTTGGCGGTCGTCTCCAACTCGGTTCGCACTCCAGCCGCTGTCAGACGCTCGCACAGTCGTGCATTTCCCTCGTCCGCGAACCAATCGTGAATGCTCTCAGCCATCGTCAGCCCAATCTCGTGAACGTTGTCGAGCTCTTCAACGCTCGCCTGCGATAGCCGCTCCAGCGAACCAAACTCGCGCGCCAGAATTCCCGCGGTGCGCTCGCCGACGTGACGGATGCCCAGTCCGTAAATCAAACTCGCGAGGTCGCGCGACTTGCTCGCTTCGATTTGATTCAAAACGTTCGTCGCCGACTTTTTCGCCATGCGCTCGAGCGAAACGAGATCGTCGAGCGTTAGGCTGTAGAGATCGGCAACATCGCGCACCAGCTTTTTCTC
>DASXTE010000157.1:0-13501 GCA_036505595.1 Pyrinomonadaceae bacterium
GTCATCTCAATCAACTGCGCTTTCGTCATCGGGTGATAGTTTGCTTCCGGATTGCGCCGCTGCACGCGCGTCAAAGAGTTCTCCGCCAGTTTCGTCTCGATCTTCATGACCGTTGCCGCTTCCGCCGCCGCACGATCGGGCGCGTCGCCCATCAACTCGAAGGTGCGCGCCACGTGCTTTTGATACTCGTCGCGAGTTTGCTTCGACTTCGCGTCGTCGCTGAGGTAGTAATCACGATCCGGCAAGCCGAGCCCGCCCTGCACCGCCTGCGCGATGATCGCGGTCGAGTCTTTGAAATCCTGCGTCGCGCCAAACCCGAAAACGGCAGGAACACGATGCGCGTGAAAGCGAGCGATTTCATCTTCCAGACTGAGCAAGTCGTTGACCTGGTCGATGCGTTGTAGCTCAGGCTCAAGAGGCTTGATCCCTTCAGCTTCAATCGTCTTCTCATCCATGCACGAGCCGTAAAAATCGGCGATCTTCTGTTTGTTGCCCGCCAGCGTTTTCTTTTTCAGCAGCCCATCGAGAATGTCGTGCAACACCATCGTGTTCTGCTCGTCGAGCTGTGTAAATCGCCCCCAGACGGAATAAGCAGCGGGAATCGCGTTCTTTGCCATCCAGCCACCGTTGGCGAACTGATTGAAATCCTGACAGGCATTCGCCGATTTATCGATGTTCGAAAAATCAAATCCGGCGACTATTGATTTCTGTGGGTTGTCAGCGACGCTTTCGGTCGATTCAACACCAGCATCCGAATTCGCACTAATGCGACGAGACGCGGAGAAGGCAATCGCTATGAACAACGCAACGAAGACAACCACGACCGCATATCGATAGAACGGATTCATGAAAGAAACCTCCTGAAGAAATGGATGATTCAGTTTTGAGGGAACGACGAAATCTTAAGACTTGAGGAGGAAAAACGCAAAAGGCTCATTGAGCGCGGGTCAGCCTTTAAGCTTCTTGATTTCTTCGGTGAGCACCGGCACGGCTTCAAAGAGATCGCCGACGATTCCGTAGTCAGCAATGTCAAAGATGGGAGCTTCCGGATCCTTGTTGATGGCGACAATTGTCTGGGAGTTCTTCATCCCGACCAGATGTTGAATCGCGCCTGAGATTCCGATGGCTACGTAAAGCTTCGGCGCGACTGTTTGACCCGACGATCCGATTTGTCGATCGATTGGCAGCCATTCGGCGTCACAGATTGGTCGCGACGCCGCAAGGTCGCCGCCCAGAGCTTCCGCGAGTTTCTCAGCCAGCGCCAGGTTGTCTTTGCTCTTGATACCACGGCCGACGGCGACGATTATGTCGGCCTTGCTGAGATCGACGGCCTGCTTCGCTTCCTGAAACGGCGCTTCCGGCTTCATCCGAACTTCCCCGATTTCAATCGGCATCGTTTCAACCAGAGCGCCACTTCCCTTCACCGCCTGATCGCCGCGAAATGATCCTGATTGAAATGTGACGAACGTCGGCGGCTCACCATCCGAAACGACGTCAGCATCAAGTTTGCCGAGAAAGATTCGTCGCGTGAAGACTCGCTTATCGCCTTCGACATTCATGCGAATGCAGTCCCCGATCAGGCCTTTGCCGAATCGCGCCGCGACCTTCGGCGCAAAGTCGCGCGCCTGATAGGTGTGCGACATGATTACGTATTCAGGATTTGTCGCCCGAATAACCTGTTCGAGCGCATCCGCGTAGGAGTCAGGGGTGTATGCAGCGAGCTTCTCGTTCTCGACGGAAATGACTTTTTCAAGATCGTAGGCAGCGATGTCATTCGCGAGTGATTGCGCGCCAAGCACAACGGCAGAAGCCTTCTGGCCCGTATCGGCGCCAAGCTTCTGCGCGGCGGCGATGGCTTCGAGCGAAGTCTTATTCAGCGCGCCCGCTTTGTGTTCGATGAATACGAGAATGCTCATTTCAATTGTCCGACAAACTTCAGTTTGTCGATTTCCATCAAAGCGACAAGCTAAAGCTTGTCAGACATCTAAATTACCCGGGCCTCAGTGCGCAGTTTCTCCGCCAACTCAACCGCACCTCTTTTCGCATCGCCGTTGCCGAGGAACTGCGTCTGCTTTGATTTCTGCGGCAGATAGATTTTGTCGATTCGTTGATGCGACGGTTTGCTGACGATGTCCGCTGACGGCGTCACTTCCTTAATCTCCTTCTTCTTCGCCGCCATGATGCCCTTCAACGTCGCATAGCGAATCTGGCTGATGCCGGATTGAATCGTCAGCAGCGCCGGTTTTGGCAGGGTGTACCATTGATACCAGCCGCTCTCGAGTTCGCGCTTCACGCGCAACTGTTCTCCCGTTGCATCAATTTCAATAACAATCGTCGCGTGCGGCAGTCCGAGAATCTCCGCTAGAATCACCCCTGTTTGCGCGTAGCCGTAATCATCGGATTGCAGCCCGGTCATTAGCAGATCCGCGTTTTCGTCGCGGATCGCCTCGGCTAAAACCGACGCTGCCGCAAAAGGCGAAAGATGCACGACGTTGTCGCCAACGACGTGAATCGCGCGGTCGGCGCCGCGCGCGAGCGCATCCTTAATCACACTCTTCGCGCGTTGCGGTCCCATTGAGACCACAACGACTTCGCCGCTGACTTTCTCCTTAATCCGCAGCGCTTCTTCCAGGGCATAGCCGTCCGACTCGTTCACTTCGAACGACAGATCGGCTTCTTCAATCCAGGTTGAGTCTTTATTGATGCGCAGGATCGCGTCTTTATTAGCGACCTGCTTCATTAAGACAAGTATCTTCATTTCCAAGAAGCGCGTTCTTGATCTTTGTACTTTGGTCTTTGATTTTTGTTGTCTTGCTCAAGTATCGCCAAACATCAAAGCCCAAAGTTCAAAGTACAAAGACCTTCTTACTATTCTTCGTATCGCTTAAACAACAATGCTGCGTTCGTGCCGCCAAATCCAAAACTGTTCGACAATGCGTATTGAAGCTTAGCCTCGCGCGCCTGGTTTGGTATGTAATCCAGATCACAGTCGGGGTCGGGCGTCTGGTAATTTATGGTCGGCAGCAGCACGTTTCGATAAATCGAAAGCACTGAGAAGACGCCTTCGACGCCGCCCGCCGCCCCCAGCAAATGGCCGGTCATCGACTTAGTCGAGCTAACGCCCAGCTTGTAAGCATGATCGCCGAAAGTTTTCTTGATGGCCATCGTCTCAAACTTGTCGTTGTACGGCGTGGACGTGCCGTGAGCGTTGATGTAGCCAACTTCTTCCGGATTCGCGCCTGCGTCCTTCAAAGTCTTTTGCATCACGCGCACTGCGCCGGAACCGCTATCGTCCGGCATCGTGATATGAAAAGCATCGCCGGTCATGCCATAGCCAACCAGTTCCGCATAGATGCGCGCGCCACGACGCCGGGCAAACTCATACTCCTCCAGGATCATGATCCCTGCGCCTTCGCCGATGACAAATCCATCGCGATTCAGATCGAAAGGCCGTGACGCATGTTTGGGATCGTCATTGCGCGTCGACAACGCTCTTAGCGCGGCAAAGCCTGCCACGCTCATCGGCGTGATCGCCGACTCAGCGCCGCCGCAAATCATCGCTTCGGCGTCGCCGCGCTGAATGATCTTGAAACTGTCGCCAATCGCGTGGGCACCTGCGGAACACGCCGTCGCCGTCGCAGAGTTGGGCCCCTTCGCATTGTGACGAATGGAAACCTGCCCCGAAGCGAGATTAACGATGGCGGACGGAATGAAGAACGGCGAGACGCGGCCAGGCCCATCTTTCAAGAGCTTCTCGTGCTCACGTTCGATGGCCCAAAAATCTCCGATGCCGCTGCTGATGTAAGTACCGACGCCCTCAGCAACGTCGTCGGTAATCTTCAACCCGCTGTCGTTCACTGCCTCCTGCGAAGCAGCGACTGCATAATGAATGAAGGCGCCCATCTTGCGCGCCTCCTTCTTTTCGACGTAATTCAGCGGATCGAAGTTCTTGACTTCGCAGGCAAATCGGACCGGAAATTTCTCAGTGTCAAATTTCTTGATGTAGTCCGCGCCACTCTTCCCCTCAACGAGCGCGGCCCAGGTGGTCTCGACTGAATTGCCTACTGGCGTGACCAGACCGAGACCGGTGACAACGACGCGACGATTCAAATTCACAGCTCCTCTTGTGACAGGGTTAGGCCGAGTTGTTCGGCCTGATTCCGCCGTCACTTTCCTTTGTGCTGATCGATATAGTTATACGCGTCGCGCACGCTTTGAATCTTCTCGGCGTCTTCGTCCGGGATCTCGATGCCGAACTCTTCTTCGAAACGCATGACCAGCTCAACCGTGTCGAGCGAATCCGCGCCGAGGTCGTCAATGAACCGGGCGTTGGGCGTGACTTCGTTCTCGTCTACGCCAAGTTCGTCCACAATAATTTGTTTTACTTTAGCTTCGATCTCTGGATCGGGCATTCTTTTGCTCCTCTTTCAAAAGTGTCCGACAAACTTTAGTTTGTCGATTGCTTTCAACCACTTCCGGGTAACCGACAAACTGAAGTTTGTCGAACAAAAACTCAAGCCAGTGCCTCACGAGTTGCGCGCAGACTGCTTTCGTCCTCGACGTTGAGGCAGCGGAGTTCGCGGTTGATCTGCCGCACCAATCCGCTCAGAACTTTTCCGGGTCCGATTTCAATCAAAGTTTGTACACCCTGCTTCGCTAAAAATTCAACTGATTCGAGCCAACGAACCGTTTGCGAGACCTGCCGCACCAGTGCATCGCGGGCCTCGTCGCCCTTGTTTACGGGCAATGCGTCAACGTTTGTGACCAGCGGCATGGCCAAATCTTTGAAGTCGATCTTGTTCAGATCGACTGCCAAACGATCCTGTGCGGGCTTCATCAGCGCGCAATGAAAAGGTGCGCTCACGTTCAGCTTCACCGCTCGTTTTGCACCTCGCGCTTTCAAAAGCTCCATGGCCCGATCGATGGCCGCGGCGTCACCGGCAATAACGATTTGGCCCGGCGAGTTTATATTCGCAGTGCTGCAAACCTGACCGTTGCTCGCGTCCGCGCACGCGGCATTCACGGTTTCAAGATCTGATCCGAGGATTGCGGCCATCGCTCCTGTGCCAACGGGTACCGCCTGCTGCATGTAGCGACCACGCGCGCGAACCGTCTTAACCGCGTCAGTCAGCGACAGCGAACCGGCCGCCACCAAAGCCGAGTATTCACCGAGACTGTGCCCGGCAACAAAGTCCGACTTCGGGAAGCCTTCCGACTCCATCGCTCGCAACGCGGCGATTGACGTCGTGAGAATCGCGGGCTGCGTGTTCTCAGTTAACTGCAACTCCTCAGCCGGCCCGTTAAAGCACAAATCCGAGAGCGCGAATCCAAGTGCTTCGTCCGCTTCTTCAAAGACCTGTCTGGCCGCGGGAAATCTGTCGGCCAATTCCTTTCCCATGCCTGGATTCTGTGAACCCTGACCGGGGAAAATGTAGGCAATCATCGCGTCACCATCGCATCACCACGCCGCCCCACGTGAAGCCGCCGCCAAATGATGCCATCAAAACGATGTCGCCACTGTTGACGCGGCCGGCCTCGACGCATTCATCGAGACAGATCGGAATCGACGCGGACGACGTGTTGCCGGTGCTCGCGATATTCGAGTACACGAGCGCCGGATCGACCTTTAGCATGTTGGCGACGGCCTCAGTGATTCTCTGGTTCGCCTGATGCGGAATGAAAAGATTCACGTCTTCGGTCTTCAGGCCGGCTTCGCATAATACCTGCTTCGAAATATCGGACATCGAGCGCACGGCGACTTTGAAAACCTCGTTGCCTTTCATCTTGAAAAAGTGATCGCCGCGCGCGATTGTCTCAGCACTGAAACCGCCTTTCGTACCGCCGCCTGGCGCGTACAGCTGCTCTTCGTAACGTCCGTCGGAACGAATTCTAGCCGCAAGAATTCCGCGATCGCCTTCGACGGGGCCGACGATTGCCGCACCCGCCCCATCACCGAACAGCACACAGGTCGACCGGTCGGTGTAATCAACGTAACGCGTCAGCAGTTCGGCTCCAATAACAAGGGCATATTTGATCTGGCCGCTGCGAATCATCGGCTCGGCGATGCTCAAGCCGTACAGAAATCCGGAACACGCGGCCACGATATCCATGGCGGCAGCCTTGTGCGCGCCCAGCTGTGCCTGAATCAGACAAGCAGTCGACGGCAAAATCTGATCGGGTGTGACGGTCGCGCACAAGATCAGATCGATGTCAGCCGGGGCGATTCCCGCGCGCTCAATTGCTTCCTGAGAAGCGCGAGTGGCGAACTGCGAAGTATATTCACCGGGCGCAGCTTTTCGCCGCTGCTTAATTCCCGTGCGCGTAGTGATCCACTCATCGCTCGTATCCACGATTTTCTCGAGGTCGGCGTTGGTGAGAATCCCCTCCGGATACGAACGACCGGTGCTGAGAATGCCTGCGCGAATGTTCGACATTTACAAATTGCTGATTGGTTATTTGAGATCGAGCAGAACTTGTCTTCTTACTTCTTCGACCAAGTGCTGTTCGTAAACAAAACTGGCCGATGATTAAGTGCTCTGGTCGACTTGAAGGATTTCGCGCCCTTTGTAATAGCCGCACTTCGGGCATACGCGATGTTGCATGCGCGGCTCCTGACAATTCGGACAGACCACGGTCTGGGGGACGCGCAGCGCATCATGAGCGCGGCGTTTGCCGCGACGCGCTTTCGAATGACGACGTTTTGGATTTGGCATAATTACTCCAACTACATTTAGATTTTGGATTTGTGATTTTTGATTTCAACCGCAGTCACATCAGGATAAAATCAAGAATCGCAAATCTAGAATCTTAAATCCTTCAGCTTCTCCCAGCGCGAATCGACCTGCCGCGAGTGACAATCACATGTCTTTACGTTTAGGTCCACTCCGCAGGTTGGGCAAAGTCCTCTGCAATCCTCGCTGCAAAGCACGTGTGTCGGCGTGGTGAGCAAAATCTCTTCCCGCACCAGTTGATCTAAATCGATCGCTTGCCCGTCGAACACTGCCAGGTCTAAATCTTCACGCGCTAACTCGTGCTGCTCTTCGGATCGCCAACTAACCGCGGGAACAAAACGTTCCGTAAACTCCGTTGCGATCGGAACAGCGACCGGCTTCAAACATCTGGCACAGAGCGTCTCGACTTTTGCGCTGAGACTGCCCGCGAGTTCGACTTGTTCGCCCTTTCGGCGGGCGCGCCCACGAACTTCCGCGGGTTCGATCAACCGCACGTCTGGCTCTTCAAGCGAAAGCTCATTCGGCTGATAGACGTGGGCAAATTCGCCTTGGTTATCGAGACTTTCAAACTCCAGCCGCATACTAACCGCTCCCGAAACCTCACAGATGGCGTCAGGGGGCCGGGCACAAAGTCGCTAATTATAGCGGCGGACTCGGCGCTGTCAAAGGCCACTAACGGTCGCCCGCCGCCTTGCGACTGACTTTCCTGGGCGATTTCGGCTTTGCTCTTCGTTTACCAGATTCGTCTTCACCGCCGTTGAGCTTGTCACATTCCGCGCGCCACATGGACTCCAGCCGATTGTTATCCACCACGCCGCACTCGTTCAGAATTTCAATCAGGCTTTTCACCAGCGCGTGGTTCGCGTACGCAGTCTCAGACTGTCGCAGGAGCAATTTCAGGCCCTGCTCTAATCTTTCAGCCAGACGCGCCAGCGTGTTCTCGAGAATCGTCAGCCGCTCGAGCAAGTGCTCTTCGTTCGGCGTCGTGTCGGGACATTCGACGCGCATCGACGGTGGATGAACCACGAGCATCAGCCGCGTGCCGCAACGCTGGCAGAATTCCTGGCCCAGCGGATTCGCCGCTCGGCAGTTCTGACAATAGTGTGAGATCGCGCGTTGCTGCATTTCTAGTACTCGTAAAATCCGCGGCCCGCTTTTCTTCCAAGCCATCCCGCGTCAACGTATCGCTTCAACAACGGACACGGTCGGTATTTTGAATCGCTAAACCCTTCATGTAGCACGTTCATGATCGCAAGGCAAACATCCAGTCCAATGAAATCGGCAAGCGCCAGCGGTCCCATCGGGTGATTCATTCCCAGCTTCATGATGCCGTCGATGCTTTCGCGCGTAGCGACCCCCTCGTGCAGCGCGAAGATGGCTTCGTTAATCATCGGCATCAAGACGCGATTGGAAACGAAGCCCGGATAATCCTGACACTCAAGCGGCGTCTTGCCAAGTTTTTCGCTGAGCCCTCGGACAGTTTCATAGGTTTCGTCTGAAGTAGCCGCGCCGCGAATCACCTCGACCAGCTTCATCACCGGCACTGGATTCATGAAGTGCATGCCAATCACTTTGTCAGCTCTGCTTGTTACCGCTCCCAGTTTTGTGATCGAGATTGAAGATGTGTTCGATGCGAGAATCGCGCCAGGCTTCGTGATTTGATCGAGCGCGCGAAAGACTTCAGTTTTTACCGCCAAGTCTTCGGTAACGGCTTCGACGACAATGAAGGCCTCGCTCAGCGCGCCAAGATCGGTCGTCGTCCTGATTCGATCAATGACCGCGGCCTTTTCATCCGCTGTCAGCCGCTCCTTGTCCACGTCGCGCTGCAGGCTCTTTTCAATTGCGTTCATGCCGCGCGCAAGAAAATCCTGCGCCACGTCGCGCATGACAACGTCGAACCCGGCGCGCGCAGCGACCTGCGCAATGCCGTTACCCATCGTGCCCGCGCCGGCTACGCCGAAAACTTCGGCCATTTACTGTTCACCTCGCTTCAGACGATCCGCCCAATTCATCATTGGCTGCGCGCCCCGCAGTGCATCGTTCAACTCATCTTCGCTGCTTGATGTCGCTTTTCCGCCATACAACGTTCGGCCCGCGTCGCTACGGAAGAATTTCATCGTGTAGATTCCCAGCGCCGTGCCGATGGGAATGTTGACGAGCGAAAGAATCGCCACCAAAGTTCCGATTGGCTTCACCCAACGCGCTCGTTTGCGAAAACCATAACCGACAATCAAGGGCAACAGGCCAACGACGAGAAACAGAATTACAAATACAATGGCGCCAATCAGGAGCGCTGTCGTCGAAATAACTTCCGCTCCCGGTGTCGCAAACTTCACCACCAGCACGAGCAACAGCAATCCAATCAACGTCAGTCCATGCACTCCGCTGTAAACGAAGTACAGAGTTCCCAGCGTCTTGTTGTGCTCTTCGCCGGTCATTAACGTTCTACGGCCATCGCCACCGCGTTGCCGCCGCCGAGACACAGCGCCGCAATTCCTCTGTGGGCATCGCGCCGGTTCAATTCGTAAAGCATCGTCGTCAGGATGCGCGAGCCGGATTGTCCGATCGCATGGCCAAGCGCTACGGCGCCGCCGTTGACATTGACTTTCTCAGGATCCAAATTCAGCTCCCGAATGATCGCCACCGCCTGAACCGCGAACGCTTCGTTCAATTCGATTAAGTCAACGTCCTTCAATGACCAGCCAGTCTTGGTCAGCAACCTCTTGATGGCTTCCACCGGCGCCATCATCACCAGCTTCGGCTCGATGCCGGAAGTCGCTTGCGCAACGATTCGCGCCAGCGGCTTGACGCCCAAAGAGTTCGCGCGCTCGGCCGATGTCACAACCACAGCCGACGCGCCATCATTTACGCCCGGCGCATTGCCCGCGGTAACGGTGCCGCCTTCTTTGAATGCGGGCTTCAGCTTCGTAAGTGATTCGAGCGACGTGTCTCCACGCACCGGTTCATCCGTGTCGACAATAACAGGCGCACCCTTCTTTTGTGGGATTTCGACGGGAACGATCTCGTCCCGGAATTTGCCGGATTTGATTGCCGCGGCCGCCTTCCGGTGCGAGTTGAGCGCGTACTCATCCTGTTCAGCGCGCGTAACATTGAACCGCTCGGCGACCACTTCTCCGGTGCAGCCCATGTGCTGGTCGTCGAAAGCGCACCACAAGCCATCCTGAATTATCGCATCCAGAATCTTCCCGTGGCCGAGTCGGTATCCTTCGCGCGCTTTCGGAAGCAAGTAAGGCGCATTCGACATTGATTCCATGCCGCCGGCAACCACGATTTCCGTATCGCCGAGCTGCACGCCCTGCGCGGCCATCATCACGGCCTTCAGTCCCGAACCGCACACTTTGTTAACTGTCACAGCCGAAACGGTGTTCGGAAGTCCGGCATGAAGCGCCGCTTGCCGCGCAGGATTCTGACCTAAGCCAGCTTGAATGACGCAGCCCATGATGACTTCGTCAACTTCTTCAGGTTTCACCCCCGCTCGCTGCACTGCTTCGCGCACCACGATCGCGCCAAGTTCAGTTGCTTTGACACTCTTCAATGCGCCGAGCAGTTTTCCCACCGGCGTGCGCACGGCGCTGACGATGACGGCTTGTTTGATTGATGACATGCATTTTTATCTCAAATGACAAAATGAAAAATGTCAAATGGCAAATGCTAAATGAACCGTGTTATCCTCGCGCTTGCAATTCAACCCCCGAATTCACGCGTTTCGAATTTAATTAATCATGCAGGCTCTCATTTTGGCTGGTGGAAAAGGCACACGGCTGCGCCCGCTGACCGTTTACACTCCAAAACCGATCGTCCCGATCTGCAATCGACCGTTTCTGCTCTATCAAATCGACACTCTGAAGCGCGCCGGCGTCACCGACATCACGCTGTCGCTTTCTTATCAACCGGAGAAGATCGAGCAGCACCTCGGTGATGGGTCGAGTTTTGGGGTTAATTTGAAATACACAGTCGAGCCGCAGCCGATGGGCACCGCGGGCGCGTACAAATTCGCCGAGGACTTGATTCGCGAGCCGACGGTCGTTTTTAACGGCGACGTACTGACGGATCTCGATTTGAAGGTGATGATTCGCCAACACAAGGAGCGACAGGCGACGGCCTCAATTTTCTTAATTCCGGTTGAGGACGCGAGCATGTACGGCGTTGTTGAAACTGCCGAAGACGGTCGTGTTCGCCGGTTCGTGGAAAAACCCAAGCCAGGAGAGACGAATTGTCGAAACATCAACGCGGGAGCTTATGTCCTGGATCCGAAGGTCCTGGACCTAATCCCGAAGGGCGAGAATTACTCTTTCGAATACGCCTTGTTCCCCAGTCTCCTCGAAAAAGGTGAAGCGTTCTTCGCCCACGTTCCCCAGCGGACTTACTGGATGGACATCGGCACGCCCGCGCGATACTTGCAAGCTCATCACGACATGCTCGCAAATCGCGTGACGCGCTTTCATATCAAAGACCGCCGCGGCAATTTCGATTCAGCAACGCACTCTGAGATCGATGAGTTGTCGATCGTAGCCGACGATTGCACGATCAAACCAGGCGTCGAAATCATAAATTCAGTGCTTGGCAAAGGCTGTTACATCGAAGAGCGCGCGCGGATCGAAAACTCGGTGATTTGGAGCCACACGCGCGTCGGATCCGCCGCCCAATTGAACGGCGCACTGGTCGGCCGCGGTTGTCACATCGGTCGATCAGCAGTCGTCGGCCCCGGTTGCGTGCTGGGCGACAAGACTTCGCTGAGCGATTACACAAGAACGTGTCCGTAAGGAGTTGCCACTGAGACACCGAGACACAGAGCTTCAATAAGCGTTGGTTTGTCTTTTATTTCTCTGTGACTCCGTGTCTCTGTGGCAATGCGATTTTGAGGAAGTCCCATGATTAACTTCGATTGTTTTCGCGCTTACGACATTCGCGGCGTCTACCCGGCTGGACTCGACGAAGAGGCGTTTTATCGCATTGCGCAGGCGTACACCTATCTCTTTCACCCGAAGACGATGGTCGTCGGACGTGACGCGCGTGAATCCGGTCCCGTTCTCCAGAAAGCCTTAACCGACGGATTTGTTGACGCGGGCGTGAATGTAGTCGACATCGGCGGCATCACGACCGACATGCTGTACTTCGCGGTCGGTTCGTCCGACGAGTACTCGGGCGGCGTCGTCGTTTCGGCTTCGCACAATCCAAAACAATACAACGGTGCGAAGATGGTAAAGGAAAAGGCCGCCGCGATTTCCTCTGATACTGGTCTGTTCGAGATCCGCGACATCATCAAAGCCGGTAAAGACAAAACGGGCACCTCCGATACAAAAGGCACCGTGACGCAAAAGAACGTACTGAAAGATTACGTCGAGCACGTGCTCAAGTTTATCGATCGCAACGCGATCAAGCCTTTTCAGATCGTCGCTAACGCGAACTATGGTTACGTGGGCAGCGGCGTGCAGCTTATCGCTGAGAAGTTGGGCTTGAAGATGACGAAGCTGAATTGGGAGCCTGACGGCACATTCCCGAAGGGTACTCCTGACCCAATGCAACCAGCGAATCGAGCTGAGTCTGAACAGTTGATGCGCGAATCGAAACACGACTTTGCCGCGATCTGGGACGCGGATGCCGACCGCTGCATGTTCCTGGACGAAAAGGGCGACTTCATCTCCGGCGCGTACGTCACGGCGCTGCTGGCTGACGTTCTGCTAACAAAGCACGGTGGCGATAACAAAATCATTTTCGACCCGCGCGTGATTTGGCCCACGATCAAAGTCTGTGAACAACACGGCGCCACTCCGATCATGTCAAAGAGCGGTCACGCCTTCATCAAAGATCGCATGCGCAAAGAAAATGCGATCTTCGCCGGCGAGATGAGTGCGCATTACTACTTCCGCGAAAACTTCTATGCCGATAATGGGGTGATTCCCTTCCTCCTCGTGCTCGAGCAGCTTTCGCGTACGGGAAAATCATTTTCGGAAACGATGCGGCCCTACATGGAAGGTCATTACATGTCAGGCGAATTGAACTATCGTGTCGACGACGCGCAGAAAACGATCGCAGCCGTCAAGGCGCACTTCGCGGGGCGCGGCGCGGAAGACTTCACTGATGGCTATTCACTCACTGGTGACGATTGGCGCTTCAACATTCGTCCGTCGAACACAGAACCACTACTGCGGCTCAATATCGAAGCGCGCAAACCTGGCTTGGTTGAAAAAGTGCGCGACGAGATCGAGCCAATCATCGGAAGTAAACCTCACTAAATCTTTGCGCGACTTCCCGCCTTTGCGTCTTGGCGTGAGATTGGTTCTCGCAAAGACGCAGAGACACGCGAGGCGGCACATCGCTTGCCAACCAACCCACTGATTTCACCCGACTCACGGCCCGACAACGAGGCCGCCACATTCAGGAGGAATTGCGCGTATGGGGCTGATTCTTCTCATAATTCTGATAATTCTGCTGTTGGGCGCCGTTCCAGCGTGGCCTTACAGCAGGAATTGGGGCTATGGACCGACCGGCGGGTTGGGCCTGTTGGTCTTAATCGTGATCATTCTCTTGCTGTTGCGGGTGTTCTAAGTCAGGACGACTCGCCCCTCCATTTGTAATTCAAATCGTGCAGCACGATGAGGTGTGCCCGGTTGACTGCGGGTCAAGCCGCACTTCAAACTTGCGGCGATGCCTGAGCTTCCGGAAGTCGAGCACGTAGTGCGCGCCCTGCGCCGTGTCATCGTTCGCCGCCGAATAATTGCCACTGAAATCCTCCTGCCAAAGCTCGT
>DASXTE010000158.1:0-19637 GCA_036505595.1 Pyrinomonadaceae bacterium
TCTTTGGGGTGCGCGTGGCAAAGCGACTCCGGTCGCTGAGACTGCGATGGTGCAGGAGATGTTGCGCGAGGCGGCTGTAAAACGAAAGAAAGAATCGCCCGGCAGTGAGTCTCTGCCGTTCGATCAGCGCAGGATTTCGACAAAGGCTCCTTCAGACTATCAACTGCCCAGGGTCGATTTCCTCAACGAAGCGCAGATGCGTCGCGAGCAGGCCGACGACGAACTACTCAGCATGGCCACGAAGCTGGCTGAGAAATGCCGCGAGTTCAACGTCACCGGCCAAATTAAGTTCATCTGTCCCGGGCCGGTTGTCACTACCTACGAGTTCAAACCCGATCCCGGCGTGAAGTATTCGCGCGTTACTGGTCTCGTTGACGATCTATGTCTCGCTTTGAAAGCTGAATCCATTCGCATCGATCGGATGCCGGGCAAGCCGCACGTCGGCATTGAAGTTCCGAATCCGCGCCGCGAAACAATCTTTCTGCGCGAAGTGATCGAGTCGCGCGCATTTCGTGAATCGACATCAAAGCTGACGATTGCACTGGGCAAGACGATCGACGGTCTGAATTACGTCACGGATTTGACGCGCATGCCGCACCTTTTGATTGCGGGTACGACCGGCTCCGGCAAATCCGTCGGCGTCAATGCGCTTCTGGTTTCCATCCTTTATCGCGCGCGCCCAGACGAAGTGAAAGTGATTCTAATTGATCCGAAGCGGCTGGAGCTTGGTCTCTACGAAGACATTCCACATCTCGCGACGCCAATTATCACGGATCCAAAACCTGCTGCGCGCGCATTGCGTTGGGCTGTGGCGGAAATGGAGCGGCGCTACAAACAACTCGCCGGGTGGGGGGTGCGCAACATCGACGGCTTCAACGCTGAGATCGCGCGCCGAAACGCAGCCAAAGATTTCGACGAGAACGGCGAGCCATGGAAGCCGCTGCCCTACATTGTCATCATCATCGACGAGTTGGCCGATCTGATGATGGCTTCGGGCCACGAAGTCGAAGATTCGATCACACGTTTGGCGCAGATGGCTCGCGCCATCGGCATTCACCTCGTGCTGGCAACGCAGCGGCCTTCAGTCGATGTCATCACGGGCTTGATCAAAGCGAACTTCCCTTCCCGCATCGCTTATCGCGTTGCTTCGAAGGTCGATTCGCGCACAATTCTCGACACGAACGGCGCCGAACATCTGCTTGGCCGTGGCGACATGCTGTTTCTACCGCCGGGTTCATCGCGTCTGCTGCGCGTGCATGGCGCTTACGTGGACGAGTCGGAAATCAACAAGATCGTTTCGCACATCAAGTCGCAATGGGCGCCCGAATATGACGAAACGATCACGCAATCCGACGAAGAGGCAATGGGTCTCGAAGATTCCGGCGGTGAACGCGACGAGCTGTTCGAAGACGCGCTGCGCATCTGCGTCGAGATGAAGCGAGCTTCAACTTCAGTGCTGCAACGCCGTCTGCGCATCGGCTATGGCCGCGCCGCTGCCGTGCTCGATCAGATGGAGCGCGAAGGCCTGATTGGCCAGGCTGACGGTGCTCGCCCTCGGCCCGTTCTCGCTCGCGCGTTCGAATTAGTGGCCGAGTGGGACGAGCAGGAAGAAATGGAATAGCTACTCGCCTCGCTCAACATCTACTGCAAGACTTTCGCTGCTTCCAAGATCTGTTCCGGCCGCGCGCGTCTCCAATAATTTTCAGTCAACATCCGCCAACGGATTGTTCCCGTTGAATCCAAAAGAAATTCCGCCGGACGCGAAATGTCCTGACCCGCAGGTCCCCCGCCTTTATGGACGAGGTCGTAGCGAGTAATTGTTTCTCGTTTTTGATCTGAAAGCAGCGGGAACGTGTAGCCTGCCAACTTTGCAAGATTGCGCAACTCTTCGGGAGTGTCAACGCTGATTGCGACTGGACGGATACCGGCTTGAGCGAATGTCGCGAGGTTTCTTTGAATGCTCCGTAACTCGGAGTTGCAGATTGGTCACCAGTAGCCGCGATAGAAAATCAGGAGCACGCCTTTGGGCGGTTGGTTATTAACCGGCTGGGAAAGCAATTCCGCCAAAGCCACCGGCTTGTTATTCGTATCGGCGAGCGAAAACTCAGGAGCCTTCTGTCCTACCTGCGGCGCGCCTACTGACGCCGGCAGCCGGCGCGCTTCGATGAACGCGGCGAAGATGAACAACGCAATGACCAGCATGCTCAATATCGTCAACACCGGCGCAAGAATTTTCGAAATAAGTCGGCGCCCAGGCTTGAACGCTCGACGAAGGCCGACAAAAAGCAAGACCAGCGCCAACGCAAACAGCAAAACGTTCAACCAGGGAAAATCGCGGAGAACTGGGTAATCGATGAAGATGAACGGATAACTCAGAAACGCGAACAGCGTCAGCAAAAAACCTGCCCAAATCTGCCAATTGAACTTTTTCATGAGATGACTTCTATCATAAGACGGATTGTTTTGTTCAGTAATTCCACCGTTTATCGCTGGGGCAAAACTCGGATCAACACGCGCGCCCAACAAAAAGTATTGAGGTTACAGACGACGAGTGGTATCTTCCTTCGGGGCTCCTCCTGGGCACTGCGCCCAATTCGCCATTTACATCAACCGAGGTACTCGACATGCCCATATTCCTGCGCAGAAACTTCGCCCGTAATTTGGTCGGCTTACTCGCCACAGTCATTGTGTTGGCCGCAACGTGCGCGGCACAGGAAACACCGCAGAGATTCGCGTTAGTCAAGATCAAGAACTTCGGTCAGATGGACGACCGTTTTTATCGCGGCGCGCAGCCCAAAGAGCAAGACTACAAAGAACTCGCCGCGCTTGGTATTAAGACCGTCATCGATTTAACCGACGATCCGAAACCTTACGAAAAGCCGCTCGTTGAATCTCTCGGAATGAAATACGTCAACATTCCGATGGTGGGGAAAAAATATCCGACGCCTGAAGCGACTGAGACGTTTCTAAAGACCGTGAGCGACCCGGCGACGGGCAAGTTCTTCGTGCATTGTGCCGGCGGTCGTCACCGCACTGGCGCGATGGGCGCTGTCTATCGCTATGAGTTTTACGGATGGAACTTCGATCAGGTCTACAACGAGATGAAGCAGTACGACTTTTACACGAGCTGGGGCCACGGAGCCTTCAAAGATTTCGTGAAGGATTACTACGAACGAAAGCACACGAACCTACAAATCACTGCCGATTCAAACCAGGGGAACGCCGTGCGTCACGAAAAGCACTAATTGATATTTCAAAGAATGCGAAAAGGCCGCTCCGATCTACCAGAGCGGCCTTTTCCTTTTCGTCTTGATCCGACCAACCATCATCCCGCATCGTAAGCTTTCTGCGCGTCTACACTTACGAATTCGTCTGTCTCGATAATGTAAGCGGTAAGCTGATAGCCGTAAACGCAGCCAGTATCGAGGCCGATGGCCTTTGGCCCACGGCGCGGTTCTTTGGCCGGCCAATGCCCAAACAGCACCGTCTTGTCACCGTTGTAGACGTAATACCACGGCGTGCCTTCGTCGCTTTCGCGGTTAGGACCCAAAGTGCGCAACTTCGTCAAATCACCCGTGGTCTGCGAATGCAATTCAACGTTTGGTCGCAAGCCTGCGTGCACCACGAGATGAGTATCAAGGTCGATTATGAAAGGCAATGAGCTCAGAAACTGCATGTAGGCATCCTTCTCGCCTTTTAGTTCCTTATGAGCTTCCTTCTGCGCATTCTTTAACTCGACGTCCTCGCCATACCAATGACGACGCAGGGTCAAATCATGATTGCCAATAACCGTCGAAAACCTCTCGTCCGTCATGAACAGGTCGAGCACTTCACGACTCTTCGGGCCTTTGGTAATTAGATCGCCAACTGACACTACCCGATCCGTCTTTTTGAGTTTGACTTTATCTATCAGTTCAGTCAGTTCGTCGTAGCAGCCGTGGATGTCGCCAACTACGATTGTGCGTCCTTCGGATTGAGCCATATTTATTTTGTAGATCCGTGATTGAAAGAATTGAAAAGTCCCATCGCCCGACTAAGTGACGAGTTCCAGTGATGTCTTATTCCGAAATAACTTTACTGGACTTCTTGCGCGCTGCCCGGCTGAGAATACCATCCTTCTTAATTTTCTTCGGCGTCATCCGCCATTTGAGTTTCCCCTTGCCTCCCTTGGGCGCGCTCCACTTATCTATTTTGAGGTCGATACAGGTCAGTGACGCCGTGGGCACTTTACGCGCCTCGCCCGTCAGACGTTCGTACAGGTCTTCAAATCCCGGGTTGTGGCCGACCATGACAACCGTTTTGTTGGCATCGTCGAAGCCTGAAATGATCCCGAGCAGGCGGCGAGCGCTCGCTTCGTAGAGCCGCTCATCGTAAACCGGAGCATTCTTCAAGCGGGCGGCCGAAACAACCAATTCCGTAGTATGCTTGGCTCGGGTCGCGGGCGAACTCAATACAAAGTCAGGCGAAATCCTTTTCTTTCTCGCGTATTTTCCCATCAATTTGGAATCTTCGACTCCCTTTTCGCTCAAGGGCCGATCGAAATCTTCCAGCGCGGGATCGTCCCAGCTCGACTTTCCGTGTCGCAGAAGCAGCAGCGTTTTCATTTTGTCTTTCATGAGCCAGAGATGATTAAATGCGTAACATACCTTAGGCGGACGGCCTTCGCAAACGAACGGCCGAAAACCAATGGATTCCGCGCCACAGGTCGATTCATACAGACTTAAGATGCGCATGCCAAAATCCAGCCGAACGATCTCATACGGGCACCACCGCTACCCGGGACGGTTGTTTGTAGTTGAAGGCACGGACGGCAGCGGCAAGTCGACGCAACTCGCGCTGCTTTACCAATGGCTAAAGTCGGAAGGTTATTCGGTCTTTTTTTCTGAATGGAACTCTTCGCCGCTCGTTAAGAACACGACGAGACGAGCCAAGAAGCGCCGCTTGTTTACGCCTACCACTTTTTCGCTTTTGCATGCCACCGATTTTGCCGATCGGACTGAGCGAGACATCGTTCCGCCCTTAAAAGCGGGCGCGATCGTGCTGGCCGATCGATACATCTATACGGCATTCGCGCGCGACGTGGCGCGCGGCTGCGACCGCGCTTGGGTACGCGAGCTTTATAAGTTCGCCGTCAAGCCGACGGCTGCATTCTTCTTTCGCGCGCCGCTGGACGTCGCGATAGACCGCATTGCTTCCGCACGGCCGCAATTGAAATTCTACGAAGCTGGAATGGATATGGATTGGGCCGACGATGAAGAAGAGAGCTTCAAAATTTTCCAGGGCCGGATACTTGATGAGTATGATCGAATGACGAACGAATTTGGTTTGACTCTGATCGATGCCACGCAACCGATTCATACTCAGCAGGAGCAGATGCGGGACATCGTCGGTCGATATCTGAAAGAGACCCTGAAGGAAAAGGCGGTGCCGAGCAAATGAAGGAAATGAAATTCTACGGCACTGCGCTGCCCGGCATTGAAGTCGAGCCGTATCCCGGCAAGTTGATTGTGATTGAAGGCACCGATGGCGTGGGGCGCTCGACGCATGTGTCGCTGTTGCGGACGTGGTTAGAGTCCGCGGGGTATGCCGTGCTCGACACTGGCATGACGCGATCGGTGCTTGCCGGTCGCGGCATAAAAAACGCGCGCACGGGACACACGCTGGGCCGCCTCACACTGCAGCTCTACTACGCGACCGATTTCGCGGATCGTCTGGAAAACCAAATCCTGCCGGCGTTGCGCGCCGGATTCGTAGTGCTCACGGATCGTTATATCTATTCAGCGATTGCCCGGGCCGTAGTGCGCGGTGCTGATCCGGAATGGATTCGCCGCATTTACGGTATCGCGCTCGTCCCTGATGCGGTCTTCTACCTGCGCATGTCCTCGGCCGAGAGTCTCGCGCGGCGCGTGCTCGCGTCAGGCCGAGGTTTTGATTATTGGGAATCAGGCATGGACCTGGGCCTGGCAAACGATTATTACGACAGCTTCATCGCCTATCAGAAACTGCTCCTGAAGGCGTTTGACCGCTTGAGCGGCGAGTACGGGTTTCATGTGCTTGATGCGTCAAGGCCTCTCAACCGAACCGCCGCTGCCCTTCGCAGATCGATTGCTCGAATCGTCGAAGAGAAACCGGTGGCAACCGCCGGACAGAATCTGAAGGCGGCAACAATCAGTCCGATCACTCGAGTTCAACCGACCACACCTTCATCTGCCGATCGACCAACGGCGGACTTACTCGAAAAGAAATCTGCATGAAGATCGCCGCGATCGATATTGGCTCGAACTCGATTAAGCTCATCGTGGTCGATGCGGCCGCCAGCGACTCTTTCGCCGTGCTGGGACGCGAGAAAGAAGTTGTTCGTCTCGGTCACGACACGCTGATGCAAGGTCGCCTTTCCCCCGCGGCAATCACCCGCGCGGTAGATTGCATCAAGCGGTTCCGCGCAATTTCTGAAGCTCGTGGCGCCGAACGAATCTTTGCGGTGGCAACCGCCTCGGTCCGCGAAGCAAAGAACTCAGCGCAACTCATCAAAGAGGTCGAACGAAAAGCGCGCGTGTCGGTCGAGGTCCTTTCGGCTATTGAAGAAGGCCGATTGATTGGGTTGGCTGCGGCCCAGGGTTGCGGTTATCCCGGCGCGTCGCTTCTCAACATCGACGTCGGCGGCGGCTCAACCGAACTTTCACTGATGCGTGACGGAGCGCCTGAGCAGCTCTTGTCCATGAAGTTGGGCGCTATCGGCCTCAGTGAAAAATACATCGCTGCCGACCCTCCGAAAAACAAGCAACTTAAGGCCCTGCGGGAAGAAGTGCATTCCGCGCTCGAACGGCCCGCGCGTGAACTGAGAGGCGAGCGTTGGCAGCATACAACCGGCTCGTCTGGGACGATTCTGGCAATTGGCAACGCGCTCCGGCTCCGGGCTTTGAGCCAGGGACGCCAGCCTGAAGGTGCGCAACCGGCCGGAGATGAAATCAAACTCGGCAAGCTTGTCGCCTTCAACTCCCGAATGACGGAAATGAACTCTTCCGAGCGCCGCGCGATGCCGGGAATCACGAGTCAAAGAGCCGAAATCATTATTGCCGGCGGCCAGATTCTTGAAGGCGCAATGCACGCGCTCAGGATCGAATCGCTGCGCACTTGCAGTTGGGCCCTGCGTGAAGGTGTGGTCATCGATCGGCTGCGCGAAATCGAAGCCGAGTCTCGTCCACCAGTGCCCGACTTTTCCGATTATCGGTTGCGCGGCGTGCACGCGGTCGGGCGGCGCTTTGGATATGAAGAGGCTCATGCGCATCAAGTCGCGCGGCTGGCGGAAAGAATTTTTGATTACCTGATGCGATCAGACCTGGCTGAGTTGAATCGCCATCACCGCACGCTTCTGTCAGCCGCGGCGCTTTTGCATGATGCCGGCTATCACATCGCGCACGAGTCTCATCACAAGCATTCTCTTTACCTGATCAAGAACTCTGAGTTGACGGGATTTTCCGAGACCGAGCGCGACGTAATCGCCAACGTGGCGCGTTATCATCGTGGGCCAGAGCCGAAGGAGCGACACGAAGATTTCGGCAACCTCGATGAAACAGATCGTGAGACCGTGCAATCGCTGGCGGCCATCCTGCGCATTGCCGATGCCCTCGACCGCCGGCACGACTCGCGGGTGAGCGACGTGCGGTGCGTTCGCAACGGACGGACGGTGCAGATCGAACTGCAATCGTCGGCAAACTGCGACCGCGAGATTGTCGCGGCCGAGCAAAAGTGCGGACTATTCGAACAGCTCTTCAACTGCCGCTTAACGTTCAGTCGACGCGCTGCGTTGAAGCGTGCTTGATGCTCCCTCTCTCTTTGGGAGAGGGCTGGAGTGAGGGTGCGAAGCTTAGCGCGAACCGGCGACTGAAATTCTTCTTGTCGTTAATCAAGGCAAGCGGTAGAGAAAAAAGATTTCTGAAACTCGCTGTTTCTGAGAGCCGCATGGCAAGAGCAAAGATTCGTGGACTTGATTGCGCGGCGCCGGCCGCCAAAATGATCCCGCTCGTCTTGCGCGCCCAACTCAGCGCCGTGTGCCGCCATCGAGACAAGGCGCTGAATTGGAAAGATCCCGAAGGCGTCCACGACATGCGCGTCCTTTCGCGTCGCTTACGCAGCGCGATCAATGATTTCAGCCCTTATTTCCGCAAAGGAACTCTTCCCCGTCCAAAACTCCGCGCGATTGCCAATAAGCTGGGCGATGTACGAGACGAAGACGTCGCCTTGATGGCCCTCCGAGAGTTGAAGTCAAAGGCGAAGGGGACGGCGGGCGAAGGTATCAAATTGGTCGCTGATGAACACCGGCAGCGGCGCAAGAAAGCACGGTCAGCGCTGAAAGCGATTTTACAAGAGCCCGGCGTCGAAGATTTTCGCAAAGACTTTCTCGCCAGGCTCCGAACGATAACGATCGCGACCGTCGCCAGCAGTCCTGGCACGCAAGCTACGCAGCCGGCGTTGTCATTTCAGGCGCTGGGAACTCAAGTGATTAAGGTGCGAATTAAGGACTTCACCAAGGCAAGCCCTTGCCTTTATCTGCCGGCCGAAATCAAACGGCTTCACGAGTTGCGCATTTTGGCGAAGAGACTACGCTATTCGATCGAGTTGTTTTCCGACTGTTGGGGAGAAGAGTTTGCGGCAATGGCGAAAGAGGTCGCGCACATGCAAACGTCGCTCGGTGAACTACACGATTGTGACGTCTGGATCAACGATCTCGGCGTGCGCCTGAAGCGTACGGCGCGCAAGACCACTGTCGATTCAAGTGAGTTGAAATTACGTGCAGGCAGCGCCTGGCTGCTGAAGCATTTTGTCGCCAAACGTGCCGAACATTACGCGGCCGCGCTCGAGCGCTGGGAACAATGGCAAGCCGACGGATTCCTTGAAAAGCTCGGTCTCATGCTTGATTCCGGGTTGCCTCAAACAAAATCAGATCAAGCTACCTGAAGCCAGCGAACGGTTTTGAGTTGACGCGGCGGCGCTGAAAAGCAAGGATGAATTATGAAGGCGGAAGGCGATGGGGCCGAATGTCTGAGTTGACGCGGGAACTCCTCGGCCGCCCGCTCATCTGTAAATGTAAGTGGTGCTTTCCTTCTGCTCCCATTCGACAGTGTCGATGTTGTCACGATCGGCCGCGAGGATTTCTTCGCTCAAACGATCGGTGCTCGTCCCGGTTCGCATGTTGACGAGATAGACGATCTTGCCCATCGGATCGTCCTGATCCTGCCGATTTAGTTCGCGCAGCTCGGAATCAAACTTGTGCCGCGCGAAAATTTTCTTGAGGGCCTCGTGCGTGGTGTCGACATTGCGCGTCTCCACCGCTACCTCCATTGAACGGAAGACTTGCGACTGCTCGAAGTATTCGAGGATGGCGAGTGCCAGCAGAACAAACAGGCTCAGGATAATTGCCATGTCCCACCGGCCGACGCCCGCAGCCAAGCCAACGCCAAGACAAACCAACAGCACGGTAATCTCTTTCGGATCGCGAATGTTCGTGCGGAAACGCACCAGCGATGCCGCAGCGAAAATGCCAAACGCGCGCGCCGCACTGTCGCCGACAACCATCATCATCGCTCCAGCGACTACCGCCATCAGGATTTGTGTTTGCGCCACATAGGGATTGCGGCGGCTGACGGAGATGCCGCGCCGCGGACGAAACGCCAGTAACGCCGCGAGGAACGCAGCCAACGAAAAGCGCAGCGCAACGCGGGGCGCAATGGCTTCCCAACTGCCCAAACTTGAGGGCGCTAACGATGGAGAGTCGAGCCCGAACAATTCGCTGATCGCACTTCGCCCGCCATTTTGTTTTTGAGTCTCAGCCGCCGACTGTCCCTTCTGCTTTTCGGTCGAGCCCTTGTCTCCAGCCGACGGCGAAGTGCTCGGACTTGCTTGCGGCGCTGCCGAACTTGCGGTCGATTGGTCGCGGAACGCGTACGCGAGCACGCCGCTCACAACCAGGATTGTCAGGAATGTCCCGAGGAGCGACAGAGTGAGCTTATTCATTTTTCAAATCCTCTCTGTTGTGAATGCGCGATCAGTGCCCAGCCAACTATGGTCCTTTGGCCCAGAGCCGCTTGCGCTTGAGCGGGTGCACGCTGCCCGTGGGCGGCGCGCTATTGCGACCTTCGAAGAAAAGCTGGCTGTTGAATGGCTCTTCGCCCACGCCGATTTGCGGCTTCTTGTAAGTTCCGTCAGACGTGAGAATTCGCGCGGTGACGTTGTCGCGCAGATATGTCGGCAGCACAGTGTCTTTCAAATACGATTTCAGGCGCGGATCGAGCACCGGCGTGACGACTTCGACGCGCCGATCGAAATTGCGCGCCATCCAGTCGGCCGATCCGATGTATACCTCGTCCTCGCCGCCATTCGTGAAATGAAAGATGCGACTATGCTCGAGAAATCGGCCGACGATGCTTCGCACGTGGACAGTTTGCGAAAGCCCGGAAACGCCCGGGCGCAGCATGCAAGCGCCGCGCACGATCAAATCGATCTTCACGCCTGCTCGCGAAGCGCGATAGAGCGCATCAATCGTGTCGAGGTCGGTCAGGCGATTAATCTTCACCGCGATGCGCGCGGGCCTTCCGGCTTCGCCGTGTTCCCGCTCGCGCTCAATCAAATCCAACATCCGCTCGCGCAAATTTACCGGCGCGACCAGAAGGCGCTTGTATTCCTTCTGTAACGAAAAGCCCGTCAGAAAGTTGAAGAGGTCCGAGGCGTCATCGCCAATTTCCGGATCGCTGGTCACGATGCCCAGGTCGGTATAGAGCCGCGACGTTGTGGGGTTGTAGTTGCCCGTGGAAATGTGTGTGTAGGTTTGCAGACCATGGTCTTCGCGACGCACCACCAGCGCGACCTTGCTGTGCGTCTTCAGATTCACGAGACCGTAGACCACGTGCACGCCGGACTCAGCCAGACGCGTGGCCCACTCGATATTGTTCTCTTCGTCAAACCGCGCTTTGATTTCGACTACCGCCGTGACCTGTTTTCCGCGCTCGCTGGCTTCAATCAAGGCCTGCGGAATCGGAGAGTTCTTGCCGGTGCGATAGAGGCAAATCTTAATCGCCACCACTTGCGGATCGCGCGCGGCGGCCTGAATAAACTCAACGACCGTCGTGTAGGAAGTGTACGGATGATGCAGCAGAACGTCCTGCTTCTTGATTACTTCGAACGGCGATTGCTTTCGTCGGAGCGGCTGCGGCACGGCCATCTGAATCGGTTTGTCTTTCAAGTCAGGACGATCGAGATCGTACAGTTCCATCAAACCGCCGGCGCTCAACACGCTGTCGATTTCGTAAACATCCCGAGGTTCGATTTCCAGCGACTCAGTCAGAAACGCGACCATGTCGTGGGGCATCTTCGACGAAACTTCCAAACGCACGGGCAAACCAAACCGCCGTTCGCGCAGCGACTCTCTGATCATGCCGAGCAGATCGGCAGCCTTGTCTTCCCGAATTTCCACGTCCGCATCGCGCGTCACCCGAAACATGTAGCCCTTGCTCAGGTGTGCGCTGACAAACATGTGATGGATGTTCGCCTCGATCAACTCTTCCAACAGCACAAACCTCTGTTCGTCCTTGCTGACAGGAATCAGTCGCGGACAAAGTGGCGGCACCTTGATGCGAACAAATCTGATCGTGTCATCAGTCGAGAATTCTCCGCTGATCAGAGCGCCGGTATGAATGTGATCGGCATGGCGCTCGGCCGTCAGCCCGATGTTCAGGCTGAGGTTCGACATGTAAGGAAACGGATGCGCCGGATCGACCGATTGCGGCGTGAGCATCAGAAAAACATTCTTCATGAAGTACTCAGCCAGCCGGCGTTTCTCGGATTTCGTCAGCGAGGAGTAGGGCTCGATCACCACGCCCGCTTCTTTCAACCCGGGAATAACTTCGTCACGCAGCAGACGGCTGTGTTCTTCGACCAACGGCAGCACGCGCTCGCGAATGACTTTCAGTTGTTCCGCGGGACTGAGTTCGCCGGGCATCGGCTCGAGCTCTTCCGCTTCGAGCATCTCTTTCAGTCCCGAGACGCGCACCATGAAGAACTCATCGAGATTGCTCGAAAAAACTGAAAGGAACTTCAATCGTTCCAGCAGCGGGACGGATTTGTCCGCAGCCTCTTCCAGCAAGCGCCGAAAGAATTCAAGCTGCATCATGTCCCGATTGAAAACCGACCACGCGAGGAACTGTTTGCCCTTAGACTGCTTGCCGACAGTCGTCTTGCGCTCGGGGTCGAATAGGGGTTGGTTCTTGCGAGCTTTCATGGAGCTTTCGAAACTATGGGACGCAGCAGACAGAAGAACTTGCGATTCACGAGGCTCGTACGCTCTCCGGTTTTTCGGCTCTGATTATATATGCAGTGAGACGATGTTCGTACACCCAACCGGTGTCAAGCCCCGGAGCGTTTTTGCCGCGCCGCGGCTTCTCGGCCGGCCAATGCCCGAAAATCAATCCAAATTCGTTTTAAGCCAAATAAAGAAACAGTATACTATCCCGCAAAAACAATAACGTCCCGGATCGTAGAGGAGAACACCGCATGAGAAATCTTCTTTCACACTTCGCCGTTGGACAAATCGCGGGCTGCCTCACCCTGGCGGTATTAATCGGGATTGCCGCGTGTGGTCCCAAGGGCCCTCCCACCGAAGCAGAAGCGCGACAACTCTTTGAGCGAAAACTTCGCGGGCCGCTCGACCGTGGCGAGATGCGCATCAAGACATTCTCGGCGACGGGCGGATCGAATCTTCCGGATGGCCGCTACAATATCGACTATCACGCCGACGTGGAGTGTCTGAAGAATCTGGAAGGCGGCGTCATGAATGCGGTGATCGGTGTGGAGGCTAGAGCAGGTTACATCTCGTTTCAGTACGACAAGAACCAGGGAACTCAATTCATCTGTACCTACGCGTTTCAAAAGGCCGTGCCACACGCGGCCCTGACTTTCCGCAAGTCGTCAGGTAGCTGGCAGGGCGAAGAATAAAGGCGCAGCCCTGGCAGCGCCTTCACAGGCGCTTCAGTTCGAACAGCGCGCATCGATGATCATCCTGGCTTTGCGAATGAATTCCGCTGTCCATTCCTGCGGCGGCCGGTCGCGTTCGGCGTTTCGCGACGCGCGAAACACTTTTGTAATTGCGCCATTGGCACTCTCGGCATCGAGAAGCCTTTGCAATTGACCGGCAAGCAACTGCCGGCCTGCCTCACTAATTTTCGGATCGCCAATGCTCTTCGCGGTTGTAGTGCATTGGCCGCCGCTGACTTTGATCGGCTCCTTCTTTTTCCAGCCGGCAAGCCGCGCCTTACTTTCGCTGGCGCTGGAAAACCCAAACGTCGAACCCATATCGCTGACGTAAAACACCGCCTGGCCCGGCTTGCAAACGCGCGTATTGCCGTTCTTCTCAGAGTCCAGACACGCAATCTTGTGATTGTCGGTCTTGGTGTCGCCGTGATCGATGAACGCCAGCCAAAGCTTGAACGCATCGATCTCCGCGCGCGGTGCTCCGTTTTGCAAAAGCTTCGCAAGTGTCTCGCCTAACGGCGCCGAATCCTTGCCGCTGCAATTCACGTCGATCCCGTGCGCCAGCGACATTTCGATGCCGGCCGCGGGCTGGAATGGCGAGAAGCTCGCACCCTGAAAACCTTTTGTCAGGCTCTTCTGGCAATCAGGACAATTGACGTCCGCCACCCACTCGTCGTCGGCGAAGAAGCCGAGCGCCTTCGAGAATCTCGACGAAAGGAACTCACCGTAAATTTCGCCGTTGCGTTTGTCTGGCGACTGACCCTTGAAGTGTGGTTTGACCTTGTAGCGGATCAGCTCACCGTCGTCGTTAACGTTGCCGGGCACGGAACAATGGAACTTCGGAGTCGTGCCGCCGCCCGGGTTCGGATCCTTGTTGGCGACGCAATTGACGGGTCGCGCTAATCCATTTTCGTCAACCGTAGGCGCGCCACGGCGCGGCCCATTCGCCGGGTTGTAACCGAGCGCCGGGTCATAACCCGGATCGGGCTCCTGCCAAACTTTGGCGGTGCGTTCGGCGCGTTCTCGCTCATCCGCTGTGAAGCAGACCTTCTGCTGGGCAAACCCTGCCAGAGCGGGTAACGAGAGCGCCAACACAAACAAAAAGAACACTAAGAAGCGATACTTATTCTTCATGGGTAGATCCTTTCGTTGTGAGATCAATTCTGTTCGACAGTCGCGACGCCGGCTGCGACGCAAACAGGAAAGGGGGAAGCGACCCGGGGCCAGTTATCTAAATGATTTCAGCAAGATCAAGATAGCACTAGATTGGTTGTTTTGGGGAGGGGTAAGTGGCACGCGCATCTTGCGCGTGGTTTCACGGGTGGGACGCCCGTTCACAGCTTAGCGCCGCGCTGCACTGGCGCGCGAAGCGGTAAGCCGGCTGAAGTCTGGATGAAGAAACACGATGCGGCCGGCAACGATCGTGGCGACGGCCAAGCCGGTCATGTTTCGCTTGTCGAACGGGGTGTTGCGGCTCTTAGATTTTGAGCGGGAGACATCGAACGTCCAGCTCTTTTCCGGATCAAGGATCGTGATATCGGCGCGCGCACCAGAGCATAGCGCGCCGCGATCTTCCAGCTTCAGGATGCGCGCCGGATTCGTCGCGCATAGTTCGACGAGCCGTTCAAGCGAAATCACGCCCTGCTTTACCAGATCCATTGCCAGCCCCACGGAAGTTTCCAGTCCGATGATTCCGAAAGGAGCTTGATCGAACTCCAGCTCCTTTTCGTCCGCGTGATGCGGCGCATGGTCGCTGGCGATGGCGTCAATAGTTCCATCGCGCAGCCCTTCGAGGATCGCTTCAATGTGATCGCGACTGCGCAACGGTGGGCTCATCTTGGTGTTGGTGTCGTAAGGAACCAAGCCCTCCCTCACGGTTGGGCTACTGCCCCGCTCTCCCGCAACTGCTGCGTCGGTAAGCGTCCAGTGATGCGGTGCGGCTTCGCATGTGACGGCGAAGCCCTTTTCTTTCGCGCGACGCACGGCTTCGATTGTGCCGCGGGTCGAAACGTGCGCGAGATGAATGCGCGCGCCGGTCAACTCTGCCAAAGCGCAGTCGCGTATTGCGTCAACTTCTTCGGCCGCCGCCGGCGTCCCGCGCAATCCGAGCACCAGCGACCAATGCCCTTCGTGCATCACGCCTCCGCGCGCCAGCGATTTGTCTTCGCAGTGATCGATGAGCGGGAGATCGAATCCGCGCGCGTACTCCATCGCACGCCGCATCATTCCCGCGGTCGGAACAGCCCGGCCGTCGTCAGATACGGCGACGATGCCGGCGTCCTTCATCTCACCCATTTCGGCGAGCTCTGTGCCTTCAGAATTCTTTGTGATGGCGCCGATCGGGAGAACCTCCGCCAATTTCGCGCGTTCCGCTTGCTCGATCACGAATCGCGTAACCGCCGCGCTGTCATTCACGGGGTTCGTATTCGGCATCGCGCAGACGGTGCTGAATCCGCCGGCAACCGCCGCCGCCGCGCCGCTGGCGATTGTCTCTTTGTATTCGTGACCTGGCTCGCGCAGATGAACGTGCATGTCGATAAAACCCGGCGCAACTATCAGCCCCGTCGCATCGATCACTTCCGCGCCTTCCGGCGCAGGGTCGCTGTGACTCGTCAGCCCAACGACGCGGCCGTCTTCGATCAACAGATTCTTGCCGGTGTTAACGCCCTGCGCAGGGTCGATGATGTACCCGTTTTTGATTAAGAGACGCATGATTCAATTGCGACTTCCGCGTTTTTGATGTCGAGTTCGGCCGCGAACTCCGCCAGCTTCGCGCCCTGATTCAGAGCTGTCGTCCTGCAACGAGGGCTTTTCAGTACCGTCCGATGCGGCCAGCAAGTAAAGCACCGCCATGCGCACCGCCACGCCGTTTGTGACTTGATCGAAAATCAGGGAGCGACCGCCATCAGCGATTTCCGACGAGATTTCAATGCCGCGGTTCATCGGCCCCGGGTGCATCACGATCGCATCCGGCGCCGCCAAATTTAGATGATCGAGATGCAGGCCATAATGCACCGCGTACTCGCGCATTGATGGAAAGAATGCGTCCGTCTGCCGCTCGCGCTGAATGCGGAGCACGATCACAACATCCGCGTCAGCGACTGCATCTTCAATTCGTTGCTCGAGGCGAACTCCCTGCTCAATCAGTTCCGCGAACTCGCGCGGCACGAGCGTGCCTGGTCCGGCGACGCTCACGGTCGCGCCTAACTTCGACAGCAGGTAGATATTCGAGCGCGCCACCCGCGAGTGCAGGATGTCGCCGATGATTGCGACCTTCAGTCCTTCGATCCGGCCCTTGTGTTCGCGAATCGTCAATGCGTCGAGCAAAGCCTGGGTCGGGTGTTCGTGCGAGCCGTCACCCGCATTCACAATCGCCGCATTGCACACGCGCGTCAGGTGATAAGGCGCCCCGGCGGATGAATGTCGGATGACGATGCAGTCGGGCGCCATCGCCTCGAGATTTCGCGCCGTGTCGAGCAGCGTCTCGCCCTTGGAAACGCTCGATGTCGAAACACTGATGTTCACGGCGTCAGCCGACAGACGCTTGGCCGCGATTTCAAACGAGGTGCGCGTGCGCGTCGAAGCCTCGAAGAAGAGATTGATGACCGTGCGTCCGCGCAGCGCCGGCACTTTCTTGATCTCGCGTTTCGAAATGTCGCGAAACGTCTCGGCCGTGTCGAGCAGATGCACGATCTGATCGGCGGAGAGTTCGCGAATGCCCAGTAGGTGTTTCATTGCGTCTTTGTACTTTGTGCTTGGTGCTTTGTACTTTGTTCGCGACTCAATCTTGGCTTCAAGCTTCAGGGTTCGACAGAAATCAAAGTACAAAGACCAAAGTCCAAAGCTCGTCTTTCTTTCAATAAAAAAGCGGCCACTCGGGCCGCCTCATGCTGCAGCTTCTGCTGCGGGTCGCTCAACGATTACCACTCCTTCATCCTCATCAAAATCAGTCAACATCACTTTGATGATCTCGCTCTTTTTCGTCGGCACGTGTTTGCCGATGTAGTCCGCCTGAATCGGCAGCTCGCGATGTTCGTTGCCGCGATCGATTAACACGGCGAGCTGTACGCGACGCGGCCGGCCAAAGTCGATCAACTGATCCAAAGCCGCGCGGACTGTGCGTCCCGTGTACAGAACGTCGTCAACCAAAACGATCGTGCGGCCTTCGATGTTGCCGGGCAATTCGGTGCCGCTGACAATCGGCTTCGCGCCCACGGTTGAAAGATCGTCGCGATACAAAGTGATGTCGAGGATCCCAACCGGCGGTCGCTTCCCTTCCAAATCGGCGATCTTGTCGGCGATTCGATTCGCCAAAGGCACACCGCGCCGGCGGATTCCGACCAAAACCAAATCCATTATGCCGTGATTTTCTTCGACGACTTCAGAAGCAAGACGGGCAAGCGCGCGGTTGATGCGCGCCGGATCCATGATGCGGGCCTTTTCAGTGAACTCCACCGATGTCAGATAGTAACAAGAGCAGTGACGAGTGACAAGTTACGAGTGACAAGTTACACTTCGGTTCCGGCCAGGTTTGTCACTCGTCCCTTGTCACTGTATTCACTCATTCGTCCGCTTCTCTTCCGCCTGCCGGCAGAGACAGCGCATCACTTTGCGTTGTCGTCGTTAAAATTTGCCTTGCAAGCCAGTGCGGTTCGTCGGGTAGTTGATCAGCGATATCAAAGCTCGCCCTTCGGAAATCTGAAGCGGTTCGGACTTAGTTTTCGGAATCCGGTGGGGCTGGCCGCAGGATTCGATAAGAACGGCGAAGCAACGGACGCGTTGTGCGCCCTCGGCTTTGGTTTCATCGAAGTCGGCACCGTCACCAGCGAGCCACAGCCGGGAAATCCGAAGCCGCGCAACTTTCGTCTGCCACGCGACCGTGCGCTGGTCAATCGACTCGGATTCAATAATTGCGGCGCCAAGGCGTTGGTGAAGAATTTGAAGCGGCACAGGCCTGATTGCGTCCTCGGCATCAACATCGGGAAGTCGCGCAGCGTTCCGATCGACAAAGCCATCGACGATTATTTGAAAACGTTTGAGGTCGTTTACGAAATGGCTGATTACATCGCGGTGAATGTCAGCTCGCCGAACACCCCGCAGCTTCGCGAGTTGCAAAGCGCCGCGATGTTGAGCGCGTTGCTGGACGCGCTTCAGGATCGCAATCGAGAGCTCGCCAATGAACATTCTTTGTCGCGGGCAAAGCCGCTCTTGTTGAAGATCGCTCCGGATCTCGTTGATGCCGACATCGAATCGATCATCGGGGTTGCCGAACGCGCGAGCGTCGCAGGAATCATCGCAACGAACACGACGACAAGCCGCGACGGTTTGCAATCATCGCCGGCGCGACTTGCCGCCGCGGGCGAAGGCGGCCTGAGCGGGGCACCTTTGCGTGAGCGATCGAACCACGTCATCCGGGCGATTTATCGACTGACGAATGGGGCGATACCGATTGTGGGCGTGGGCGGCGTGTTCAACGCCGAAGACGCATGGAAAAAGATTTGCGCAGGAGCCAGCTTGATTCAACTTTACACCGGATTTATCTATGAAGGTCCGGGAGTAGCGAGACAAATAAACGAAGGTCTGCGGCGTATACTGTCGAACGAAGGATTCGTTTCGTTTGATGAAGCTGTAGGATGTGGGGCTAGAATCGATCGAGAATTATTGTAGGCTCTGATTTTTCTCTAGCCCAGGCGTTTACGCCTGGGGAAGAAGCAACCAAAAGAACATTCAGCCCCGTTCACGGGGCTTACCAAACATACGGAGAAACAACAATGTCCCACGTTTTTCACCAACTCTACTACCACTTCGCATGGGCAACTCACTCCCGCGAGCCCTTGGTTGATCGAGTTTGGCGGCCTCAACTTCTCGAAATCCTAAATGACGAAGTGAAGATTCGCGGTGGCTGGCCGATTCGTCACAATGCCATGCCTGACCACGCCCATTTGCTGTGTCGATTGCCTCCAACAATTATCGTTGCGGACTTCATCGGCCAAGTTAAGGGCGCCACTTCGTTTCGAATCAACAAGGAAATTCGTCCTCAATTTAAGTTGCGTTGGCAGGAAGGTTATGGTGTGCTGACTTTGAGAAAGGATGAGCTTACAAAAGTTTCTCGATACATTGATTTGCAGGAGGAGCATCATCGGCGTGGCAAACTCTCGGACGTTCTTGAAACGTTCGAAACAGACGAGGACAATTGGCCTCGAGCTATGACGGTAAAAGCCTCCTGAAGGAGACTGATGATTGGGTTTTTATCTCCTGTCCCCAGGCGTAAACGCCTGGGCTAGAGAAAACTGACTAGATCGTATGGGAATGACCGCTACCGCAAAAGACAAACTGATCGTCGCCCTCGATTTTGATTCGTCAGAAGCGGCGCTCGCGCTGTTCGACAAGCTGCGCGATTCTGTCGGCATGTGCAAGGTCGGCATGCAACTCTTTACTGCTGCCGGTCCTGACCTCGTTCGCCGAATCGTTTCCCGTGGAGGGCGCGTATTCCTCGATCTGAAATATCACGACATACCGAACACTGTGGCGTTGGCCGCCGTTGAAGCGACGCGTCTTGGCGTTTCAATCTTCAATATCCATGCGTCGGGCGGACGCGAGATGATGAAGTGGAC
>DASXTE010000159.1:0-6862 GCA_036505595.1 Pyrinomonadaceae bacterium
GATGTTGGCTATCGATTCACGCGCAACATAACAACGCCATGGCTCGGGATGCTTGCGGAGTACTCAGGGCCCTGCGCCTCCAAGTCCCGATGCAACCACAGATCCCGCACACGGAAATTCCCGTGTATTCCCAGATCCGCCCAACGCACAGTCACATTCGCCGCTTCCTTCCCACGATTGAAGAGTGCTACTGCATGGGCGCCGCCGAAAAGCGGACGAGTCCAGATCTCTTGGTCGCCTGATTTCCAAACTCGCTCGGCCTGTTTTCCGAGTTTGTCCTGATCGACCGCGATTACTTCTCGGTTAGTAAGGATCGCGAGAATCTCCGGACTCATACTGCGCAAGTCATTCCCGGCGAGCAACGGAGCCGCTAGCATGCACCAGAGACTCATGTGCATCTTGTATTCAGTCTCAGTCATTGCGCCGTTGCCGATTTCCAGCATATCAGGATCGTTCCAGTGACCTGGCCTGGCCCACGGCGCCAGTTCGTTCTGGCTAAATCCGATTCGCGTCATTGAATCCCACGCGTCGCGAATATCGCCCGTCGTGCGCCAAAGATTGCCGCCGACGTCGGCTCCCCATTTCCAAACATCCAGACGGCCATATTGACAAAGACTATAAACAATAGGACGTTTCGTCTTCAGGAGCGCATCGCCCATGATTTGATAGACTGCTGGCATCTCTTCGTCGGTGTAGAGCGTGCGCGCGCCGCACCAGTCGTACTTTAGATAATCGATTCCCCAGGCTGCATACGTACGCGCGTCCTGTTCTTCGTGACCGTAACTTCCTTCATAGCCGGCGCAGGTGTTGGGACCGGGTGAAGAATAGATTCCCAGTTTCAAACCCTTGCTGTGTACGTAATCGGCCAAAGCTTTCATGTTGGGAAATTTCTTGTTGGTTTGAATGTTGCCGTTTGCATCTCGACCGGCTTCCCAGGTATCGTCGATGTTGACGTACACGTATCCCGCTTTTTTCATTCCGTTCGTCGCCATGGCATCGGCAATGCTGCGCACCGTCGCGTCATCGACGCGGCTGGCGAACTTATTCCAACTGTTCCAGCCCATCGGCGGCGTGCGTGCCAGGCCGTTGTCCGGCACCTTGTGCAAAGCGGGGAGAGGGTTGCGTGCAGGCAGCGCGCCTTCGCCGGCAGGCGCGCGCACGGCGACCATCTGCGTCGGATTATCTGTTGGTCGCCGTCGTGTTGAAATGTGCAACGCGTTGCCGACCAATTTGCCTTCGTACTGGACTTTGCGTTCGCTCTTTCCATCCATCATCGATCCGGTCAGGGTAAAGCCGTCGGGTCCGCCGGCGCTTTCGCTGATCTGATAAAAGAATTGCGTGACCCGAATCGTGCCGGTGATGCGCGAACCTTCCTGTCTTAGATTCAAATAAGTAGTGCGAAAAGTGCCATCGTTGTTTGGCGTGCGCACGACCCAGTTGCCCGTCAGCGGCTCTTGAGTCTGCCGCGCCACAACCAGGGCGACAACCAGACTCGAAAGCAGCAGTAGTGCTAGCGTGATCGTGACGCCGAGCGGAAATGTGCGACGCTGCCGGCGTTTTGCGTTCATCGATGAGCCTCCGTTCAAAATTTGAGAATGCAACTCGACCTTTTTACGCAACGGAAAACTTGAAGACGGTTGTGTGCCGATATTCTTCGTTTGGTTTCAAAACCGTCGATGGAAAAGAGGGCTGGTTCGGTGAATCAGGAAAATGCTGAGTCTCGAAACAACATCCGGAATGCTTGACATACGCTCTGCCGCGCTTTCCGACGATGCTGCCGTCCAGAAAATTGCCTGAGTAAAACTGCATGCCGGGCTGAGTAGTGAACACTTCGAGCATTCTTCCCGTCGTGCGTTCATAAGCCTTTGCGGCCTTCGTTAACGATTCTGCGCCCTTGCGCAGAACGAAGTTGTGATCATATCCGCCGGGGACCTTGAGCTGTTCGTAATTCTCGTTAATACGCGCGCCGATCGAAGTCGGGCGGGTAAAGTCCATTGGAGTGTTTCTCACGCTTCGGATCTCGCCCGTGGGAATCAAACCATCGCGAATGGGAGTGAACGCGTCAGCATTAATCATCACTTCGTGATCGAGGATCGTTCCCGCGCCCAGGAGATTGAAGTACGAGTGGTTCGTCAAATTTACAATCGTGTCTTTATCTGTCGTCGCGAGATATTCAATTCGCAATTCATTCACTTCATTGACAGTGTAGGTCACCCGTACCTGCAGGTTTCCGGGATAACCTTCTTCCCGGTCCTTGCTGAAATAGCTCAACTCCAGTCCCAGAACGCCCGGCCCGTTGACTTCTTTAGCTTGCCAAACAACCTTATCGAAACCCTTGAGCCCTCCGTGCAGATGGTTCTCTCTATTGTTCTGCGTCAGTGAGTGGGCAGTTCCATTCAGAGAAAACGTTCCCCGAGCAATCCGGTTGGCATAGCGGCCAATCAGCGCGCCAAAGTATCGCGACCGGTACAGGTATCCCTCGAGGGTGTTATGGCCAAGCACTACATCGGCGACTCTTCCGCCGCGGTCGGGCACGCCTATCGATGTGATAATACCGCCATAGTTGGTAATCTTCATTTCCAAGCCGCGTTCATTTGTCAGAGAATATAGCTGCACTTTTTCGCCTTCGGGCGTTACTCCAAATTGTTCCTTCGTTAGGTTCACGCTATGAATCTCAGATCGTCTGCCGAAGTTTTGCGGCTTGGGCCGTGATGTTGGCCGACGCGCTTTCTAAGCCGGAAGCGTGGGCATCAATGCGAATCTCGCCCGGCTGTTTGCGCGCTTGAACGATCGCCAGGCACAGGCCATTGAACGAGCTGCGCTTTCCCTCGTTTGGATTTGGAGGTTTGTCGGCCTCATGACAACTGGGATCGCCGTTGCCGATACCAATCAGGTGGCCCGGGCCACTGATACTGAACTTGATTTCATTTGCAGCCGTAGGCACTGAACGGCCACGCGCATCGAGGATTTCAACTGCGATCATCGATACATCTTCACCATCAGCAAAGATCTTTTCGCGATCCGGATGAAGCGCGATTCGCGCGGCGCCGCCGGCCGTCTCACGCTTATCAGCCTGCGCCACTCTGCCATCTTTCCAACCTCGCGCTTCGATCACACCGGGCGCATACTTAACTTTCCACTCGACGTGCGAATTTCGCTCGACGATTTTCGATCCAAGACTCTCGCCGTTCAAAAATAATTCGACCCGCTTGAGATTCGAGTAACACCAGACATCGATCTCCTCGCCTTCCTTTCCCGGCCAGTTCCAGTGGGGAAACAGATGCAACACAGGCTTCGAGCCCCACCACGATTGATAGTAATAAAAGATGTCTTTCGGAAAGCCGCACGTATCCATCGCGCCAAAGTGCGAGCTAATGCAAGGCCAGCCATACGGCGAGGGCTCGCCACGATAATCAAACCCAGTCCAGTTGAAGCCGCCTGAGAGAAAAGCGCGCTCGGCGAAAATCTTCCACCAGCTTTCCGTCGTCAATGTGTAGCCTGGATGATTTACGTCATACGCGCTGATATACCCTTTCTCTTTGTCATTTGCATAAATGCCGCGCGTGAAGTATTCGCTGCCCATTTCAGAACCGACGGTCGGCAGGGTCGGAAACTTCGCGTGAAAGTCGTCGATGTTTTTGCCAGTGCTCAGTCCGCCCTGGCCCCCGCCCCCGGCGTAGTTGAAGCCCATCACGTCAACGACGCTGGTCACGCCCCGGCCCCATGCTCCGTTCATGGCAACAGTGACGGGCCGCGTTGGATCAAGCTTCTTCACCAAACGTTTCATGGTTGAGACAATTCGCGCGCCGCGATCGGTTCCTTGCTCGCGCTCTTCGTTGCCGAGCGACCAGATGACGACGCTTGGATGATTTCGATCGCGCCGGATCAGGCTTTCCAACTGGCTTAATCCTTCCGCTGTAGAAGACATCATGCGGGTCTCGTCCATCACCAACATCCCGAGACGATCGCACGCATCGAGCAGTTCCGGCGTTGGCGGATTGTGCGACGTGCGATACGCGTTCGACCCCATCTCTTTGAGCCGCTCGATGCGGTAATACTGAAGACGATCGGGTAAAGCTGCGCCAACACCAGCATGATCCTGATGATTGCAGGTGCCCTTCATCTTTACTGGTTTGTCGTTGAGGAAGAACCCGTTGTCAGCGTCGAAACGAATTGTGCGAATGCCGAAAGCCGTCTCGTTACGATCCGTGATCACACCCTGATTCTCGATCGTAGTGATCGCGCGATATAGAGTTGGTTGCTCGATCGACCAGAGCATTGGATCGTTGATGGTGGTTTGAAATTCAAATTGATAAGTTTCCCACGCGGCGATCGTGGCGGACTCTGTTTGAGTTGAAGCGATGACCTTACCTTCGTCATTTACAATCTGCGAGATCACCCGGCAGGTTCGATTTTCATCGGAATCGTTTTGGACTTCAGTCGAAATGCGAATCACAGCCGTTGCTCTGCGCACTTCCGACCTGACATACGTTCCCCACCGCGCAATGTGCAACCGATTGGTTTTCGTGAGCCAGACATGTCGATAAATTCCCGCCCCTTCGTAAAACCATCCTTCGCCGAGCGTTGCATCAACTCGCACTACCAAAACGTTCTTGTCGCCGAAGTTCACAAAATCCGTGAGGTCATAACGGGAAGGTACGTAACCACTTGCGTGCTCGCCGATGTAGTGTCCATTGAACATCACCATCGCATCGCGAAAGACGCCGTCGAACTCGACTGAGATGCGCTTGCCTGTATCTGCTTTTGCGATTTCGAAAGGGCGCCGGTACCACCCGACGCTGGTTTCGGGATAATCCCGGCCAACCGGCTTCGCGCCATGATGGAAAACCAGGGGCGCATCAGTGAATGGCAGTTCGACGGCCCAATCGTGAGGCAAGTCGATCGCTCGCCAGTCATGGTCACTGAAATCCAGACGAGTGACAGGCAGAAAATTTCCCGACTTGGCAAACTGTGATTCGCGTCGTCGCGCCCCGAAACCGAAGTCCTTTGCTGGATCATTCGCATGGCCGAATTGAAAGCGCCAGCCGAAATCCATAAGTAGGCGCTCACGCGGTGATGAATCATCGATAAGCGATCCGTCAGGCGGGAAAACTTGTTCAGGTCCAATTGCTGCTTGACTCGACAGTGGTGCAGCGTCAGCCGCGAGCGCGCCAACTGACGCCGCCAGTCCGGTCTTCAACACATCGCGACGTGTCCAATGTGACATTGCTCTCTCAGAGCATCAATTGCCCGCCATTAACTTCAATCGTCTCACCAACCACAAAACTCGATGCCTCGGAGGCGAGGAAGGCGATTACGTGCGCGCATTCCGAAGACGTTCCGATTCGTCCTAGCGGAATTGTCGCCACGAAATTACGAATCATTTCGGGCGTTGAAAATACTTCGTGAAAGGGCGTGTCGATCACGCCCGGCGAGATCGCGTTGACACGCACACCATGCGGCCCGAGCTCCTTTGCCATCGACTTTGTGAGCGCGATCAAGCCTGCCTTCGCGGCCGCATACGCACCCGCGCCTGGCCCACCGCCGGCTCGTCCTGCGATTGAAACCACGTTTACGATCGCGCCGCTCTTACGCTCGATCATCGATGGGACCACGGCCTGCGAACAAAACATCGCACTCGTCAGGTTAAGATTGATAATTTCATTCCATCGTTCCTCGGTCATTTCGATCACAGATTGTCGTTCGACGAGCGAACCGGCGTTGTTCACAAGAATATCGATTGGCCCCAACTCTGCAGTCGCCTGCGCGACCATGGCGCGAATTTGATCGGGCTCACGCACATCCGCGCGAATCGCTATTGTTTTGCGGTGAATATTCAGAATCTCTCTTCGAATTTGCTCGGCGCCCTCTTGATTATGGTGGTAACTGATTGCAACGTTCGCTCCCAGCTTTGCGAAAACTCTGGCCGTCGCCGCCCCGATGCCGGATGAAGCGCCAGTAATCAACGCAACCTTATCCGTTAGATCGAGATAGTTGTTCATGTTGGATTCAATCCTGTTTCGGCAAACGGTATTGTTTGGATTCGTCCACCGACTGCGAACAGAATCCCTGTTCCCAACAGCGGCAGTAAGCCGGCGATGATCAAGATCGGAGTATATGAAAAATGATCGACCACCCACCCGGTCGTGAGAACATAAAGGATGGCTCCGACTCCCGCGCCCACGCCGCCCAGCCCAGCCACAGCGGCGACGGCCTGCTGAGGAAAAAAATCGCTCGGCAAAGTTTGCACGTTATTAATCCAGCTCTGAAAACCAAATGTCACCACGCCGATCAATGCCAATGCGACCAACGCGTTGTTGGTCAAAGCTGCTGGAATGCCGGCAACCATGAAAATCGCGCCCGCTACGATCACAGACTTACGCGCCTGGTCGGCGGAGAATCCTCGCGAAATCAGATGACCTGAGAACCAACCACCCAGCAGACTGCCCGCGTCCGCTGTCAAAAACGGGAGCCACGCGAACATTCCAATCTTTTTCAGATCAAAACCGCGCGCATTATAGAGATAGAGCGGCAGCCACGTGATATAGAGCCACCAGACGGGGTCCGTCAAAAATCGCGACAGCACGATCGCCCACGTCTGACGAAATCGCAGGAGTTCCAGCCAGCTCACCTGACGACTGTCGGCAACTGGCGCTTGTCCCTCTTTAATGAGAGCGTATTCTTCAGGCGTAATTGCCCGATGCCGTTCGGGGCTTTCGTAAAATAGCAACCAGAGCGCCAGCCAAATGAAACCGAGTGAGCCTGTGACGAGGAAAGTGATCTGCCATCCAAATCTCAATTGCAACCAGACGATCAGTGGCGGCGCCAAAATCGAGCCGATGCACACACCGCTGTTAAAGAT
>DASXTE010000160.1:0-7395 GCA_036505595.1 Pyrinomonadaceae bacterium
GCGCGCAAGTAGTCGCCGTACGAGAATCCGCCGGGAATAATCAGCGCGTCGTAAGCAGACAAATCTGTCTCGCGATGCCAAATGAAATCAACCGGCTGGCCAACGTGCTTCGAAATGACGTGGTAAGCGTCGTGATCGCAATTTGAGCCCGGAAAAACTATGACACCGAATTTCATTTTTGTAGCGCGAATTTGGAGTGCGCCGGCTTGACGGCGCTTTCGTTTGTGTTGGAGCGACCACAACTCACGCCTACATCTTATGATGCAAAGATGGCAAAGCGGCGTCGAGCCGCCACACTCCAAATCACTTTTCAATCTCCACGCGAAAATCTTCGATGATCGGGTTCGACAAAACTTCACGTGCCATGCGCTCGGCTTCCGCGCGCGCAGCATCTTCCGTCAGTCCGCCATTAAGCGCGATTTCGAAATACTTGCCCTGCCTGATGTCGTTGATGCCTTGATAGCCCAGTAACTCGACTGAATGCTTGATCGCCTTGCCCTGCGGATCGAGGACGCTTGGCTTCAACGTGACGTAAACTTTCGCTTTCATGTCGGACAATCCGTGAAGAACGAAAGATAATACGGCAAAACGTTGCGCTAACGGTAGCCGATGTCATAGTATCTCCGCCGACATCGCAAGGCATTTCAGGCTTTTTCAGAAGGAGAAGTGCAAATGTCTCAGCCATACACACCGCCTCCACCGCCGGAAACTGATGCTCCCGGCGGCACAGCCAGCATTGGAATGGACGCGAATCTTGCGTCGATGCTCTGCTACCTCACAATGATCTGTTGCGGCTTGGGCATTATCATTAGTCTCGTTTTCTTTCTGATTGAAAAGACCAGCCGGCTGCTGCGCTTTCATGCGATGCAGGCATTGCTGTACGGCGGTGTTTGGATCGTTGTGGGCATCGCATTCCGAATCTTGTCGATGATCGCCGAGATCGCTTTGGGAGACACGCTCGGCATCCTGGTCTTTTTTGGTTGGCTTGCAGTTAGACTCTTGGTTGCCCTGGTGCTGCTCGCTTTCCTGATCATGGCGGCTATCAAGGCGTATCAAGGCCAGTACTACAAGCTGCCGATCCTCGGCAACATCGCCTGGAACATTGTTAATAAGTAAGCTCGTCAGTTCGAAACGATCTACGACTCTAACTCTGTTAGGAGAACATCAACATGGATACCGGTAAGTCCGCCCTGGGTCTGGATGGAAACGTAGCCGCGGCTCTTGGCTATCCGATTGGAATCATCGCGATCATTTCGCTCATTATTGAGAAAGAGAATCGCTTCGTTAAGTTTCACGCGTTGCAGTCCATTTTGCTGCATGTGGGAATGATCGTTCTCATGATCGCGCTTTGGATTATCGGCGCGATTCTTTTGGTAGGCGGTGCGGCGGCAGCAGCGGCAACGGAGAGCGGGGCAGTTGGGGGATTAGTTGGGATGTTGTTTGGCCTGCTCTGGCTGGTTTTTATTGTCGTCTACCTGCTGGGCTTGATTCTATCTGCCGTCAAGGCTTACCAGGGCGCGATGTTCAAGCTACCCATCATCGGCGGCATGGCCGATAAGTGGGTTAAGTAAGCCGTTACAGAACCGCGAGCAATAGCGAGCGGATCGCAGACTCAACGTTGAGTTTCCTGCCCGCTCGCTATCCCGACGAGTCGGGGTTCTGACACAAACACCCGCGCGAAGACCTCATCAACATTCCGCAGATATTTGTCCAGCGAAAACACGGCCTCGATCTGTTCTCGCGACAAGTGAGCAGTAATGTCTTTGTCGGCTGAAACCAACGCCCGGAAATCCGCGCCTTCGTCCCAGCATTTCATCGCATTACGCTGCACCCACTCGTAAGCGGTCTCGCGCGCGACGACGGCCTGCGTCAGCGCCAGCAGCAACTCGCCGCTGAATACCAGGCCACGTGTGGCGTTCAGGTTTTCCAGCATCCGCTCCGCATAGACAATCAAACCGTCGAGCAGCGATGCGGCTTTGTGCAGCATATAATCCGTCGCGATGCTCGAATCCGGCAGCACGATGCGTTCGGCAGATGAATGCGAGATGTCGCGTTCGTGCCAGAGCGCGACGTTCTCCAAACCGACGAGGCTGTTGGCGCGCACGACGCGGGCCATGCCGCAGATTCTTTCGGAGAGAATCGGGTTGCGCTTGTGCGGCATCGCGCTGGAGCCTTTCTGTCCTTGCTTGAATTTCTCCTGCGCTTCGCGCACTTCGGTGCGTTGCCAGTGACGAACTTGCAAAGCGAATTTGTCGAGCGACGAAGCAATGATCGCGAGCGTGCAAAGGTATTCAGCGTATGAATCGCGCTGAACAATTTGCGTCGAGACCGGCGCGGCTTTCAACCCAAGCCGCGCGCAAACTTTCTCTTCAACCGCGGGCGCAAGATGCGCGAACGATCCGACGGCGCCGCTCAGTTTGCCAACCGCGACCGCTTCACGCGCATTCAGCAAGCGCTCGCGATTGCGGCGCATCTCGTCGTACCAAAGCGCAAACGTCAGCCCGAACGAAGTCGGCTCGGCATGAATTCCGTGCGTGCGTCCAATCTGGGGCGTGGTTTTGAATTCAAAGGCGCGCCGCTTCAGGACCTCGAGCAACTCATCGATCTTCTTCAGCAGGACATCGCAAGCGTCGCGCAGCAGCAGAGCGTTCGCAGTATCGACGACGTCTGAAGAAGTCAAACCAAAGTGAACAAATCGTGAAGCTTCTCCAATTGATTCGGCGAGGTTCGTCGTGAAGGCGATGACGTCGTGATCGGTTGTTTTTTCGATTTCGTTGATGCGCTCGACCGAAAACTTTGCGCGCGTTTTGATCTGTTCCAGCGCATCGCGCGGAATCGTGCCCATCTCCGCATGCACTTCGCAGACGGCAATCTCCACGTCCAGCCACTTCTGGAACTTGTTCTGCTCAGACCAGAGCGCGCCCATTTCGGGCAGGGTGTAGCGTTCGATCATGGTGAATAGTAAATCGTGAATCGTAAATCGAATTGGGACGAAGCGAACCCTATTAACGATTTACCATTTACGATTCACTACTTCAGTGCTGTCGAGCTGACAAAATACTTCGCCAGATACCATTTCCCGCCCCGCTCGATTAGCGTGAACGTTTCCATCGCGTCACCGTGTTCGAACGAAGTGTGATAAATCGCGATCAGTGAATGACCGGGGACGGGGGCTGTCCCCGTCTGTTCTTCACGAGCCGTGTCCAGGTTGCGCACCTGCGCGCGGCCGAGCTTATCGTGCAAGCGCTGGAATGTCGCCTTCGATTCTTCGAGCGTCGTGTCCTTACGCCATTCGTCGGCGGCGTCATTGTAAAGCTTTTCGTAGCGACCCGCGTCGATATCCTGGATTGCCGTGTCCAGCGCGGCTTGCGCGTCGGCGGGAATGCCGGCCCGCCGGCTGCCTTCACTGCAACTTGCGACAACTGATACCAAGCCGAAAACAATTAGAGCGGCCAAGGCGGGGCAGTAGCCCGACCGTAAGGGAGGGCGCCTAACCATCCCCATAACGCCCTCCCTTACGGTCGGGCTACTGCCCCGGCTCAGACTTCTATCCACGCAGTCGGCTCTTTCGGAAAAGACAAAATAACTTCGGTGTCTGCGCGAAACAGCGGCGAACGCTCGAACAGCGCCGTCTCGGCCGTGATTTTCGCGAGGTATGGATTGTTCGCGCGTTGCGAAAGATGCGCCAGCACGATGTGGCGCGCCTGACCGTCAAAGCCATCGACCAGCCACTCCGCGACGTCTTCATTCGACAAGTGACCGAGGCGAGAAAGAATTCTTTGCTTCAATTCCCAGGGATAATGTTCGACCGTCTTCAGCATGTCGCGGCTGTGATTAGATTCGATCACAATGGCAGCGCAGCCGCGCAGTTGTTGTGTAATCAACGTCGTGATATGGCCGAAATCCATAACCGTAGCGACCTTCACGCCATCGTGTGTAGCCGTGAAACCAAAGTTATCGACTGCATCATGCGGCACTGTGAAAGGATGAAAATCGATTTGTCCAATCTGAAAGTCGAAGCCGGAATCGATCTCGATCATCCGCTCGCGTAAAGCGTCTGCGCGCCGGCGCGGTTCATCATTCGCGACATTTCGTCGCTCGAGGACATACGCGTCGCGCGTTTTCGCTGACATATAAACCGGGCAGTCGAGATCTTTCATCAGGACACGCAATCCGCCAGCATGATCGCCGTGCTCATGTGTGATCAGAATTCCGTCGAGACGATTTGGATCTTCGCCGAGCTGATTCATGCGACGAGCGATCTCGCGCGCGCTGAGGCCGGCGTCAACAAGCACGCGCGTGCCGTTAGCCACCAGCAGCACCGCATTGCCCGTCGAGCCGCTGCCAAGTACGGAAAGTTTCATTTCGAGAGAATTATACGGGAAGAACTAGCCACAGAGGCACAGAGACACGGAGAAATTTCAAAAATTGGTTCGCCAAGCATCATGGAACAGGTCGAAATGCTTGAGCTTTGATTGTCCCACAGGATTGTGTTCCAGCTTCTCTCCGTGTCTCTGTCGCTTTGTGGCAACTTAAATCTCCAAACGCGATCGATCGACAACAAAGCCGTTCAAATTTCCCAATGCGCCCACGGCCAGTGAATCCGTCGTGAAATATCTCTGTGCCAGGCGCAGCATATCTTCCTCGGTGACCGCTTCAATCCGCTGGATGATTTCGTCCGGCGGAATTCTCCGGCCATGCACGATTTCCTGGCGTGCTAAAGCCCCCGCGCGCGCGCTGGATGATTCCAAACTCAGCAGGATGGTCGATACTGCCTGTTCCTTTGCCAGCTGAAGTTCGCCTGGCGTTACATGGTCGCGTACGACGCGGCGCAGTTCCTTCAACGAGAGATCCAATACCTGGTCAATGTGCGCTGGCGATGCACCAGCATAAATCGTGAAAATGCCGACGTCCGTGAAGGTGTTCCCGCCGGCGCCGATCGCATAAGCCAGCCCGCGCTCTTCACGAACAGATTGCCACAGCCGACTCGACGTTCCGCCGCCGATAATCGTTCCCAACATGCTGGCGATGTAACGATCTTCGCTTTTTGACGAAGGCCAGGGCGCGGCGATGATCAGATGCGCTTGCTCAAGCTCGCTCTTCCGTTCAATCAGGATTGGCGCAGCCGGTGCCGGCGACGACAAGCTGAAACCCTCCGCAACATGGCCGTTGCTGTTCCCGAAGACCCTGGTCGCCAAATTAACCAAGCCATCGTGACTGATGTTGCCGGCAGCAGCGATGACCAGATTTGCCGGCCCATAGTTTAGTGAATGAAACTCTGTGGTCTTTTCGCGATCGAAATTTGAAACAGTTTCGACAGTGCCTTCGATGGGCCTCCCGAGCGAATGATTTGGGAAATAAGCCGCGTTGAAGAGCTCACCCAGCAATTCATCCGGCGTGTCCTCGATCATCTTCATCTCTTCGAGGATGACGTTCTGCTCGCGTTTCAGATCGGCCTCGTCGAAGCGCGGATTCGCGATCAAGTCGGCGATCAAATCGAACGCCGCCGGCAAGGCATTGTCGACAACCTTCGTCGAGAACCCGGTCATCTCGTGCGTCGTGTAAGCATCCAGATGCCCGCCGAGCCGATCGGATTCGGTGGCGATCTCGTGCGCAGAGCGGGTCAGCGTGCCTTTGAACAGGGCGTGCTCGATGAAATGACAAATGCCGTTCAACTGCGGAGATTCATGCCGCGAGCCGCGCCGCACCCAAATGCCAAGACTCACGGAACGCAGGCCCGGCATGTGTTCCGTAAGGATCGTCAGACCATTCGGAAGTCGGGTTGTCTTCACTTGATCGATCATTGATTGCGGAAAAACGGGCGGCAATTCATCAAGAATGACCATCCTAACACGCCCAAAACGCGCCGCAAAATTGGCTTCGGCTTTACAGTTTTCCGGCGGAAAAGTGCGGGCTGAGGCGCAAACTTTGCTTGACATGACGGCGCGCGGTGGCTGAGAATTACAGGCATTCAAGCGGGTGAAGGTCTCCCTCGCCCAAGCGGCTTTACGGAATTATGCCGCTCAAGGCATCTGACAGACGAAGCGGAGAATCGAACGACCGTAACTTCTTTCGGCTAATGCAAGCCATTTCTTTTTCTACACAGTTCGTGGTTCCGCGCGAGTTTCGGTCGGAGGTCCAACCGCGATGAGAAAGATCTTCAGATTTAGCACGCCGCTGGTGGCGATTGCCTTGATTCTGACGACGCTTGGTTCGTCGAGTTACGGCAAAGGCACTCGCGGCCTCGCAACTATCACCGGCACCGTTCGCGACAATCGCGGCCTGCCGTTGGCCGGCGCCCTGATTCAGATGATCCGCGAGGGCGCAAACAAAATCGTCAAAGAAACACGCACGGCTGCCGATGGCAGCTTCTCAGCCAAAATTCCCGCCGGTCGTTATTCACTTAAGGCCATTGCCACAGGATTTAGCGAGGTTCTTTTCTCGTCCGTCACGGTAGCGCCATCAGCCGAAATCGCCTATCGATTCAACCTTGAGCCACTCGGCTCCGGGCGAACTTATCCTGAACAGCGGAGTGACCGCGACAACGCGAAGTGGCGTCTGCGCGCGGCGCAAACGCAGCGCTCGATTTTCCAGGCCAATGAGAATCCGGACGCGACCGTCGCCGCCGTTGAATCGGAGCAAGCCGCGGCGACTGATGAAGTCAGCGCCACAAACGGCGATTCGAGTGGAAAGAGCAACGCGCGGCCTCAGGGGGTTGTCGAAACCTACTTTGCGGAATCTGCGAGCCCGTTCGCGTCAAGTTATCAAGGGATTAACTTCGCCGTGGCTTTGCCGGCTTCAGAGCGGATCGATTTGATTTTCGCGGGCCAGACTGGCGTTGGATCTTCCGCGCCGCAACGCTTTGAGACGACCGCGCATCTGCGCGTTAACGATCGTCATCGTTTCGGCGTGACCGCGGGTGGGGCGCACTTGCCGACCTTCAATGCATTAGCGAAGAACAAATCACCCAACAGTTTGGGCCAAATGTCGGTGCGCGCAATCGATGAATGGATCGTTCGCGATGGGTTCGTAGTAGTTCTCGGTGTTGATTACTCGAGATTCCTCGGCGCCGGCAGCGACGCGGCTCTCACTCCGCGCATCGGAATTCAATTCGACGCAAACGCGCGTACCAGAGTCAAGGCCGCATACGCGAGCGCTGCCGACAATACCGATGTCCAAAGTGTCGCCAGCTTCGAAAGCGGCGATGCCGTTTTCAAGCGTCCGGCAAATCAACCGGTCGCATATGTCAGCGGTCGCGCGGTGATGGCGCGCAGCCGCCGCCTGGAGATCGGGTTAGAGCGTGAATTGAATAATCACTCGAGTGTCGAAGCGACCGCATTCGTCGACATGACGTCAGGGCGAGGGGTTGGTTTATTGGCGACCCCGGTTTCGGCT
>DASXTE010000161.1:0-3780 GCA_036505595.1 Pyrinomonadaceae bacterium
GTTGTTTTCAAAAGATTCGAACAAGTTCTGATAGGACCGAGAAAACCCCGCAAACCCTTGAGCAAGCGAACTGCTGAGTTTCGCCGAAAGACCGACCAATCCTCCGACATAGTTTCTGCTAATGTTGTCTGCGAAAGTCTCAGCTAGTGAGGAAACACCAGCAATCGACGCAAAATGTGATTGAAAATTCGTTAGACCGGCGGCTTCTACAAATCCCTTAGCCAACGCTTCCCGCGGGATCATCCACTCTTTCGAAATTAGATCATGGAAATTTGATAACTTAATGCCTGCTTGAGTATCGGCGAAAATCTTTGATATCGAAGCGTTGGCAGCTTCGGCTGCCGCTAAGAAAGATTTGGTCTGAATAGTGCCAAGGACCAACTCCGACATTTTCGCGCTGCTCTGCATTGCCGTGATGGACTTGATGGCGTGCTCCGATGCTGTCTGATATGAGTCTCGACCCAGAATGTTCGCAGCGAGTTCGGACGTTTTCATAGCGTCTTGCGCCGCGACATCGTTCCAACGCGTTGTCTGATTTACCAATAGATCATGGAGAGGCTGCTGGCGAACTGTTTGGAAGCTGTGAAGTTCGCTGCGCATTTTTTCAGCCTCGCGCAGTGCGATGGAGTCATACATATCCTTGAACGCGTTTCGCATAAACCCTCCTTGCCGAAGGTGTTGAGGGAAATGCCGTGGGTTTTTGTGCACACCCACGGCCGGACATTACTCCGCAATCATTAATAACGCTTTCCTCACTTACACTTGCTATATCCACAGTCCCTGCAAAAATCGCAGCCGCTCGCGTGCTCGAGCTGGCCGTGGCATTCGGGACAAATACTTATCATCGAAGACATCGCCGCCGAGGACTGAGTACTGAGGACTGAGGACTGAGCCACCGCCGAGGACTGAGGACTAAGGACTGAGGACTGAGAGCCAAGCGAGGACTGCGACTTCAACGCGCGTGCTGAATCGGGATGACCTTTCAAGCGGCGGTTGGTGATCATGAGGCATTCGGCGACGGCTTGTTCGGGTGAAGTCAGCAGGCGTTCGTTGAACCAGACGGCGTGCGTGCCGGTCACCTTGTTCAAGCTGTAAGAAACTTCCGCCGCATCGAATCCGCCACGCAGCATCTTCGAAGCCAGCATGCCGACGCCGCCGCTGATCGGGCCGGTGGCAAAGACTTCCTGAATCATCTCATCGTCATGATTGACTGTGACGTAGAGGTTCTGTCCGTCGAACGGAATGCGCCAGGTTGCGCCGCGAAGTTCACGCGGACGTTCGAGACGAATCGCTCCCTGTTTGCGCGCCTCTGCTTCCGCTTCGGCCAAACGTCGCGCGGCAGCTTCGTTCTCAGATTCAGTTCGGCCTTCTGAAATTTCGACCGGCGGCTCGGCCACCGGTTCAATAATCGTCGTAGTCGTCACGACCGTCGGCGTCTCAGTCTTGGTTTCAGTCTTCATGGAAGTAAGCACCTGATTCTCGCGCGAGCCGTCGCGGTAGTAACTGACGGCTTTGCAGCCAAGCTGTCTCGCTAATCTGTAAAGATGATCGACTGACTCGATCGTGTCGTTGACTGCACCATTGCAAGTCTTCGAGACGCTGTTATCGACGTTGCGTTGCGCGGCGGCCAGCACGTGGACGTGCTGCTCTGCACTGATTGACATCGCCGAAATGAAATAACCGGGCAGCTCTTGCTCATGCTCGACGACATAGCTTGCGGCTGCATCGATCGAATCGGGATCAGTCTGATCTACATCCACGCCCAGGGCCTGAGCGGCGAGGGTGTGAACGTACGTGCGCGTGCCGAGAGTGTCCTTTCGCACGTACGCCCATGAGAAGTTGGGTTCAACTCCCGACGACGTTTCTGCCACCAGGGAAATAGTGCCCGTAGGAGCGATCGTCGTTACTTCATAGTTACGCGGGGTGAGCGGAACTTCACGTGAGATGCCGATTTCGTTGTAGAGAAAGTCGGCGTAGGATTCGCGATTCGGTTCGAGTTCGGGAAAGACGCCGCGTTCGGCGCCCAGACGCAAGGATTCGGTCCAGGCCTCGCGACGGACAAAGCCCATCACTTCATCCATCAAATCGATCGAGGCCGGCGAGCCGTAAGTGATCTTCAGATTCAAACACAGGTCGGCAAAGCCCATGATGCCGAGACCAACCGGGCGCGTGCGCTTCACGACGTCGTTGATTTCCGCCAGCGGCCAGGCGCACGTGTCGATCACGTTGTCGAGAAAACGCGTCGTCCAATGCGTGACTTCGGCGAGTCGGTCCCAATCAACGCGGTTTTCGCGATCATAGAACTTGTTCACATCGATCGAGCCGAGGTTGCAAGAGTTCGCGAAGTGCAGGAACTGCTCGCCACAGGGATTGCTCGCCATGATCGGCCCCATCGATTCCATCATGTGGTTGTGGCGATTGACCTCGTCGATGAAGGCGATGCCGGGTTCAGCATACTTGTGAGCGCTGGCGATAATCCGGTTCCAAATGTCCGGAGCGTAGACAAATCCCGGTGCCGGCGGCTCTTCGATCAGAGCATCGGAAAGATCGGCAGTGTCGAACGATTCTTTGTCGCGGAAAGTCACGGTCGAGCCGTCAGGCCGGCGATAGACGACGTAATTACGGCCGGTGACTGGATCGAAAACCGGCTCGTTCCAGGGCTCACCGTTAAAGTCCAGCTGATACCATTCGCTGTGATCGACTGCTTCAAGAAACTTGTCGGTGACATTCACCGAAATGTTGAAGTTCGTCAGCGAGTGCTGGTCGTTCTTTGCATGAATGAAACGCAAAATGTCTGGATGCGTCACGCGCATCATACCCATGTTCGCGCCACGCCGGACGCCGCCCTGCTTCACCGTGTCGGTCGTCGTGTTGAAGATATTCATGAACGACACCGGGCCGCTGGCCACGCCATGAGTCGAGCGGACCATCGAGCCGCTCGGACGAAGCTTTTCGAAAGTGAAACCAGTGCCGCCACCGGTCTGATGAATGATCGCCGCGTCGGTGGCTGTCTTCATGATGCCGGCGATCGAGTCCGGCACATCGAGCACGAAGCAGGCCGCGAGTTGCCCGTTCGGCTTGCCGGAGTTGACGAGGCAGGGCGTATTCGGAACGAACTCGCGCGCCGACATGATGTCGGTCATCGCGTTGAAAAACTCATCACGCTGCACGGGGTCGGTTTCCGCAACTGAAACGTGCGCGACGACGCGGGCGACGATGTCGCTCCACTCTTCAATCGGATTTGCCTTGGCGTCTTTCAGCGAGTAACGCTTCGCTATCACGCGCCGGGCATTCAAACCCAGCGGTGCGATTTCGCGCCCGAAGGAAACGATTGATTCGAGGATTTCGTCTTGTGATGCCTTCGTCATTTTCGCACCAGTTGCGGGGTTCATCTATTTTACCTTTCCCGCGCGGGGAACCGCACGCGAGCGCTAGTTCGAGGAATAAAACGCCATCGACGATTCATGATCGCCGCTCAAAAAAGATTCGATTTTACGCAGGTATTACGGTCGGTTTTGCGAAGCTACTACTACCCTTGCGGAGTCGGGTTTGGAACCCTTCTGCCGCCGCCGCCAGCCGTCACAACCAAAGCAGGACGCACTATACTCCTGAGATTTACGGATGTCAATATGTTGTGGTGACTTTTTTTTTCAACACGATAGAGTGGGTTTTCTGAGGCATTACTTGAGGGTTAAGTGGCGGCAAATCAGAGCCTTAGGATGGCGCGCTGACGGACGGATCAAGGTAGTCAAGCGAAATTGCGGTGAATGAATTGGAAGC
>DASXTE010000162.1:0-5248 GCA_036505595.1 Pyrinomonadaceae bacterium
TGCATGTAGCCGGTGGCGAAAACGAAGATGCAGAGGCCAACGCCCGTAACGATCAGCATGAAGACGGCTGAAAGCGGATCGAGTTGATAGCTCCAGTCGATATTCAGCAATGAGCCCCGAGGAGAAGATGAATCGATCGGCCGTTGGCTCTCACTCGGACTGGTCGTAACCGGTTGCTGCGTGTATCCGAGAGTCTGATTCACCGCGCCGCCAGGAATCCATGTGAAGACTGCCTGAGTGGTGACGTAAGGATTGGGCCAAAGCTGTCTGCTGCCGAAACCGTACGAATAGATCGCAGCGACGCTGATGAGAAATGAAAGCGCGACTGTGCCGACGGCAATTCCACCAATCAGCTTTTCCGGAAAGCGAAACCAACGGCCAAAGATGCCGTTGATCGCGGCGCCGAGGAGCGGTAGCAGGGGAACTAGCCAGATGAATCTATACATAGTTTCAAGTTTCAAGTTCCAAGTTTCAGGTTCGCCATAACTTGAAACCTGAAACTTGAAACTTGAAACTGCGGTTTACCACTTCATTAGATCAATCTCATCCACCCAGATCGTTTCGCGATTGCGATACAGCGCGATCACGATGCCGAGCCCAATCGCCGCTTCAGCCGCAGCGACGACGATGATGAAAACCGTGAACACCTGGCCCGCAAGCGGATTGACGCCAGGGCCGCCCGTGTCCTGCAAATAACGCGAAAACGCGATGAAGTTCAAATTCGCCGCGTTCAGGATTAGCTCAATCGACATGAAAATTACGATGATGTTGCGCCGCGTCAGGACACCGGCAACGCCAATGATGAAAAGGATCGCGCCGATGACCAGGAATTTTGAGAGATCCGGGTGCTTGATACTCTCCAACGCGGACGAAACGCGGCCCGTCTCCTGGAGCAACAATGCCATCATGGGATTCACATCCATCATCTGAAAACAACCGTCCGGCGCTAACCGCGTTCACAGCCGCGTAGTGGCGAAATATTTAGAGCCCGCGACGTCCGATCGAAAGCCCAAGCTCCTTTAGGAGCGAAAAAGTCGCCCATAAATGGGCTGAAAAATGGGAAAAGGTGGCACCGTTTTCTATAAATATTCCGCGCCTGACGGCGCTTAAAACCTCGTCCCTGATTAACCACCTAATTTCTCTTTGGCGCCGATTGCGCTTAACACTTCCGGATCGACATCGTCGGCGGCGGCTTCCTGCTTTAACGTGCGCGAGAGCATTACCGAGCCAATGATTGCCACTAGCAAAAGCACGCTGGCAATTTCAAAGGGAAGCGCGGCATAGGTGTATAGGCTCGTGCCAACTCGCTCAGTCTCTTTCGTCAAACGGCTGACGCCAGTCGCTCCCGCTGGAAGATTCTCTTGTTGCGCCGCGCGCACTTCGGCGGCCTGTTTCAATTTTGCCGAGTCTCGATTCTTTAGACCGTCATAGCCACGATTGATTGCGAACAGCAGACCCAGCACAAGCAGCAATGAAAAAACTAACGCCGCGGCAACTTGCGGCGGACGATTGAAAATCGCGGCGCGTCCTTCTTCTTCAGCGCCAACATTGACGAGCATGATGACGAACAGAAACAAAACCATCACGCCGCCTACGTAAACCAGTATCTGCACACCGGCGATGAACTCTGCACCCAGCAGAATGAACAGAGCTGCGACAGAAACCAACGAAGAGATCAGAAACAGCGCAGAATGCACCGCATTCCGCGCCATGACGGTCAGCAGCCCCGCCAGAATCGCAGCGATAGAAAAAATCCAAAAGAAGACTGATTCCCAGCCCGACAAAATCATGATCTTTGGTCTTTGTGCTTTGGTCTTTGTCGTTTAATGCGCCGGGCGCTTTATAAGTCAACTTCCGTTAACACGACTAAGATCAAAGTCCAAAGATCAAAGATCCAGCTATTACGATTGGTATTTAACCGTTTCTCTTCCCTGTTCGAGCATTTCGCGATTCCAAACAAATCCTGCGCGCGAATAAGTAGCCAGCTCGAAGTCCTGAGTCAGCTCAAGACAGTACGTCGGACACGCTTCCTGGCACAGCGCGCAGAACATGCAACGCGAAGTATCGAAGATGAATTCGTCCAAGACTTTCTTGCGGCGCGGCTTGCCGGCGACGACGATTTCTACATCCATCGCAATCACGTCGATGCAATCTTCGGGACAGGCGAGTGCGCACAGATTACAGGCGATGCACAGCGTGTCGTGCGTTTCCGGATCCATGTTCAGGCGCGGCGCGCCATGAAACCGCGGGGCCACATCCGGTCGCACTTTCGGATATTGTTCGGTGTAAATTCCCTTCCCGGCGACCGCATCGCGATCGGTGAGCGCGCCGATGTTGAAGCCAAGCGTCACGGCGAGTCCTTTTATTAGATCGATCATGAAGAAGCGTTTCAGCTTCTGCGCGAAAGTTGATTTGGGAACAGGAACTAATGGCATAACGAAAATTTTAGATTTCTGATTTTAGAGTTTTGATTGTTGTCTTCCTCTGTGTCCTCTGTGGTGAAATTACGTTGCCGTTTCCGAACTCACCGGCATCACCGCGGGCCGGCCCTTAGGCAAATCAACCAGGCGAATCCCCCGTCGCTGCTTCTTCAAATTGAAATCGCGCGATCGCCGATTTATCAAAGACATCACGCCTGCTGTCACTAACAGGTTCGCAACGCCGAATCCAATCGCGATCGCTTTGCCGGTCGGCGTCAGCGCCAGCCCGCTGCCTACCTTTACTGAATCTATCGTATGCATTCCGCGGAAGCCATCGAGGCCCTGAATAACTCCAACGCCTAACGCCGTGACTACAATATTGATGAGCGCCGCCGGCAACATCCATTTCCAGCCGAGATCCATCAACTGATCGTAGCGAAAACGCGGCAGCGTCCAGCGAAGCCAGAAGTACAAATAAAGGAGCAGGCCGGCCTTCGCGAGAAACACAATCAAGCTCACAACCACGTAGGCGTTGTGATAACCCTTCGCCTCCGTCAGGCGATAGACAAATGGAAAGTACCAGCCACCAAGATAAAGCGTCGTCGCGACGGCGGTGACGACAACCATTGCTGCGTACTCTGCCATAAAAAAGAGCGACCACCGCATGCCGGAATACTCCGTGTGAAATCCGGCGACCAGTTCGGATTCCGCTTCCGGCAAATCAAACGGCGCGCGATTGTTTTCGGCAATGCCGCTAATCAGGAAGATCATGAAGCCGATCGGCTGATACATTACAAACCAGATCGAATCGGACGCTTGCGCGTTGACGACGCCTGAAAGCGACAGCGTCCGCGCAAACATCAGCGCGCCGATAATCGCCAGGCCCATTGAAACTTCGTACGAGACCATCTGCGCGCTCGATCGCAATGCACCGAGCAAAGCGTATTTCGAATTCGACGACCAGCCGGCGAGAATGGTGGCCAGAACCCCGACGCTCGACACCGCGAGCACAAACAGCACGCCGATGTTCACGTCAGTGATCACGGCCCAATCGGGACCGAACGGAACCACCGCCATCACAACGAATGCAGCGACGACTGCAATATAAGGCGCGACGAAAAAGATCCAACGGTCGGCATTCTCTGGAATGAAATCTTCTTTCACCAATAACTTCAGTCCATCGGCAATCGGTTGCAGCAAGCCCCACGGCCCGACGCGCATCGGCCCCAGCCGCGCTTGCATGAATGCCGAGATCTTTCTTTCGAGATAGGTTGCGTAGGCCACCCACAGCGCCGTGATCGTCACCACCGCGCCGATTTGAATGAACGGCCAGATGACATAGTTCACCGTTTGCTCGCTGAACAATTTCAGGAGCAGGCTGTCGATGAAAGTTGGTGCGGCTAAGAAAGCAATCACGTCATTCTTTCTTTGCGCGACTTTGCGCCTTTGCGGCTTTGCGTGAACTTTTCTTCATGGGAGACATTCACGCCAAGGCGCCAAGACGCAAAGGAACGCAAAGAGATCTCATCTATCAATCTCGCCCAACACGATGTCAAGCGTCCCAATAATCGCGACCACGTCCGCAACCAGATGGCCGATGCAAAGTCTTTTCAAAGCCTGAAGGTTCATGAAGCATGGCGGCCGCACGCGCACGCGCCACGGTTGCTGCGTGCCATCAGAAACCAGGTAACAACCAATCTCGCCCTTCGGCCCCTCGATTGAATGATAATAATCACCAACCGGCGGCTTGATAAGTCTGGGTACCTTCGCGTTGACGGGGCCGTCCGGCAAGTTATCAATTGCCTGCTGAATGATCCGGCGCGACTGTCGCATTTCTTCCATGCGGACGAGGTAGCGATCGTACGTGTCACCGTTTTCCCCGAGCGGCACTTCGAAATCCATGTCCGCGTATGCCGCGTAAGGCCGCGCTTTGCGAATGTCCCAGGCCACGCCCGAGCCACGCAGGGCGGGGCCGGACAAGCCGATGGCGATCGCCTCTTCACCGGAAATCACGCCGATGCCGACGGTGCGGCTCAACCAAATCCGATTTTCCGAGAGCACGGTTTCATATTCGTCAAGCCGCCCGCCGATATTTCCAATGAAGCGCCGCACGTCTGCTTCAAAATCATCGTAGGCGTCATTCGGCATGCCACCGACGCGCCAGGCGTGACAAGTCAAACGTGCCCCAAACTGTCGCTCGAAAATTTTCAGAATCTCTTCGCGCTCACGAAATGCCCACAGGAGAATCGTGACCGCCCCGATATCGAGCGCGTGCGTGCCTAGCCACAGCAAATGCGAAGCGATGCGATTCAGCTCAGTCAGAATCGTCCGGATGTAATGGGCGCGTTTTGGCACGTCGAGCCCTATCATCTGCTCGACTGTCTCGACCCAAACCAGGCCGTTCGAAACCGCGGCGATGTAATCGAGGCGATCCCAATAAGGCGCGATCATCGCGTACGTGCGGTTCTCGGCGATCTTTTCCATGCCGCGATGCAGATAGCCGATGTCACAATCGAGATCGATGACAGTTTCGCCATCCAACTTGAGGATCACGCGCAACACGCCGTGCGTGCTGGGGTGTTGCGGCCCCATGTTGAGCGTCATCTCTGGCGCGTCAAGCAGGGACTCTCGTGTTGTGGCGATTTCTACTTGATGCATATCTAAAACAGGAGACGGGAGCCAGGGGCCGGGGGTCGGGGGTCGGCTAAACCTTACGCGACCTGAGCCGTTGACTCATTTGGTAAATAACACCCGGTCACCTTCCAGGGCTCGATGACCAATCCAATCTCTTTCACGTCACCTTTTTCTTTCTGCTCGCGCAGTTTCAG
>DASXTE010000163.1:0-9461 GCA_036505595.1 Pyrinomonadaceae bacterium
TGCTTTCAGCTTCACACACGTCGAGTTTCCTGATGGGACCATTACATGCATTGTTTCCGAGCGCGAGCGAAGCGACATTGAATACGATTCATTTCGTGCTTCGCAAAATCGGGCATTTCACTGAATACGCAATCCTGGCGCTGCTGGCGGCCCGAGCTTTCCGAACGTCATCGCGCCGGTTACTGCGTGAACGCTGGTTCTGGATTGGGTTGGCTGTCGTCGTCGTTTACGCGCTTTTTGATGAGTTTCGCCAGGGGTTTGTGCCGTCGCGTACAGCCTCGGTTTACGACAGCATGATTGATACGGCAGGAGGGTTGGCAGCGCTGTTGTTCGTGGCGCGAAAGCGTGTCAGAAGCCCGAGCGTGAGCAAGGGCAACTTTCAGGACTGAACAAGCCTGCGTTTAGCTCACCTTGCCCTCCCTAACGGTCGGGCTTCTGACACGTCGCGCTGACACATTTGAACACCACCGGCGCTTTCGCCGTATAATGTCTGGCAGTTAACCAAGGAGAAACACAATGGGAATTCTTGACCGGCTCAGCCCGAGCGCGCAATTCATCGAAGTCATCGAGTGGCTCGACGATTCGAGTGACACGATGCTTTATCGCTTTCCCGTTCGCGATCAGGAGATCAAGAACGGCGCGCAGTTGATTGTGCGCGAGTCGCAAGCGGCCGTCTTTGTGCACGAAGGACAGATCGCCGATGTGTTCGGACCCGGCCGTTTCACCGTCGAAGGCGGTAACACGCCGATTCTTTCAAAGCTTGGCGCCTGGAAGCACGGCTTTAATTCACCGATCAAGTCGGAAGTTTATTTCGTCAACACGAAACAGTTTACTGATTTGAAATGGGGCACATCGAATCCGGTAATGATGCGCGACACCGACTTTGGCATGGTGCGGCTACGCGCGTTCGGTATTTATTCGATGCGCGTCGCCGAGCCGCGCGAGCTGATCAAACAGATCGCCGGCACGAACGCGCGATTCGTCACGGAAGATATCGAAGGTCAATTGCGGCGCACGTTGGTCAGCGGCTTCTCTGATGCGCTGGCCGAATCAAAAATCGCCGCGCTGGATCTCGCTTCGAACTATGACGAGCTGGGTAAGTTCTCGCGACAGAAGTTGCAGGACGAATTCAAGTCGCTCGGTCTCGAGCTTACCAAGTTCACGGTGGAAAACATTTCGCTGCCGCAGGAAGTCGAAGCGGCGATGGACAAGCGCACGCAAATGGGGGTGCTCGGCGACATGGGCAAGTACACGCAATTCGAAGCCGCCCAGGCGATGCGCGATGCAGCGCAGAATCCCGGCGGCGGCGCCGGATTGGGCGCGGGCCTGGGCGCTGGATTCGCGGTGGGCAACGCTATGGCCGGCGCCATGAGTGATGCGATGCGCCAGCGCGGCGCGACACCGACGGAATCGGCGCAACCGGCATCCACGCAGAAGTGCGTGAAATGCGGTGCATCGTTGCAAGCAGGCGCCAAATTCTGTAGCGAATGTGGCACGTCCCAGGTCGCCGGCAAATGTCCGAATTGCCAGCACGATTTGAAACCCGGCGCCAAGTTTTGCGACGACTGCGGAACGAAAGTGGCGTGACCTGATACGCGCGTTCAATTGAAATCAGAAGGCCGGGCCTGAAAAGCGTCTGGCCTTTTTGTTTCGTCCATTCCGACTTCTCAATACTGCCGAGTCTTCTTTAAGCAGAGAATCCAAGCTCGCAATCAGAAGATCAGCGTTTACGCGTGAGAATACCAGCGGCGGTTTGATCTTGATCACGTTGTGCAATGGACCGTCAGTGCTTAAAAGAATGCCGCGCTCCTTCATTCGCTCAACTACGTGAGCCGCTTCGCTGTCTGCTGGTTCCAGCGTCTCTCGATCGCGGACTAATTCAATACCGAGAAAAAGACCAGCGCCACGCACGTCTCCGATCAGCGCGTGCCGATCCTGCAATTCCCGCACGCCTGCTTTCAGATACTCGCCAACTTCGAGCGCATTCAGTTGCAGCTCTTCATCACGAATCACATTAAGGACGGCGAGGCCGGTGGCGCAGGAAACCGGATTGCCGCCAAAGGTGTTGAAGTATTCCATGCCGTTCGCAAAAGATGCCGCAATCTCTGGCGTGGTAATGACTGCACCGAGCGGATGTCCGTTACCGATTGGTTTGCCGAGAGTCACGATGTCGGGGACCACGTCCTGCGTCTCGAACATCCAGAAGTACTCGCCGGCACGGCCGAAGCCGGTTTGCACTTCATCGGCAACACAGACTCCGCCGGCGGCACGAACCGCAGCAAAAGCTTCGCGCAAATACTCTAGCGGCAAAATGATCTGACCACCACAACCGAGCGCCGACTCGCAGAAGAAAGCGGCAACGTCGCCGCCTTGTCTCACCGCCTCAGCGACATCAGCAGCGTAGAATTTGCCCGCGCCGGCTCCGCGATGCGCCCCACGATAGACATCCGGCATTGGAACTTTGTGAACCCAGGAGGGACATCCCCGTCCGCCTGGGCCGTCGAACTTGTACGGGCTGAGATCGATCATCGCGCTGGTGTTCCCGTGATAAGCGCCCTCCACGACGATCGCATCGTTCCGACCTGTATGCCCGCGCGCCAGACGCAACGCCAACTCGTTTGCTTCACTGCCGCTGCACACCAGGTACACAACACTCAGCGGCTCCGGCAGCGTTGCCGTCAAACGCTCGGCGTACTCGATCAGGTTTTCGTGCAAATAGCGGGTATTCGTGTTGAGCATCGCCATCTGCTCGGATGCGGCACGTACGACGTAGGGGTGACTGTGTCCGACATGCGCGACATTATTGACGCAGTCCAGATAACGGCGGCCCGCAGAATCGTAGAGATACTGCCGTGACCCGGAAACAATATGCAGCGGTGACTGATAGGAAATGCTGAGCGAAGGTCCGGTGTGCCGCTTACGTTCTTCGATTAAGTCAGCGGGCGGTCGTCTCTGGCGCGCATATTTTTCGCTGACAACCGGCAGCCCGCACGCGTAACGAAATACTCGAGTCGGCCAATCACCGGCAATGTCCGAAAGCCTGTCCAACAAAGCCCACGCCGGAGCGTTCGAAATATTCAGGTACTCATTATCGGGAGCACAACCCGTCTGCTTCGCCGCGTAACAGACGCTGCAACAGAGTCGCGTGACGGCCAGCGCGTACAGGACATCAATTTCACGTCCAGTCAGCGGATAAGTTTCGTGATAGGCCGCGACCACCTGACCAGCAGCGCCGATCGGATCAGGCTTATCGAGCATCAGATAAGCCAGCGCGACGGCCAGGTTGCAAACCGTCGCGCTGTAAACTACATCGCCATAATCGAGAACAGCGTTAACGCGCTGTTCAGATTCATCGACCAGGACGTTGTAATCGTTGGCGTCGTTGTGAATGACGCTGAAGCGCAAACTGCTCCAATCGATCTTCTCCCATTCACCGAAGAATCGTTCGACGAGTTTCCGCCGAGAGGGGGGCAGCAGCCCGGTGAGTTCTCGGGCGATGTTCGCATTGCGAAGGTCCCAGTAAAAGAATCTGTGCGTCGCGGGATGATCGAACTCTGCCAGCGCCGCATCCGTTTGCGCTAATGAGCGGCCGAGCGAAGCCAGCAGTCTGCGTCCGTGAGGTTTGACCTCGGCCAAGCAGACACCGTCAAGCCAGGTAAGTAGACGCACAAAATGTTCACTGCCATTTTCATCCTTGATCTTCGCAATGTCCGCTGCGGTTTTAGTCGGCACGATTCGAGCGAACTCGAGTTCGATTTTACGGGCCGCGAGAAATCGAATGAGTTGATTCTGAAGCTCGAGAAACTCAAACGCTTCTTCCGCGTTGGCAATCTTGAGAACGAACTGTTCGTCGGCGGACGAAGGCTCGGGGCCGTAGCCCGACTTCTTTTCCTCTCCCTCTGGGTGAAGGCAGGGTGAGGGCGTTAGTGAGGAAGGGCTCTCCTCACGTGACGTTATGAGGCGCAGTCGAAAGTTTTGATCCCGCTCGCTCGGCAGCGGTTCGGCAGAAACCCTGAGACCATACAACTTGGCCGCAATGCGAACGGCGCCATCAGAAGTGATCCGCGGCGCCTTTTGCACTGCCGTAATCATACGTCGAACATCATAGACGAAGCGCAGAGGTCTAGTGAATTAATTCGGGTTTCCGAAGGCTCAGGAATCGTCGAGTGCGGAGCTAAACGCGGCCTAATAACCCGCAGCGCTTAACCTAAGACAACGTGCCTCGGCTCTGCGCGTGGTTTTTGTCGCTTTGATATGGGCGCCGTGCCCTCTACTCGTAACCGTCCGAAGTCGGCGCCGAGCTGCGCGCGAGAGTCGGCCTACTGGCAGGGTCTCACAAATCGCCGGACGCCGAGCTTCGTGGGCGGTTGGGCGTTTTTGGTTAGTCTGCGGGTCAATGTTATCCTTGCGCAACCCCGAGCACCCCCGGACGCACATAAATATGCTTAACGGCTTCAAATCTCCGCGCCGCGTTGTCATCACTGGAATTGGTTGTGTTACGCCCATTGGGATTGGCCGCGATTCGTTTTGGAATGCGCTCCAACGCGGAGAGAGCGGGGTGCGGACGATCCAGTCCTTCGATGTTTCGAATTCAACCGTGAAGATTGCTGCCGAAGTGCAAGACTTTGATTGGCAAGCACAGCTCAACGCGAAGGATCGCAAGCATGTGCCGCGCACAGTGCCGCTCGCGTTAGCCGCGGCACGCGAAGCTTTCGACGATGCGGGAATCGCGCCGGACAGTCTTTCAATCGAAGAACGCCAGCGCATCGGTGTCGAACTGGGCACCGGTGGCGGCGGTTTGCCGTTCGTCGAAGATCACTACGGCATTTGGTACAACGGCGGCTCGCACGCCAAGGCGAGCGTTTACATCATTCCGGCCGCGACGCACGGCACCTTGTCGAGCGAGCTGTCGATGGCGTTTGGCCTGCGCGGCTTATCGCATGTGATTTCCACCGGTTGTACGAGTTCTACTGACGCGATCGCGTATGCGGCTCAACACATCGCGCTGGGGCGTCAGGACGTTATGCTTGCGGGCGGAGTCGATGCGCCGCTCGCGCCGGGAATTCTCGCCGGATTCAATTTGCTGACGGTGCTGACCACTGATTGGAACGACGAGCCGGAGCGCGCATCGCGTCCGTTCACGCGCAGCCGGTCGGGCATGGTGCTGGGCGAAGGCGCCTGGATTTACGTCCTGGAGAGCTACGAAGTCGCGAAACAGCGCGGCGCGAATATTTATGCCGAGATCTTAGGCTATGCTTCCACCTGCGATGCTTATCATCGCGTGCGTTTGCAGGAAGGTGGCGACGAGCCCGCGCGCGCGATGGCGCTGGCAATGGAAGATGCGGGTGTAACGCCCGATGAGATCGATTACGTGAATCTCCACGGCACTTCTACTGTGCTTAACGATCGGATCGAAACTAACGCTTTGAAGATCGCTCTTAACTGTAATTCGCATCGCATTCCGATGTCCGCGACTAAGTCGCAGATCGGCCATCCCCAGGGAGCCAGCGGCGCCGCGGGCCTCGGCGCAGCGTTGTGCGCTATGACTACCGGCTTGATTCCTCCGACCATCAATCTCGACGATCCTGATCCCGAATGCGACCTCGATTACGTCCCTCTCAAGGCGCGCGAGACCAGGGTGCGCACCGCGCTCTGCAACTGCATTGGCTTCGGATCGAAGAACAGCGCGCTGGTGATCAGAAAAGTCTAAGTTTCAAGTTCCGAGTTTCAAGTTTCAGGTTCGCGGTCATAAACTTGGAACCTGAAACTTGGAACTTGAAACTGTGTTCAGCCGATTTCGCCAGCGCAGCTACGAACTCGAGCATCTCGACAAAGGCGACTACACGCCGGAAGAATATGAAGGATGCATCGTCGAGCTTCAGCGAGTGAATCGATGGCTCGGCGATACGCGCGCCTTACGGAATTCACTGCTGAAAGATGTTCAAGCCGAGGGTTTGCAATCCTTTTCCGTCCTCGATGTCGGTGCCGGATCCGGTGAGCTGCTGCGCGTGATAGCAGAATGGGCGGCCGAGACAAATCGGACGACGCGCCTGGTTGGACTCGAATTGAACGAACGTTCGGCTAAAGCGATTGTCGAAGAGTCGCGCGGACTACCCGAAATCTCCGGAGTTCGGGCTGATGCTTTTCGGCTGCCGTTTCAGGATGAGCAATTCGAATACGTCATCTGCTCGCTGTTCACGCATCACTTTGGCGATTCGCAGGTTGCTGAGCTACTAAAGGAAATGGCGCGTGTCGCGCGGCGAAAGATTTTTGCGATCGATTTGCATCGGAACGCGATGGCCTACTATTTCTACACGACCGTGGGACATTTGTTTTTGCATAATCGACTGATTCGCGAGGATGGCGCGTTGTCGATACTGCGCAGCTTTAAGCCTGAAGAGTTCAGGCTGCTCGGGGAACGTGCCGGATTGAAGAACGTGAAAGTCGAAGAACATTTTCCGTCGCGACTAGTCTTGAGCGCGGCGCCTCCCTCTCCCTTTGGGAAAGGGCAGGGGTGAGGGGCGAAGCTACGGAAAGCAGAAATTCTCTTTTCCTTGTTTTCCCCGTAAGCCCCCACCCTAACCCTCTCCCAGAGGGAGAGGGACAAATCAGATGAGTGCTGTTTCAGATTACGATGTAATCATTGCCGGAGGTGGGCCGGCGGGCTCGAGCGCGGCGATTCATCTGGCGCTTCGCGGCGCGCGCGTCTTGCTCGTCGAGCAGAAGAAGTTTCCGCGCTCGAAATTGTGCGGTGAATTCATCTCGCCGGAATGCGCGGCCCACTTTGAACGACTTGGAGTGACCGAACAAATGTTCGCGAGTGGACCGGCGAAACTCACGGAAACTGTTTTCTATTCGCATAACGGCACGAATGTCTCGGTTCCGAGCGACTGGTTCAGCGCGGGCGGCATGGCCATCGGCCTCAGTCGCGCGGAAATGGACGAACGATTGCTGCGCCGCGCGGCGGCAGTCGGCGTCGAGGTTCGCGAAGACACCACTGCGGTGAATCTGGTCCCAGCGCGCGGACGTGTGACCGGTGTGGTTTTGAAGCACAACGGCACGGAAGAGAGGTTTACTGCCCCCGTCACAATCGATGCGACGGGAAGAGCGCGAGTGCTCACGCGACTGTTGGAAAGGATGTGCAGCGTGAAGTCGCGTTTGCAGCGCGCATCGCTGGTCGCCTTCAAAGCGCACTTGCAGGAAACGCGCGTTGCTCCCGGAGCATGCGAAATTTATTTTTATCGTGGCGGCTACGGCGGACTCAGCAGCATTGAAAGCGGCTTAAGCAACTTATGTTTCATCGTTAACGCGCGTGAGGTAAAGGCCAACGATTCTGATCCCAATAGGTTGATGCGGAAAGTTGTCTGCGAAAATCGTCGCGCGGCGTACACGCTTGAAAATGCACGCCTTGGCTCAGAGTGGCTGGCGGTTTCATTGGAAAAGTTTGGCAGGCATTCTCCGGCACCCGCGCCAGGATTGTTGGCGATTGGCGACGCGGCATCATTCATTGATCCGTTCACCGGCAGCGGTATGTTGATGGCTTTGGAGAGTGGAGAACTTGTGTCTGGCGTAATCGTGAATCGACTGGCACAGTTGAGCAGTGAGAGTGTTTTGGAATTTGTTGGCGAGCAATACGAACAGCTTTATCGCGCGCGATTCAATTCGCGGCTGCGTTTGTGTTCGATGATCCGCCGCGCCGCCTTCGTTCCCGGATTTGCTGATCTCGCCATTCGATTTTTCGGGTTAAGCGCCTCGCTCCGTCGCCGAGTTGCGTCCGCCACGCGATCCACTGAACGGCGACTGAACATGACAGGTTGAAAGACGAATCCAATGTATTACCTGCTATGCATCCTGCGCTCGTAGCATTCGAATGTAAGCGAGGCTGATGATGTTCGTAATCAAAAGGAGCACGAACGACATAGCCGCCGCGTAGCCGAAATTCGAAAACCGGAACGCAGTGCGATAGATGTAAAGGCTCACTGTCTCAGTCGCGAAGCCCGGCCCGCCTTCCGTCAAAATGAAAATATGATCGAATACGCGGAGCAGATCCATGGTCCGCAACAGCAACGCGATCAGAATCGCAGGCTTCAGCAACGGCAGAGTGACATGGCGAAACGTTTGCCAGGGGCTCGAGCCATCGACGAGCGCGGCTTCATAGGGTTCCTGCGGGATCGCCTGTAGCCCGGCGAGCAAAATCAAGAACATAAACGGCGTCCACTGCCAGACGTCGGCGATAATCACCGAAGCCATCGCAAGTTTGGGTGACGCTGTCCACGTCAGCAGGTCAGTATTCACGCCGAAACTTTTCAGCGTTGCGTTCACCGCGCCAAAGTTTGAATTCAGCATCAGGCGCCAAATGACGCCGACGACGACCGGAGCCAGCATCAGCGGTACGAGAAGTAAAACGCGGAAGATGTTGCGCGCCCGGATTTGTGAATCGAGAAGTAGCGCAAGTCCGAGCCCGAGCAAGAACTCAATCGTTAATGCGATGGCCGCATAAACTAACGTGTGCGCGAGCGCGCTCAAAAAGAATTGGTCGGAGAAAAGGCGCGCGAAGTTCTGAAGTGTAGGTGCGCCGGAATTGGATTGGAAGCTAATCCTGACGGAATAAATCAGAGGATAGATCGTCAGCGCGAGAAGAACAGCGATGGTTGGCGCGAGAAGGGTGAGCGCTAGAGTCTTTTCAGAAGTTCTTACTCCCTCTCCCGTTGGGAGAGGGTTGGGGTGAGGGCGCAAGTACGACGACAAGCGCTCTCTCATTTGAATTTTTCCCCACCAACACCAGGCTGATTTCGAGAAACAAGATAGCTTTTGATTTCCCCCAAAACTGACTCAATGTCATTCAGGATTCGCTCGTTTGAAAATCGCAAGACCTTCAGGCCCTGCGAGCGCATATACGCATCGCGCCTTCGATCGTGCTGCCACTGTTCGTTCGGATCATGCGCCGAACCATCACATTCGATTACTAGTTGGGCATCGTGGCAATAGAAGTCGGCAATGTACTTCGCAAGTTGATGCTGACGTCTGAACTTGAAGTTAAGTAACTGGCAATTCCTAAGTCGCAACCAAAGCAATTCCTCGGAAGATGTCTGGTGTTTTCGGAGTTCGCGAGCGCGTCGAGCAGCGCCAGCGAATTCGAAACCACCTCGGTAGTGTCGAGGCTTATTCATAGCTAACAATAAAAACCAAGAATTAAGAGAGTTTCTCCTCGCTAGTTTCACCCCTCATCCCCGACCCTTCTCCCAGAGGGAGAAGGGAGAAAAACCTCTGGCCTCATGCTACTTCGCTCGATCCACAATCTTTTTTATCTCCGCATTAGCCTGATTGATCGCATCTTCGGCAGTGAGTTCGCCGCTGTTAGCTTTCGAAAGATAGATGCCGAACGCGTTCTCAATTTCGTTCCACTGCGGCGTACGTGGACGCGGACGTGAACTTTCTAAAGAACGAAGTTGCGCGGGATA
>DASXTE010000164.1:0-4231 GCA_036505595.1 Pyrinomonadaceae bacterium
GATTGCTATGTCAGAGGCCGCAACGCCGTTTTGAATCAGTCGTCGGGCGAGCAGGTTGATGATTTGCGCGCTGCCGGTTGCGCGCGTGGCATCCGAGGCAACAATCAGCACTGTATCGCCGGAATCAATTAATTCTTCGACAGGCGGTGAATCGATGGGGTTATCGAGCGCGGCGCCAATCTCGACGTCGGTCAGCGGCCGCGCGTGTTGATGAGGAGCGAGTACTTCGAATCGCGCTGGATCAAAGTCGAAGCTGATAGAGTCGCGGCCATAACCGAGTTTGATTGTGGGCATATGTCAGCGCGCAGGATGCGCGCGCACCGCCCGCAAGATGCAGGCGCTCCTACTCCCGCTCAGACCGAAAACACGCCGTGCCCGCGTGGCAGAAGTGAAATGTGTCGTCCTGGAAATCCGGCGTCTCCATCTGCAACGTCAAATGATCGACCCCGAAACGATCGTGCAGTTTCGTTCGCAGCTCTTGCAACAGGACAGGTTGCGAAATCGTCTGCGCGTGGATGACATGCGCGCTCAACGCTTCGCGTCCGGAAGTAATCGTCCAAATGTGCAGATCGTGAACGTCCGAAACGCCTTCGGTCTCGAGAATCGCATCTTCAACTGCCGCCAGATTGATATGCGCGGGCGTGCCTTCCAGCAAAACGTTGGTGGCTTCGCGGATCAAGTGCCAGGCGCTCCAAATAATTAAGAAGGCAATGAGAACGCTGATCAGCGGATCGGCGGCATACCAGCCCGACAGCGTGATGATGACGCCCGCGACGATCGCACCCACGGAACCGAGCGCATCACTGATGATATGCAGCCAGGCCCCACGCACATTGAGATCGTCGTGGCGTTCGCTGTGCAGCAAACGCGCGCACAACAGATTGACCGCCAGTCCGCCGGCCGCCACCGCAGTCATCACGCCGCTGCGCACCGGCGTTGGCGCAAACCAGCGAAGATAACCCTCGTAGAAAATGAACAGGGCAATAAGCACCAGCGCGACGCCGTTGATGAACGCTGCCAGAATCTCCAGCCGATAGTATCCAAAGGTCTTGCCTGGTGTCGCCGGCCGCGCGCCGAACCAGACTGCCATCAACGCGAGCGTCAATGCGGCGACGTCTGCCAGCATGTGACCGGCATCGGCGAACAACGCCAGTGATCCGGTCCACCAACCGCCGACGGCTTCCGCGACCATGTAAACGGCTGTGAGCAGGGTCACGATAGTCAACCGTTTTCTGCTCGCTTCGGCGCGTCCGTGGCGATGAGCGTGGCCCGCCTGGTCGTGCGAAATCACGTTTGCCGAAGAGGTACTCATTCTTCTCCAGCCAAGATTAGCAGATGGAGTAATCAGCGCAAATAAAACGTATTGAAGACAAGTCCGCAAGAAGCAGCGGAACGCTCTGCACTCAAATGACAACAGTAAATTCTTACTGTCGATGACGTTCTCCCTATTCGCATTGTCTTGATCTTATCGAGACTCTAGAATGTGTTTCTACTCTGACAAACTTAAGGAGGTCAGCATGCCAAAGAGCATTAGTCGCACATCGATCGCGTTACTTGCGATCACGTTTCTCTCAATCATGCCGGTGAATACGCAAACAGTGCGCGCGCAGGAGCAACCAGCGCTTCCTTTTCAATACGCGGCGGCATTCATCTGCGGGAATTCCCAGGCTCGGCGGGCGGCACGAGGCACGTACGCTACTAACATCGATGTTCACAATCCGCTCATCAGGAGTGTCAGTTTCAGAAAAAAGCTCGTGTTCCAACCGTTCGAGGAAGAGGAAAGCTCGAGGATCCTGCCGTTTACCGATATTCAGCTTAAGGGTGACGGAACGCTCGCCTTCAGTTGCCGGGAGATTGCGCTCGAGGTGTTCGGAAGTTCCGATGAGGAGTTTCGACGCCCGTTTCTTGAAGGATTCGTCGTCATTGAAAGCAGAACGGAGCTTGATGTTGTCGCTCTATATACGGCCGCAAGTTCGCGGTTGTCCGCGCGGCGCCAGGCAGTTGCGATCAGCCTGGAAAGAGTGCCGGTGCGTCGCCCCGCTCTTCCGGATTTGCTTCCGATACCCGATGAAAAAGGGAATTTTTGCCGGCGCGATCAGAACGGGCGGTTGATCGTCACCGTCCAGAATCAGGGACTGGCCGACGCCGGCGCTTCGATAACGCGAGTTGATTTTTCCCCAGGTGGTGGACATCAGCTCATTACTACGCCGGCAATTCCCGCGGGACGTTCAGTAGAAGTGTTCGCCACATTTCCACCGTTGTGTTTCCGTCCTGATTGCACCTTCCGCATCGCCGCAGACTCGACCGGCTTTGTGAGCGAGTCCGATGAATTCAATAACGCCGCGGGAGGTACATGCAAAGGCTAATCGCGGCTGAATGCCTGCCGCGTGCTCAAATCGTAGAGGCTGTCACTGGTCTTAAACAGGCGCTCATTGCAAGACGGCTCTGACTCTAAAGCAGCCTCGGTGTTAGAATCGGTTGCTCGCGTATTTCTTCAGTCAAACCTGCCAAAGGAGTATTCGATGAAATCCTGTCCTCGGTCGATTATGTTGGGCTCGTTATTGACGATTCTGATGGTCTGCGCTGCTCAGGCTGGAGCGCAGAGCTTCACGCTCGAACAGGTCACGAGTTCGCCATTCCCCTCCGACCTAACCGTCTCAAAACGCGGCGACAAAATCGCGTGGGCATTTGACGCGGAAGGGAAGCGAAACATCTGGATTGCCGACGCGCCTGGATTCGCGGCGCGGCCATTGACGCATTACGACCGCGACGATGGCGGAGAACTGACCGACCTGGTTTTCGCGCCGGGCGGCAACTTGATCGCCTATGCTCGCGGCGGCGAACAGGGAAAAAACCAGGCGGGTGAATATCCCAATCCAACTACAGATCCTGAAGGCACAAAAAAAGAAGTTTGGATCGTTGACACTCGCACGGGACGCACAACCAGAATCGGAGAAGGCGAATCACCGATGTTCACTCCGGCCGGCGATCAACTGATTTGGATTCGCGACGGTGATCTGTGGATCGCGCCGGTAATCGGCGGCAAAGAGCGGAAGCTTTTTCAAATGCGCGGCAATGTAAGCGGGCCGCAATGGTCGCCTGATGGAACCCAACTCGCATTTGCGTCGACCCGTGGAGATCACAGTTTCATCGCGATTTACGAGCCGCGCACGAACCGTTTGCGCTTCGTCTCGCCGAGTGTCGATCGCGACACGGCGCCCCGCTGGTCGCCGGATGGCACGCGCATCGCTTTCATTCGACTGTTCACTGTGCCGGACACTTTTTCGATCGATCGCGACCGCATGCAGCCGTGGGCGATTTTTGTCGCGGACGCACGGACTGGTGAAGCAAAGCAAATCTGGCGCTCGGGCGACGCGGATGACGATTCATTTCCCGGGATTCAGGACGAGGACTTCTGGCAATGGGCCGCCGGCGATCGACTTCTGTTTCCGTCTGAACGGGATGGCTGGGCACATCTTTATTCGATCTCAGCCAATGGAGGGGCCGTCACGTCTTTGACGCCCGGCGAATTCGAAGTCGACAGCGCCGCTCTTTCACCGGACAAATCCGTCGCGGTCTTCTCGACAAACAAGAACGATGTAGATCGGCGTCACCTCTGGCGCGTCAACATCGCGGGCGGCGCTCCCCAACAAGTTACCAGCGGCGAGACCGTCGAAATGTATCCGGTGGTATTTGATAACGGCCGACAACTCGCTTTCTTTCATTCAACGGCGCGCGATCCCTTCATGCCATTTAGCGCGCGCATGGACGGTTCAAACATGAAACCGCTGGCGCCTCAGGCTTTGCCGCGCGATTTTCCTTCAGCGACGCTGGTTGTACCTGAACAGGTAATTTTCAAAGCTGCCGACGGTTGGGAGATTCACGGCCAGTTGTTCAAGCCTGCAAACGCGTCAGGAAAAATGCCGGCACTCGTGTTCATGCACGGTGGGCCAGTCAGGCAGATGCTGCTCGGCTGGCATTATCTTTATTACTATCACAACTCATACGCGATGAATCAGTATCTGGCGAGCCGCGGCTATCTGGTTCTGTCGGTGAATTATCGCAGTGGCATCGGCTATGGCCGCGGCTTCCGCATGGCCCAGCATCGCGGTGCGCGCGGCGCATCCGAGTATCAGGACATTGTCGCCGGCGCGAAATACCTGCGCAGCCGCGACGATGTGGACCAAAAGCACATTGGTCTTTGGGGCGGATCGTACGGTGGATACTTGAC
>DASXTE010000165.1:0-5590 GCA_036505595.1 Pyrinomonadaceae bacterium
CCACTTCTTCACTTCGTCATCGATATCTTTCAATGAAGTTATTTCAAACCGATGAGTGATTCGATCCTTTTTGGCGAAGCCGCCGGTATCGATCAACCGCCTCGGGGTCTTCTTTGTGTCGCCGAGTGCAAGGCCGAAGTCGATCCGCGTCTGCGTCGTCGGTTTAATCTGCGCGAACACGTGATTGCGATAGAGCGGCACGATCGTCTGAGACGGACATGCCTTCGCGTCTTTGCCCATCGATAGTCCGAGCTTGAGCAGCGCGTCGTAAAGCGAACGCAGATGCGCCTTCTTGCCGGCGAACATTTCGTCAACGTATTTCTCGGCGGCTTTGAGATAGGCGTCAGCGTCACCCATCTCCTCGCCTTTACCGAGAGAACGTTCCGCCAGCCACCACGCGCTGTTGGTGCCGAGTCCAAGTTCCGTCTTGAGCCAGTCACGGCGCGCGGCTTCGGTTGCCGGCCCTTCCTTCTTGATGAACTTCAACCACTCTTCGAGCGATCGTCCCGTCTTCTGTTTCAGTTCGGCGATCCACTTTTGCGTCATCAAAACGCCGGGATGCACGCCGTAGATCGATTTCGTTTTCGTTGCTGTCTTTGCCATGGCTCTTCTAAACCGCCGTCTTGCCGCGCACGAATATCGCCATCACGAGCCCGGTGAGAAACCATCCGATTACTATCGCGCCGAACTCCATCAACATGTAGGCCGTACTGAAGCCCCACCAGTTCCATTCGTCCACATGACCACCTATGAAAATCAGCAAGCCGAGGCCGACAACAAAAGCGACGCGCGCCTTGTACGACAGGCGATCGGTTTGCAGCAAAAGAATGCATGCCAACAGAACCACGACGATGTCTGTGATGAACCCGATGATCATCGCCTTGGGCATCGACATCGGCTCCAGACGCACCGCCGCAAAAACCATCGGACCATTGTTCATGCGATTCTCGGCCGCTTGCATCGCCGCTCTATACTGCTCTTCGGTCATACCGGGCGTGCGTTTTGGTTCGTTCGGTATCAGATAGTTTCCGGAGCGCGGCACGTTTGCCTTGATTGCCGTCACTATCGCGTCCTCGCTCGTGAAGCTGCGGAGAGGTTCGCCGGGCCAGGGAATGATCATCCACGCGAGCGCGCTCCAAACAAACAAAACAATCGCGCCGAGAATTGTGCCGAGGGCAAGTTGCTTGACCATGGAAAGATTCTCCTTCTCCGAGTGGTTAGAATTAGGAACCGCTTAGTCTTCTTTCTCCTGACCTAAACTGAACCAATTGCCTGAGTTGTCTTTCATCACTGTCGCGGTCCCCCAGGATTGAGTAGTCGGCGGTCCCTTGAACTCAACGCCCTTGGCCTTGAGCTCTTCATAGGTCTTGTGAATATCGTCGGCTTCGAAAACTCCTCCGCCGAGGACGCCCTTTTCCATCAGCGCTTTCAATTGCGCGGCCGACTCTTCATCCAGGATGTATCCCGGTTTCGGCTCCATCAGGATGATTTCGAAGCCAGGCTGGTCCGGGATTCTCATGGTCAGCCAGCGAAAGTCATCGCCGATCATCGCGTCGGTATCGACTTCGAACCCGAGTTTATCGCGATAGAACTCCAGCGCTTCCTGCTGGTTCCTGACCCAGACAGTTGCATGCGACATCTTCGTAATCATGAGTTATCAGTCTCCTTCGTCAGATTCGCGAAGGAGCATACAAACTTCGATGGAAACTGGCTTCTCGAAAATTGCTGAAATGCAGTTGCCCTTGTGGCGCGGGCGTCCCGCCCGTGATTCGGGCGATTCTAATCGCTGACCCCAAGCCCGTACATATTAAGAAAACATGTCGGCACTTTACTCTGGGCCTCTCGCTGTTGCTGGCGATAGTTTATCGGAGCATCACCGACGCGCTGACGAAACAGCGTGCTGAACGACCCGAGGCTCTGAAAACCTACCTCGAAGCACACGTCCGTGACGGTCAGCCGCCGGTGTCTCAGCAACTCTTTCGCCTTTTCAATGCGCCGGTCAATCAGATACTGGTGTGGAGTGGTCGCAAACTTTTCGCGAAACAGGCGGAGAAAATGATAGCGGGACAGGCATGCCTCTCGAGAAATCTCTTCCAGATCGATTGGCTCGTGATAACGCTCGTTGATGAAGGCGCGCGCGCGACACAGTCGTTCGTGAACTTCTGAGCCATTCGTCATCGCGCCGCTGCCGTCTTTCGCTGCCATGGTTCGCGAGATTCTACAGCGAGATGGCGGAAAAGCAGAAGCGTCATATGTATCGGAAGCCCGGCCGTGAGGGAGGGTGCTTGTTCGTCTGCCGTGTCGTGTCCACCCTCTCTTACGGTCGGGTTTCCGACACTAGCGTTCCGGGTTGTACCAGTAACGTTCCGCCAGCTTCTCGTCCTGCCAATTCCAGGAAATGAGGCTCTTCAAGGCGTGCGCCAGCATCCAGAAGTAATGCCAATCGCCGAACTGATCGAACTTGCGCGTCGACGCGAGCGCTTTGGCTTCAGGAATGCGCGTTAGCCGCTGTCCGCGTTTTCGTCCCAGACGGCGCAGCGCCCATGGGAGCAGCACATCTTCGGCATAAAGACGAGATTCATCATAACCGCCGACCGCTTCAAAATCTTCGCGCCGGCAAAAGGAGAGTCCGATGTCGAGACCAGTCAGCAAAACCATCGGCATGAACATGTAATGCGTTATCAACAACGCGAACGATTTTCGTTCCGGCACGGCGCCGGTCACTCCCCAAACATAACGACCGGTATTCATCGCGCGTTCGATCTCGTCGAACGTCTGCGGATGAATAGCGGAGTCGGCATCGATGAAGCAAAGAATTTCACCGCTGGACGCGCGCGCGCCGCCATTGCGTGCTGCTGCGATGCGACGCTTCGCGACGTGCACCACGCGCGCGCCATTCTGCGCCGCGACTTCAGCCGTCGCGTCGGTCGAGTCGTTGTCCGCAACGATGACCTCGACCTGTTCGCGCCCGCCGGAGTAGTTCGATCGTGCGACTTCAATTGACTGAAGCAGTCGCGGGAGAAACTTTTCTTCGTTGTACGCGGGAATGATTACTGAAAACTTCATACGATGTGGTGCAAGATTGTTAACCAGAAGAACTATCGCGATATTATCAATGCACTAGGATTCATACGTCCGTGACCGTTAAGGAACGCGGGTGAAGTCCCTGGTGATTTCATTGTCGCCAAGAGATCGGACATAAATCCTGGCCATTTCTTCGGCTATAAGGGCCTCGCTTGAACTACCACCACTTGTCCGAACTTCAGTTTGCCGAAGAATCTGACTCTGCGTCAGAGTCTTCCCGTCGCGAGATAGCTTCCATTCCTGAACAACATCGAGAGGGACTTTGGGTCCAGGACCCGCATTAACAGAAAACCTCGAAACCAATTTATTCCCACGCCACCCCGTTATTGATTTTCCGTGCAAATCTCCAATAAACGTATGCCCCAGTTCACCTCTTCCATCCGTGTAATAAGTTAACTCCAGAGTATTTTCGTTGCCGTTCTTTAGCAGCTTCGAAATCACTCTAATCTCAGGATCAGCATGTGATATTAGCAGCGTTAGATCATCCTGCTTTCTTAGCTGAGCGTAGCTCGCATAGTTCCCTTTTGATCTTTCGAGTTTCCAAGTGCCGCTAAGATTTGGCGTTTGCGGCTTGGGTGAATCCTTGCCCGCAGTAGCCAGAGATGCAGCCGCGACAGCCAGAACAATTGTAACTAGTCCCTTCTGAAGCATTTTACTCACTCCAAACGATAGTTCGGCGCTTCTTTGGTGATCACCACGTCGTGGACATGCGATTCGCGCAAGCCGGCGGCGGTGACGCGCAGGAAGCGCGTCTTCTCTTGAAATTCCTTGATGTTGTGACAGCCAGTGTAGCCCATGCCTGATCGCAAGCCACCGACAAGTTGCGTCACCATCTCGGCCAACGTGCCGCGATATGGAACGCGTCCTTCGATGCCTTCCGGCACCAGCTTCGATTCGGTTTCGGTTTGTTCCTGCGCGTAACGATCGCGCGAGCCTTCGCGCATCGCTCCAATTGAGCCCATGCCGCGATACATCTTGAAGCTGCGTCCCTGGTAAAGAATAACTTCGCCGGGCGCTTCCTCGGTGCCGGCGAACAGCGATCCGATCATGACAACGTCAGCGCCGGCGGCAATTGCTTTCGCCATGTCACCGGAAAATTTCACGCCACCGTCAGAAATGATTGGCACCCCAGTGCCGCGCGCGGCTGCGACGCATGATTGAATTGCTGAGATTTGCGGCACGCCCGCGCCGGTCACGACGCGCGTTGTGCAAATCGAGCCCGGACCAATGCCAACTTTCACCGCATCCACGCCCGCATCGATCAATTCACGCGCGCCATCGCCAGTGCCGACGTTTCCGGCAACCAATTGCGTGTCAGAATGGCGGCCCTTGATCTCGCGCACTGCTTCGATCACTCGCGCCGAATGTCCGTGCGCCGTGTCGATGACCAGGCAATCGACGCGTGCTTTCACGAGTTCATCAGCGCGTTCCCTGTAATCGCCAGTCGCGCCGATCGCCGCGGCGACTCGCAACCGACCCAGATCATCTTTCGCCGCCGTCGGGTATTTGATGGCTTTTTGAATGTCTTTGACTGTAATCAGGCCTTTCAAATGTTTATCATCATCGATCACGAGGAGCTTCTCGATCCGATGCTCCTGTAAGACCGCCTTTGCTTGATCCAGCGTCGTGCCGACTGGCACCGTAACCAACGGTTGTGGAGTCATCACTTCGGAAACGGACAAATTGAACCGCGTCTCGAAACGAAGGTCGCGGTTTGTGATGATGCCGACCAGGTGACCATCTTCATCAACCACCGGAACACCGCTGATGTGATAGCGCTCCATCACATTCAGCGCTTCGCGTACGGGTCGGTCCTGTCGGATTGTTACTGGATCGACGATCATCCCGGATTCAGATCGCTTCACTTTGTCTACTTCTTCAGCCTGGTGCTCGATGCTCAGGTTCTTATGAACGACGCCGATGCCGCCCTGTTGCGCGATGGCGATCGCCAATGATGCTTCAGTCACCGTATCCATCGCTGCCGAGCAAAGCGGAATCTGCAAACGAATGGCGCGCGTGAATTGTGTTGACGTATCGGTTTCAGTCGGTAGCACATCGGAACGTGCCGGCACCAACAAAACATCATCAAAAGTAAGTCCTTCAGAAATATTTTCCGTGATCATGATTTCTTCAAAGTTACTCCCTCGGATTCATTTCTCAAAGTTACGAACACAAAAACGCCCGCGATTAAGCGGGCGCAGCAACCACACAAGTCTCGGCACACTGCGCGCTCGCGCAGTGCCGCTTGATCTCCTTAGCCTGCGACTTCGTGCTTCTCCTTCGCATTGAACTGAATGGGTGAAACCGATCCTCGCGTCTTCGGGGCCACACTGCGTTGATAAAAACGCAAGCCGGCCCAGACCGCCAGCGACAACAGCACCAAAATTATGATTGCCAGCAGAATCGTCCGCAGCGGCGAGCGGGTTTGCGACGCATCGTCGGTATAGACCAACGAACGGAACGGTTTCGTCGCCACTTCATCCGACGACTCGCCCTGTTCGCGCAT
>DASXTE010000166.1:0-3766 GCA_036505595.1 Pyrinomonadaceae bacterium
GTCATGGGTGCAGAACTTTTGCGTATCAGTCGAATACGTTCGATTACATTTGGGGCAGCGTCTCATTGTTGTTATCTCTGAAAGATTGAGTTGAAAAACTGATTCGTGGTTATCCCTTCGCGCGCGCCGCAGCAATCTTCGCCGGCAAATCGGCATTGGTTGGATTCAACTGCAATCCCCGCTGATAAGCGCGCAACGCATCGCGGGGACGGCCCGCGCTCATGTAACCATCGCCAACTCCGGTAAAGCCGAACTGTCCCGCGAGCGCTTTGCGATCCGCATCTGAGGCGAGCACGGCGGCCTGTTCGTAAGCTCTGAACGCATCGTCGTATGCACCGGCGCCGAGATAGGCGCGTGCGAGCACGGTGCGCACGATAAAACTTTTCGGATTAACTTCCGCGGCGGTCTTTAGCGCGCTTGCCGCTTCCGCATACCTTTGATTCACCGAATAGAACCGGCCCATTAGAAACAGTGCACCTGGGTTGCGTGGATCGATTTGCAGCGCGCGTCGCAGAATCGGCTCAGAATCCGGCCATCGTTGTTGTGATTGCATCGCGTCAGCAATCAGCACCAAAGTTGGCGCGTCCGTAGCTTGTTCGCTCGCAGAACGATAGAGCGCATCCGCCTCGTCTCCGTGATTCAAGCGCCGCAGCACGCCCGCCAGATGCACTTTCGCCACGACGAAATTCGGATCAAGCTCGGTCGCGCGACGAAAGGCTCCCTCGGCATCGCTGTTGTAAATGCCACGCGCGGTCATCGCAACGCCCAGGCGATCGAAAGCGATCGCATTCGTGGGCGCCAACTGCGTCGCGCGTTTAGCGAAGTATTCTGCGTCAGCAAATCGCTTCGCGTTAGCCGCACCGGTACGCGGTTGCACCAACGCAAAACTCAAAGCGATCAGGATGTCCGGATCGTTCGGCGCTACGCCGTACGCCGCCCGATAAGCAGTTTCGGCATCGTCCCAACGTTGCTGATCGACGAACACATTGCCGATCGCATATTGCGCCCGCGCGTCCCGCGGTTTCAGCCCCAGTGCTCTCCGATAAGCCGCCTCAGCCGCGACGAATTTGCGATCGTCGCGCGCATCGTTACCATCGGCCAACGCGTCCTGGAACCGGGCCTCGATTTCCGCCGGACTCATCCGCGGCCGCGGCGGTCGTGCTGGACTGCCGCTGCGTTTTGCTTCCGGGTTCTTCGGCCGAAAAATGCCTGCGCCGCCGCCCAGTTCGCCGCCGGTTTCCTGACCGAACACGCCGGTCGCCAGCAGGGCCATACAGGCCGGCAGCAACACTCTGCGCGTGACGCGATTGATGATTGAGAAGTTATTCGAGCGTTTATTCATGATTTCTAAGACTCAGCAGTCAATGATTTTTGCGGGTGATAATACTCGGTGAGGTATCGAGTCTCAAGTTGCAGCGGCGGCAAGGCCTGGAAATTCAACGGCCACTTTGCGCCGGCCGAACCAGGCGGAAGCCGAGCACGCCAACCTTGGTGTTTTCATTGAACCAGTCGCGACGTGTCGCAGAGATCGGTTTCTGGTTCTTTTTCGGATCTGAACTCGTGCCGTACGACGCGCCACGCACTATGTACCAGTTGCGCTGTTCGCCTTCAACTTGTTTCGTGCTGCCGGGGTAATAACTCGCCTTTGTAGATGTCCACTCGTACACGTTCCCTATCATGTCCATCACACCCCAGCGAGTTTTGTCGTTGGGCGCGGAGCCGACTGGCTTCGGACTGGTTGCGCCTGAACTCTCGGTGACGGCGTTGCCCTCAACCCAGCTATTTCCCCAGGGATAGACGTTGTCTTGATCGCCACCGCGCGCCGCGTATTCCCATTCTTCTTCCGTAGGCAGCCGATATTGCACTCCGTCGCGCTTTGATCGCCAGGCCGCAAATGCATTGGCGTCGTCGTAGGAAACAAATGTGACCGGCAGAAGTTCCTGGCCGGGAATCGGCTTGTTGCCGACCCAATTCGAAGGCGCCGGATGTCCGGTCTCTTTCACGAATTGCGCGTACTCAAAACTAGTGACTTCCGTCTTGTCGATGACAAACGGCTTTACGGTTACAGCGTGCACGGGAACTTCGGCCACTGTTGCGCCGTTGCGCCCCATTTCAAATGTGCCGCCGGGAATCGTGATGAATTCCGGCGTGAAAGTGATCGGCTTCGGCTCGGGTTCTTTCGGTTTTTCGGGCGCAGGTTTCCCTGGCGCGGCAGGCGTGGTCTTTGGTCTCAGCACCCAAGCTCCAATACCGCCGGCAATCAGCACAAAGAGAATCACTGCGGCAATCACGTACGGCAGCAGATTGTTCTTCCCAGCTGCTACTGCCGGCTGCGCGCTGATCAATGTTGGATAGCTATTCTCGGTTACCGTCGTCGCACCGACGGGCCGAATGCTAGTCGCCTCAGGATCGACAACGGCAGCAGTCTTGGGCGGAATGCTGGACGCCAACTGCGTCAACCTTTCCTCGATTGCTTTTGTCTGTTGCGCGACTAGCTCTTCAACGCGTTTCCGCTCTTCTTCACGGCGCTGTTCTTCTGCGAGTCTCTGCTCTTCCTGTCGGCGCGCTTCTTCTTCACGAAGACGTCGTGCTTCCCGCTCGCGTTCTTCCGTGGCGCGCGCTTCTGCTTGCTGGCGCTCTTTCTCTTGTTGCGCCTTTAGTTGCTGCCGACGTTCCTCTTCAAGTCGCGCTGCCTCTTCCTGGCGCTTGCGTTCAGCCTCTTCGGCCGCGAGTCTTCGTTTCCCTTCCTGCTCGCGCAGGAGTTCTTCGCGCGCAAGTCGCAGCTTCTCCGCCTCATCGTGCAACGACGAACTGCTGATGGCGGCGGCAACCAGTTCAGCAGTGGGGCGCACGTAACTGGGGCGTCCCGTATCCTGCGGCGGCGGTGGTGTGGCGACTGTCTTAAACGGATCGAATTGCGAGTCGCCGGTGGTTTTCAGGATCGCGCTCGCGGCAGCCATCGCATCCCGCAGCTCTTTCAAAAATTCGTCGGCGGAAGGCGTGCGGAACTCAGGTTCTTTCTCCAAAGCGTGGCGCACGACCGCTTCAATCTGCGGCGGCACGTCGACACCACGCGAAGAAAACGTCGGCACTTCCTCCGTCAGATGCTTCTTCATGATTGCGGGAATGGTGGCGGCTTTGAACGGCACTTCGCCGGAAAGCATCTGGAAGAACATCACACCCAGGCTATAAACATCCGCGCGCGCGTCAGGCGGCTCGTCAGACCATTGTTCCGGCGCCATGTAAAACGGCGAGCCCATCAAGCCGGTCGTCTGGGCGGCGACGAAAGAGCCGAGCAACTCGCCCGACTTAATCTTCGCGAGGCCGAAGTCGAGAATCTTTGTGCCCTCCGGGATCGCAATGCCACCCTGAATCATTACGTTCAGCGGTTTCAGGTCGCGATGCACAATTCCCTGTCGATGCGCTGCGGCAATGCCGGCGCAAATCGGCTGCATCAGCTCAAACGCTCGCACCGCACCCATCGCGCCTTCTTCGGCCATCAAATCCTGCAAGGACTTGCCCTGCACAAACTCCATCACCAGGAAAGGCATCGTGCCGCGCACCACTCCGAAGTCCGTCACCGCGATGATGTTCTGATGGCGAATTGCCGCGGCCGCCAGAGCTTCCTGCCTGAACCTTGTGACGAGATTTGGATCGTTGCCGACGAGATCCGGAAGAATGATCTTGATCGCGTGCTGGGTCTTCAAGAAGATGTGGCGCGCTTTGTAAACGATGCCCATGCCGCCCTGGCCCAGCCGCCGCTCAA
>DASXTE010000167.1:0-14946 GCA_036505595.1 Pyrinomonadaceae bacterium
CGGGATCACCATGACAATCACGATTGGCTACATCTTGCTGGCGATTATCGTCTCGAGCGTGATTGGCATGATCGCCGGCGCATATCCGGCTTTCAAGGCGGCACGATTGGATCCGATTGCGGCGCTGACGAAAACAACGTAGGGACGGTCTTTGACCTTTGAGCTTTGGTCTTTGATGTTTCTTCAAAGATCAAAGACCAAAGTCCGAAGTCCAAACTGGCAGCCAGTTGAAAGACCATGAAATTAAGATTTCCCAAAATCTTCCCTCGCGAAACACTGGCGATGGCGCTGGACAGCGTGCGCGCGCACAAGTTCCGCAGTTTTCTGACGGTACTCGGGATTGTCATTGGGGTCATGACGGCGATCAGCATTGCGTCGATTCTCACCGGCTTGCGCCAACGCATCGTCTCGATGATCGAAGAGTACGGGACAAATAACATCTACGCTTTTCATCTCACAACCGGTCCGCGAACAACGACGGATCGCGCGGAACGCCTGCGCCAGCCATTGACGGTTGCTGACGCCGAGGCGATCAAACAGTACGCATCGTCGGTTGAGGACCTGGCGGTTACTGCGCCGAACGTCGGCTATAGCGGCGGACCGTTCGACGACAACATTACTTATCAGGGGCAGAACTATCGCTGGGGAAACACCGCAGGCGTCACCTCAAACTACGGCGACATCACGAACGTGACCGTCCGCGAAGGCCGCTTCATAACCGACAGCGACAATGATCAACGTAGCAACGTGATGGTGATCGGCGTCAACGCGGCCGAAGCCCTATTTCCCGGCAAGACGGATGGAATCCCCGGCACCGAAGTGCGCATGGGCGGCTACAATTTCGAAATTGTCGGCGTGCTTGAAAAGCGGAAGAACGGCTTTTTTGGCGAGAACGAAGAAGACAATGCGGTCTTCATTCCACTGCGCACGGCGCAGAAGGTTGCTCCTGCGCGCGGCTGGCTGCTGTTTGTAATCAAAGCTCGATCGGGACAGTTAACTGATGCGCTGACTCAGGCGGAAGACGTTCTGCGCCGGCGGCGCAACGTGAAGTTCGATGCTCCCGACGATTTCGACATCAAGACCGCGGATAACTTCGTGAAGCAGTTCGACAGCATCACGGCGATGGTTGGTCTCATCGCCATCGCGATTTCCAGTCTGGGATTGCTGGTCGGCGGCATTGGCGTGATGAACATCATGCTCGTCAGCGTGACGGAACGCACGCAAGAGATCGGCATCCGCAAAGCGCTGGGCGCGCGCCGCCGCGATATCGTAAATCAGTTTTTGTTTGAAGCGATGACGCTTACGTTTCTTGGCGGCATGATTGGCGTCGTGCTGGCGATCGGCATCAGCCGGCTTCTCATGCTGATCATTCCCAGTCTGCCTGCATCGATTCCAACCTGGGCCGTGACGAGTGGTTTGGTCGTCAGCGTTTCTGTGGGATTAATCTTCGGCGTCTGGCCGGCACGTAAAGCATCGCGGTTGGATCCGATCGAATGTCTAAGATACGAGTGACGCTAGGTGGGTTAAAAACCCATTATTTGACATTTGAGATTTGACATTTCTAATTTTGACATTTGTAACAGACGAGCCTGATTTTTTTGACCAACCGTTCTTCGCGCCGTTAGTAGATCAACAAATGGCAAATAGGCTTTTTGCGCTCATCGTTTTTATCCACCCGCAGCTCTCCGCTGCATCTCTTTCAAACTCTCCGGAATCAACATCGTGATGTGATGCGTCGCCGTGTGGCCGTCGGCAAAGGTCTGATAGAGGGTGAAGTCAGGCAAAGACAAAGACGACAGCGGCGAATAAATGTTGTAGCCGGTGTCGATGCCGATCGCGCTGTTGTGGAGATAGATGCCGTGTCGGCCGAGGCGACCCCGCAGCGGCAGAAACGGCGTCGGTGTATGACCAAAGACACAAGGCTTCCCGCGATAACTCTTGTAGAAATCACCATCGCGCGTCCATAGCAGCGCCTGCGGCGAGCTGTCGCGCGGATGCTTTCCATCTTCCAGACCGGCGTGCACGTACAGCGCGAAATCATCTTCGTGATAAAGCGGCAACCCTCTCATGAACGCGAGTTGTTCCGCGGGAATCGACTGCGCGATCGTTTGCCGCGCGATATCAAAGTCGGCCTCAGTTTGCAACAACAGTCGCGTACCCGCGAATTGCTCATACGTCTGGTCGCTGCCGGTTGATGGTTCCATCCAGATGGAATTAGCGCCATCGATGAAATCCAGAAGCATCTGCTCGTGATTGCCGCGCAGGCAAATCACTCGTTCGGGACTTTCGTTGCATAGTTGCATGACATGCTCGACGCATCCGGGCACATCGGGACCTCGATCCACCAAGTCGCCCAGGAAGACCAGGGTGTCCGTCGATTCATCGCGCGCCAGCATGTCGAGCAGCGCATGGAGCTGCGCGCAGCGGCCGTGAATATCGCCAACGACGAATGTTTTCATGGTTATGATATGGAGTGCAGTGGCAAGCGCAACGAGACACCGCTTTGGATTGTCTTTATGTGAAGGAGCATCCAAAGCGCCGTCAAAGTCGGCGCGCTCCAACTTTACTGTCCGGCTTCGTCTCTCGCACTCGGCACATTGATCGAATCCAGAATCTCTCGATACTCCGGATCGTTGCGCAGCGACTGCCAATTCCGGTCACGCTCGAACCAGGGACGATTTTCGTTGCCGAGTTCGATGGCGCGGCGCAGCCACTTCAAAGCTTCCTCGCGCACGCCCTCCATGGCGTAGGCCGACGCCAGCCAATATGCAATGTCATGATCAGTGTTGGCGGTTTTGATGACCTCGTCAGTCAGTTGCGCGCGCGCCTCTTCGCTGAACCCCAACGCGCTCAAGAACGTCGCGTAGATCGGACGAATGCCGTCGAGTTGCGGATGCTGCTCCAAAACGTCTTCGAGAATTTCGGCGGCCTTGGTCGGCTCGCCGTGGTAGTAAAGCGTACGCGCGCGGAACGTCCGAATCAGCGGATGATCCGGCTCGACTGCAGCGCCGGCTCCCAGCTCAGCGAACGCATCGTCGAATCGGCCGAGATAGGTAAGGATGCGCGCCCGATTGTAGCTGACCACCACCCGTTCGTTTGGATTCAGCTTCAGCATTCGATCCAAACTGCGCAAAGCCTTGTCGTAATCGCCATCCAGTCGCGCCACGACGCCGCGCACAAAATGCACGCTCGCGTCGTTTGGTGCTTCACGCTTCAACTCGTCGACTGCGGCGCGCGCTTTGGCTTTCTCTCCGCTGGAAAGATAAATAAAAATCATGTTCATGCGCGCCTCAATCAGATGCGGATCCAGCGCTAAAGCTTTGTCGAAAGCCCTGCGCGCCAGCGCGTGATCGTCCGGCTCGCCAAAACCTTTCATGACGCGAGCCGCATAGGCCGCGCCCAGCGCGCTATGCGCCAAAGCAAAAGTGGGATCGAGCTCAACCGAGCGCTCGAAATGATCGATCGCCTGATCGATATCCTGGCGTGCGACGGTGTGATAGATGTAGCGCCCGAGCCGGTCGCGGCCACGCAAGTATTCTTCGTAGGCTTCGGCATTCGCGGTCTTTTGTCGTTCGAGGCGATCCTTTTCGTCAGAGGTCAGCTCAAGCCGCAGTCCTTCGCAAATCTCCTGCGTAATCGTGTCCTGCACGTTGATGATGTCGGTCGCGTCGGCGTCGATGCGGTCGCTCCACAACAGATCACCGGAATTCACGTCGACCAGTTGCGCGGTGACGCGGATGCGATCGCCGGCCCGCAGAAAACCAGCCGATAGCACCGCTGAGACGCTCATCTCGCGCCCGGCCTGGCGCGGATCGACTTCCTTTGCCTGATACTTAACGATTTCGGACGAAGGCCGCACGACCAGAGAACGCACGCGCGCCAACTCAGTGATCACAGCATCAGCGAGAGAAAATTCGTAAAAGCTCGATTGCGGATCCTGGCTGACGTTCTTGAAAGGAAGGATGGCGACGCTCTTGCGCTCGTTCTCGCCGACGCTGGTCACGGGGGTTTCATGGACCGGCCGTTCGGATGTCGAGGCGGGCTGCTGTGCCGTCTTCTCGCCCGTGATGCCGCGTAGCCAGCGCACCGCGCGACCCATGCGACTGGTTCCCGACAGATGCTTTGGGGCTATTGGCGTGATCGGTTCCGCGAACGCGACACCGGCGTCGACGTCACGAAGTATTTCACGCAGCTCGTCACGCAATTTTTCGGCTTTCTGATATCGGTTCTTCGGGTTCTTTGCCAGAGCCCGATCGAGAATCGCCTGAAGCCGCGGCGGTGTCGGACTGGGCCGAGCTTGATCGAGCGGGGCCGGGTCTTCGTGCAGCACAGCATGACGGACATCGACACTGGTCTTACCCTGGAAAGGCCAAGTGCCGGTCAGCATTTCGTAGAGCAGCACACCCGTTGAGAAGATGTCCGCGCGCGCATCGACACGTTCGCCACGCGCTTGTTCCGGAGCTGCGTACGTAGCAGTGCCGTAGGGAATGCCGACTTCAGTGAGATCGGTGTGATGAATGCCCCCGAGATCGTCGCTGTCCAAAAGCTTTGCCAGTCCGAAATCGAGAATCTTCACCTGGCCCGTCGGCGTCACCATTATGTTGCCGGCTTTGATGTCGCGGTGGACGATGCCGCGTGAGTGCGCGGCGGCCAAGGCGTCGGCGACCTGAATCGTGATCGAAAGGGCGCTGCGCAAATCGAGCGGCCGCCCGTTCACGAGCTCGCGCACGTTCTTGCCCTCGACGTATTGCATTGCGATGAAATGCACGTCGCCGATTTCATTGAGATCGAAAATGGTGCAGATGTTCGGGTGATCGAGCGCCGAGGCGAGACGCGCTTCGCGCTCAAAGCGTTTCCGGTTGGCTTCTTTAACGGTGAGTTCCGGGGGGAGAACCTTTATGACAACCGCGCGACCTAGTTTTGTATCGGTCGCTTTGTAAACTGTTCCCTGCCCACCGGCGCCAATCTTCTCGAGGATCCTATAGTTCCCAAGCTTTGCGCCGATCATTCTTTGGCATATTAAACGCCGATAGGGCGATGACTGCAAATGAAGTCAGTACCATTCGCGTGAGCGGATGGGTCAAACTCCAATCGGCGATGCCTCTTGAATCCACTTGCAAGTGGTACTGACTTCATCGCCGTCCGTGCGCGATCTTCTCAGCCTCAGGCAATCCGCGTAGCCGCAGCATCGAGATCACACCAAACAGCGGACCCGGCGCGAGAATTATGAAAGCATAGCGCCAGCCCAACACCTTCTCGACGCGTGAGATCAATTCGATCGAGATCGTTGTTAAGAGAAACCCGAGGCATGTTTGAATCGTCAGCGCCGTGCCGATGTACTGCGGATCGCCGAGTTCCGTCACGCACGCCGAGAACTGCGCTGAATCCGCCACGACAGTCGCGCCCCAAACTGCGGCAATTGTTAAGAGCAGGATTGGGTGCGCACCAAAAGCAAAGCCGATCAGCAAACAGCAACTGCCGCTGATCGCCATCGCGCCCGACGTCACAATTGTGCGGCCAATTCGATCTGCAATCAGACCCGCGATGGCACAGCCCAAAGCGCCGCAGCCGATCACGAGAAACGAAGAAACCTCAGCGAGGGCCGGATCGCTTTTTCGCAATGCGAGACTGGCGCGAATCATGAACGGAATCCACGTCCACATCGCGTACAGCTCCCACATGTGTCCGAAGTAGCCGAAGTTGGCAAGTCGCACGCCGCGATTACGAAAAATCTTTCCGACTTGCTTCCAATCAAATCGCGCCGCCGGCAAAGCCAACGGACCATCGCCGACGAACAGAAGAACGATTAATCCGCCAATCACTGCCAGCAGCGATACAAACAGAACATTGTGTCGCCAGTTCTCGCTGCCGATGCCGTTCACGAGATAAGGTGTCGCTTTGCCAAGCGTCAGCGCGCCGACCAGCACGCCGAGGGCCAACCCTCGACGGTGGCGAAACCATGTCGCGAGCATCTTCATCGCCGGCGGATAGACGCCGGCCAGAAACATTCCGGTCAGAAAACGTAAAGCAATCGCGACGGCGACACTCCTCGCGAACAAACCGAAGGCGCTATTCACCAAAGCACCGGCGATTGCCGTCAGCGTGAACAGATGTCGAGGCTTAATAATGTCCGGAAGATTCAGAAGCGCGCTCAACAGAGTGCCGGCGACGAATCCGAGCTGCACTGAGAGCGTGAGCCAATTGGCTGCGCCTTCGCTCAGGTTCCACTCGCGCGCCAGCGACGGCACTACGGCGGAGCCGCTAAACCACAGCGACATGCTGAACAGTTCCGCGATGGCCAGCAACACGAGTGTGCGCCATCGATCCTGGGCGGCGTTGCCAGCTAGAGAAGGGTTCGGGTGTGCCAAGGCATCGCATTTTAGCGCATGCCGGGGTTAGGCAACGGCTTCAATTTGCGAGTTCAGAATCTCAACCGGCAGCGGTGGCCGCGCCTGTTTGCGGCGCTTGTCTTCGTACATGCTACGATCGGCGCGGGCTGTGACTTCTTCAATTGAAGTTTCATCAGGATCGAAGTGCACAACGCCGACACTAATGGACAGATGGTAGGGGAGTTTCGATTCTACATTGTGGAGCGCAAACCGATCACGTAAACGCTCTGTCAGCGAGTCAGCGGTTTCCTCTTTGCCAATCGCCGCCAGCACGACGAACTCGTCGCCACCAAGCCGGGCGACAATGTCAGACGTGCGGAACGTGTCTTTGAGAATCTCGGCAGTCTTGATAATCGCGCCGTCGCCTTCCTGGTGCCCGAGCGAATCGTTGATCTGCTTCAAGCCGTCAAGATCGGCATACAAAACAACCGGCATCTTCTGATTGCGGCGAATGGCCGCCAGGTGCTGCTCAGTCACCGCCATGAATCCACGGCGGTTGTAAAGCCCGGTCAGCTCGTCAATCAGCGAAAGGTTCTGCAACGCGGCTTCCACGCGCTTGCGATCGGTGATGTCCTGTATCTGAAAGATGAAATGCACCGGCGTGTCATCGTCTTCGCGCACCAGCGAAACGTTATTCAACGCCCAGACGATCTTTTCCGATCGGTGAACGTAACGCTTTTCGACCTGGCAAGTCAGTGTTTCGCCTTGCATCAGGCGGTAAAGGTTAGCGAGATCGTTATCGAGATCGTCATGATGTGTGACCGACTGAAAAGTGGATGCGAGCAGTTCCTCTTCACTGTAGCCAATCAGCTCGCACAGCGAGCGATTCACGCGCAGCCATGCTCCCTGCGGCGACACCAGCGCCATGCCGATTGCCGCGTAGTCAAACGCGTTACGGAAATGTTCTTCAGCCTCGCGCAAGACCTTGCTGATGCGTTCCTGTTCAGCGATGTGGCGATTGAGTTCTTCCACGTGCTGCCGCGCTTGTTCAGCTTGCGCTGAGGCGCTGGCAACATTTTTCATGTACGTCCAGTAGGTGAAATAGACAATCGCGATGATCGGAATCGTCGAGACGAAAGCGAAGAAGCCAACATTGCCGATGAACCGCGCGATGATCGCCGCCGCGGATGCGCCGGCAAAGTATGTGATCGAAGTCCACAGAAAATTCTTACGCCACGTCGTCCAGATTGACGCTTCGGCCTTGAGCGCGGCGCCGGTCGCGACCAGCAGCGAATTACTGGCGTACTGGATGACAGCCATCGCGCAAATGGCCGCAACGTGATTTGTCGAGTACGCGTCGTGCCAGCTGACCGTCTCGCCAAAAAGAATCCGCAGAGACCAAACCGTGATAAAAGTCGAGAGAGCAGTCGCGCCGGCATTGAACAGATGAATCCGCGGTCGCTTGCTGATGCGCAAAGATGCGCAGACGGCTTCCGCGGTCGCCAGCGCGATTGCGGCTTCGCCGCCGAACAGAAGCAGGGTGAGAAAGATAAAAGTGTCCGAGACTGAGATGTGAGCCTTGACGCGCGGAATCTGAATGCTCAGTCGCGGCCCGACCAACACGGTTGCCAGCGCGAGAACGAAAAATCGCACGTCAACATCGGCCAGCGGAAAAGCGCGGAGCGAAAAGAGCAGCGCCGCCGTGCCCGTCACGATGACGAGCCAAATGTAGATTTGATTGAGTCGGGCGCGAGTCATTTTCACCGAAGGGCAAGGCGGGGCGGGACTGACCCATCTCGCGTACGGCAATGGCCGTTCCGCAGGGTCACCTGCGATTTTCCTCAGAAAAACTGCGCTTTCGTGAGAGGCAGTCAAATCCGATCGGTCAGCCTGGCAATTCAAAGCTTTCAAAGTGACGGGTGGGCGAACCGCTGACGTTATCGATTTTGGAGGCGCTAACATCATAGGATAGAATTCAACGCCCGCGTGCGAAGGCCGCAAAGTCCGCGGCCTTTCTGAATCATCACAATGTTAGCAATACTCGCGAACGAAGTTATTCCATCAAAGTGTCTCGAATTCGGGACGAATTGTCCGGTGCCATTGACCGGCAACGTGTGCGTTGACTCGCCGGGATTTTGCGATCTGGTCGACAAGACTGTCGCGAATATCAGTCCGCTCTATCAACTCGACGCGTTCGATTGGACAGTGCTGATCATTTATTTCGGCATCCTGACGGTGCTGGCGATTTATGGTGTTTACCGCGTAAAGCAAGTCAGCGAGTTCTGGCGCTACGCGAAATTTCCGCCGAAACCCAAAGGCGAGTTTGCGGAAAGTGAGTTGCCGTTCGTGACCGTGCAGCTTCCGCTCTTTAACGAGATGTATGTCGTCGAGCGGCTGGTGAAGGCGGTCACCGAAATTGACTATCCACGAGACCGCATCGAAATTCAGGTCCTCGACGATTCCACGGACGAGACAGTGAAGATCGCGCAGGCGACCGTGGCAAAATACGCGGCGCAAGGTTTCGACATTCACTACATTCATCGCGACGATCGCACCGGCTTCAAAGCGGGCGCGCTCGAGAATGGGATGAAGACCGCGAAGGGAAAGCTGATCGCAATCTTCGATGCTGACTTCGTGCCGAAGCCTGATTTCCTGCACAAGCTGGTTCACTTCTTCACCGATCCAACGGTGGGCTGCGCGCAAATGCGCTGGGCGCATATCAATGGTTCATACAATCTGCTGACGCGCCTGCAAACGATCATGCTCGACGGGCATTTCGTGGTTGAGCAGACAACCCGGAATCGCACAGGTGGCTTTTTCAATTTCAATGGAACCGCAGGGATGTGGCGACGTGAAGCGATCGAGTTGAGCGGGGGCTGGCAACACGACACGCTGACCGAAGACACCGATCTTAGTTTTCGCGCGCAGTTGATGGGTTGGCGTTTTGTGTACCTGCTTGATGAGGAAGCCCCGGCCGAGGTTCCCGTTGAGATCAACGCCTTCAAAGCACAGCAGCGCCGTTGGGCAAAAGGCGTTCTGCAAGTCTGGTTCAAGCTGTACCGTCGCATTTGGCACGCGCCGTTGCCGCTGCGCGTGAAGCTCGAAATGTTCTTCCGCCTCACCGGCAATGTCAGTTACCCGCTGATGATTGTCGCCAGCTTCCTGCAGTTCCCACTGCTGCTGGTCCGTTACAACCAGGGTCTGTACCAACTGATGGTCTTGGATGTGCCGCTGCTTTTCTTTTCGACCGTTTCGGTTGTGCTGTTTTATGGCAGCGCCGTTTGGTATCTCGATCGTACACGCAAACGCCTGCTGCACCTGCCGCTGGTGATGGGATTGGGAATTGGCCTGGCGTTCTCGAACGCGCGCGCAGTTTTGGAAGCGTTCGCCGGTGTCAAGTCAGACTTCGTGCGCACACCCAAGTATCGGGTGGAAAAGACTGACGACGAGTCGTGGAAGCGCAAGAAGTACAAACGCAAGCATGGCTGGCTGCCATTGCTTGAACTCAGTTTTGCGATTTACTTCGTGCTGGCGATCGCTTACGCGGTGAAGATGCACATGTGGGGTCCGATCATTTTCCTGCTGCTGTTTTGCTTCGGCTATGGCTACATGGGCACGATGAGCTTGCTGCAAACCGCCGGACTGAGTCGTCGCCGGACAACCCAACCGGCAACCGCGCCGAGCAATTAGAACTCATGCCGTCTTCCGTGGTCGTCCGCTGATCCACGCCACCAAAATCGAAATTACGTACAGCACCAGCATCGGCAGGGCGAACAGAAGCATATTCGGAATGTCGTTGGTCGGCGAGATTACCGCGGCGAGGACCAAAATTACGATCATCGCGATGCGCCACGTCTTAACCATCCACCGTGCCGTCACCACCCCGATGCGCGCCAGCACATAAGTAATTGCCGGCATCTGGGCCACTAATCCCATTCCCAGCATCAGCAGGATAATGAAATCGAAGTAGTCGTCTGCCTTCAACAGCAAGCGGAAATCCTCGCCTATCCCCAGGAGGTACTTCGCGGCGGGCGGAAAAATTACGTAGTAAGCAGTTGCCGCGCCAAGCACAAAAAAGACGCTCGACAGCGTGATGAACGGCGTCACGTATTTTCGTTCGTGTGGATAGAGACCGGGAGCAACGAAAGCCCAAATCTGCCAAAGAATGAACGGCACAGAGATCGCGATCGCGGTGTACAGAGAAACTTTCACGTAAATCGCAAACGGCTCGAGCGCGGTAGTCACGATTAGTTTGTCATTGGGATCGGTGAGCGTAGCGTAACCTTTATTTAGGTCAACCGGCAGACGCACGTCTTTCGGCACCAGGTCATTTCCAGCGGTCAAAGGCTCGTCGGTGAACAGACCGATGTTGCCCTGGCTGTCTTTGTCCACCCGCGCGACGACTGAAGTGCCGGCCGGAATCGAAACCGGGCCGAGTCGTTTTGCTTCCGGAAAAACAAAACGCACCTTGTCGTTCTGTTTGAGTAAATTCAATGGAACAGTTGAGACCTGCCCATTTAATCCGACGAGCGTCACTTGTCTTTGCTGTTGCGCTTCGGCAAGCGCTCGCTGCACCGGTCGCGCGAGAAAGTTGTAGATGCGATCTGAAACAAACCATGCAAGCGAAGCCGCGACAAACACGAAGACGATGCTGCGAATCAGACGCGTGCGCAATTCGTCCAGATGTTCGAGAAAAGACATCTGCCCGCCGAGTTCTTCGTCGCGGGCTTCCTTCTTTTCAGATTTCTTGAGTAAGCGCAGGCTGGGCATTTTGTTTCAGAACCGCGAGCCGTAGCGAGCGGATCCTGCAGTCAACGTGAGCTTTTGCACCCGCTCGCTATCGCTCGCGGTTCTGTAACACTCATTAAAGCCATTCGTGTTTCGGCTGATCAGTCGCCGGTGGCTCAGGCGTTGGCGTCGCGTTACGCGGTTCGACGAGTTCTGCCTCGACCGGCGTAACGGCTGGCGCAGCGGTTTTGTTTTCTGATTCGAATGGATTCAACTCGCGCGCGGCGGCTTCACGCGCGGCGCGAATCCGATCCGACGCATTGCTCAGAAAATTTTTCTCGGGCTCCAGGCCTTTCTCGAAATTGTCGAGGTTGACTTCCCTTTCCCAAGTCCGTTTGAAATCCTCCGACGCGTGGCGAAACTCGCCCAGACTCTTGCCCAGTTGCCGTCCCAATTGTGGCAGGCGCCGTGGCCCGAAGAAAATTAGCGCCGCCGCGAGAATCAGCAGCAGTTCCGAGTTGCCCAAAGAATCGAGAATTAGTAAATACATGGATATGAGACGCCCGACAGTTAGACGCTCGGGCGTGCGATTCGGATTGTAACGCGGACGCAAGCGGCACGTACAGACTGCTGGTCTGATTCCATCCGCAGCCAACAAGCTGTCGGTGTTACACTCCGGCGCTGACGAGCAACTCGCGGTTGGATTTCCCTTGGGTATTTGCGGCCCCTACATCCATAGAATCGATCCGATTATCGGCCAGATCGGCGGAGTGTACCTGTGGTTTTATGGACTGAGCTATTCTCTCGGATTTCTCTCGATATTCTTCTGGTTCAAGCGAGTGCGCAAGCGTGTGGGACTGGCGTCCGCCGAGGTCTATTCGCTCACAATTTACATTGCCGTCGGCGTCCTGGTCGGCGGGCGAATTGTCGAGGTTTTGTTCTACGAGTGGCCGTACTATAGGCAGCATCTCGCGCAAATGCCGGCGGCCTGGCTCGGCGGCATGAGCACGCACGGAGTTTTGCTCGGCGTTGTCCTGGCGATGGGACTCTTTTGTCGCATTCACGCGAAGAGCTTCTTAACGATCGCCGACGAATTGGTCATTCCCGGCAGTTACTTGATGGCGATGGGACGCATCGGAAATTTTATCGATGGACAAATCGTCGGCAGCGTCACCAACATCTGCTGGGCAGTTCAGTTTCCCGACGCCGGTGGTTTTCGGCACCCGGTCGTCCTTTACGATGGCGCGAAGAATTTTCTTGTTCTCGGGTTGCTGTTGCTAATTCGAAGAACCAAACCTTCGCGCGGCATTGTCGCCGCTCACTTCATTTTCTGGTACGCGTTTCTGAGAATATTCGTCGATCTTTTTCGCGAGTACCCAACAACGCTTCTGGGTATCGCTACCGGTCAGGCGCTTAACATCTTCATGACCGTGCTCGGCGCATTCCTGCTTTTCTGGTTCTCTCGAAACAAGCGACACGCTCACGCGCCACACGGGACAACAGCGCCACCAAACTCGCGCCAGCTCTGGATCAGGAGAAGCATACTGGCGGCTTTAGTTTTGTTTTCGCTGACATTGCCAAGCGACTGGACCCAAGACATTCCCGCGCGCTACGGCAAACGACATCCCGGACTGCATTACTCGCGCTTGTATCCACACGTAGAAGGAAATATTCCCACCGGCAAATAACGCTCGCCGTCAGGCATTTGAGTTTTGACGGCAGCTACCGGAAGATCAATCAGCCTTATGAACATCGCCGCGGTTTTTCCACCGAATTCACTCGAGCAGTTCGCGCGCACGGCCGAAAAGGTCGCTGCGACCACCAAGAAGCTCGAAAAGGCAGCGCTGCTCGGCGAATATTTTCAGCAGCTTTCCGATGAGGATTTAGCGCGTGCCGCGCGTTATTTCGCCGGGCAAGTATTCGCTTTGCACGACGCCCGGACGACGAACGTGGGTGGCAGCATCATCAGCGAAGCTTTGATTGCCGCGACGGATTTGCCCGCCGATCTCGGCGCGCGATACGCACGTTGGGGCGATGCCGGCGACGTCGCGTTTGAGATGTTCACTGAAGCGAAAGCTGCGAACAACCCGAGTCTCAGCCTCGCGGAAACCGAAAATCTGCTGGTGCAGTTAAGCGGCACCCGCGGCAAGAACGCGAAGACAGAGATGCTGATTCGCGTGTTGTCAGCAGCGACTCCACTGGAAGCAAAGTATCTGGTCAAACTCTTGTCGGGAGATTTGCGCATTGGCTTGCGCGAAGGTCTCGTCGAAGACGCAATCGCGCGCGCTTTCAAACGGCCACTCGCGGAAGTTTCGCTTGCCAACATGTTGCGCGGCGACATTGGCAAAGCCGCGGTGCGCGCCCGCTCCGGCACGCTGCGCGAAGTCGAGATGCGCTTGTTTCATCCCTTAAAGTTCATGCTCGCGACTCCCGCGTCTGACCTGGCGGACATCGCGCGCACGATGCCTGAAGAATTTTTTGTCGAAGATAAATTCGACGGGATACGGGCACAGGCGCACGTACAGGGCGGTCGCGTCGCCATCTACTCGCGCACACTCGATGAAATCTCGGCGCGATTTCCGGAACTTAATGCGCCGCTCGCTGCGCTGCCGACCGACGTCATTATCGACGGCGAGATAATCACTGCACGCGGCGAAGAAATTCTGCCGTTCGCGGATCTGCAAAAGCGTCTGGGCCGCAAAATGATCAGCCGTGAGCTGCTGGCAGCGGCGCCAGTCGTTTTCGTTGCCTGGGATGTTCTGTACGCGAGCGGCAAGGTCTTGATTGATGAGCCGCTGCGCACCCGACGCGCGCGCTTGCACGAAATCGTAGGGACGGATGTGGGCGCTGTGCGTTTATCGAAAGCGACCGTCTTCAAAGACGTCGCTGCCCTCGATGATGAGTTCGACGCTGCTCGCGCGCGTGGAAATGAAGGTTTGATGATCAAAGACCCCGCTTCTTCGTACAAACCCGGCCGGCGCGGACGGGAATGGTTGAAATTGAAGAAGGCCCTGGCAACATTGGACGTTGTCGTCACCGCAGTCGAGCTCGGACACGGCAAACGCCGCAGCGTGCTTTCCGACTACACATTCGCAGTCCGTCGCGCAGAAGATGACTCGGAGCTGCTGAACATCGGCAAAGCCTATTCCGGTTTGACCGACGCCGAAATCGCCGAGATGACTGAATGGTTTCGCGCGCACACGCTTCAGGAATATGCGCATGGCCGCGTGCGGCTGGTCGAACCGACGGTTGTCATCGAAGTAACTTTCGACCGCGTTCAGCCATCAAATCGGCACAAGAGCGGTTACGCTTTGCGCTTTCCGCGCATCGTAAGACTCCGTCCCGATAAGACGGCCGGCGAAATTGATACGCTTGAGACGGTGAGCAAGCTTGCCGGCGTAGCCACAACAAATCGGGGTTGACAACTTGCCCCGCAGTTAGAAAGATGCACTTTATGAATCGCAAATCCCCTTTTGTTTTGTTACTTGCGCTGGTGATGTGCTGCAGCGCCGTAGCGCAGAAACGACGCGCTCGCTCCGCCGCACGAACGACCTCGAAACAGGCTGCACCGACCAAACCAGACGAAGCGGCTGCCCAGCCTGCGCCCACACCCGCGCCCGCGCCAACCTCAAATTCACCCACGCTCGCCATCGTCAATGACACGAGCTTTACCGCAAGCGACATTGAACCCGTCGTGTCCGAAACGATTTTGAACGATCCCGATCTCTATCTGCACGATTTCTATCAGGATCGCGAAAAAGCAATTCGCGAAGCGCGTCAGCGCGCCGTGGACGCGCGCATCAGCTCGATGCTGATCACGGCAGAAGCGAAAAAGCGTAACATGACCACCGACGCGTTTCTCGACGCGGAAGTTAACGGCAAGATCGCG
>DASXTE010000168.1:0-2015 GCA_036505595.1 Pyrinomonadaceae bacterium
CAATCGGTCTTTTCGGCTAGCACGGATCAAATTGCGCGGCTGACACGGGCGAAAGAGATTTCGATCAACGGAACTTCGGAAATGCCAAAAGCCGCCGCGCGGGCCGTACTCGCGGGAGGGGCAGAAGTCGCCGTGCCGCTCGAAGGCTTGATCGATTTTGCGCACGAGCGAGCGCGGCTGACTCGCGAGAAAGAGAAGTTGCAAAAAGAGGCGGCGAAGCTCGAGGCGCAGCTCGGCAACGCGGAGTTTGTGCAGCGCGCGCCGGCGGAAAAGGTCGATGAGTTGCGCGCGCGAGTCGCGGATATAGCGCAACGGAACGCAGCGCTTCAGCAAATGCTGGAGGCGTTGTCGTGAACTGGCTTGACGAAGGAGCGCTGTACTCCAGCATTGGTCTGTTTCTGCGCGAGGATCTCGGCCGCGGCGACATTACGACGCAAACTGTTCTGTCGCGCAATGTGCGCGCGAAAGGAAGATTCGTCGCGGGCGAGAAGATGGTCGTCGCCGGTCTCGAAGCGGCAGAAGAGGTTTTCATCACGCTCGATCCGCAGCAGCAGATTGAGGCATTTGTCGCTGATGGCGAAGAAGTCGAAGCGGGCAAAGTCATCGGGCGCACCAGCGGTTTTGCGGATGTGCTGCTCGCCGGTGAACGCGTTGCGCTGAATCTGATGCAACATCTTTCAGGCGTGGCAACGCGCACGCGTGAGTTTGTCAAAGCCGTCGATGGGACGAAGGCGAAGATCGCCGACACGCGCAAAACGACACCGGGGCTGCGCATGCTTGAGAAGTACGCAGTGCTGCTCGGCGGGGGCGTCAACGGGCGCTACGGATTGGACGACGGCGTGTTCATCAAGGCGAATCACGCCGCGCTGGCGGGAGGAGTTGGAACCACAGTGAAATCGACGCGTGAAAAGATTGGCCACTTGCACAAGATTGAAGTAGAGGTGACGAGCGAACGTGACGTGAAGGATGCTGTTGGAAGTGGCGCAGATGCGCTGTCAATCGAAGCAAACGATGTCGCAGTGGCTACGGACTTGGTCAAGAGGGCTCGGGAGCTTTCGCCAACGGCTTCGATCCTGGTTTCTGGCGCGGTGACCATCGGGAATGTGCGCGCGTTTGCAGAAGCCGGCGCAGACTTGATTCGCGTCGACTCGTTGACACAATCGGTGCGGGCGATGGACATTAGTTTTCAGATTCAACCTGGGTAGTGTCAGAACCGGAGCGGTAGCGACTGGATCATAGACTCAGGTTGGGACATGATCGGGTCGCTACCGCTCGCCGTTCTGACGCGAGGCAGCGCGATTCGCGGCGGCGGCATCATTGTTTTCAAGGGAGTTGGTCATGGGATCAAAATCAATTCGTCGATTCGTTATCTTATTTGTCTCTGTGTGCCTGATTGGTCTGATTCTTATCGACTCAAGTGCGCAACGGCGACGACGCCGGCACCGGGCGCGACGTCCCAGCGCGCCGCGAATTACAAATCCGGCAATTTACCAACCGTCGTCAGACGAGGCGAACGCCAACTCAAATACTTCGACAGAAGAAACCAGCGCGACACCAACAACCTCCGACGATCCCGAAGCGATGAAAAAGACGATTCGCGATCTCTCGACGCAGGTTAATCAGCTCACCGGCAAGATAAACTCGATGGAGCAGTCGCAGCGGACACTTGTCGATCTCGAACGTTTGTCGCGAGCAGAGCAGCGTTCGGCTGATTTGTGGAAACAGTTGCGCGAGGTGGAAGCGCAGCAGGCCGATTTGCAGTCACGCGCGGAAGAAATTGACTATGCATTGAAGCCCGAGAATATTGACCGTGCAGTCGCAGGATACGGTTCGACGCATCCTGAGGAGGTGCGCGAACAGCGACGGAAACAGCTCGAAAACGAAAAGCTGCGCATTCAAAAACAACTGGATCAGCTCGCGGCCAACCATGCACGGCTGGAAACGGCGATTGCCGGCGCAGATGCGGAGGTCGAGCGGCTGAAGAAGCGTCTGGACGCTGCGGACCAGGCAGCTCT
>DASXTE010000169.1:0-13391 GCA_036505595.1 Pyrinomonadaceae bacterium
CAGGTTGACTCCATCGGGAAACGTTCGGCGAGTAAGCACACCGCGGTCAACAAAAACTCGCGTATGCAGGTCCCCGCCAGTTTCCCAGACGGGTGACTCGCCCGCCGCGAAGTCGCCGACATAGTCGTAGTCGTACCACACTTTTCCGCCAGTCGGCGTCTCGACCTCGGCGACCTCTCCATATTCGTTATAACGGAAATGCACCGAGCGATTGTCCGGCAGGACCAGTTCGGTGACTACGGACCGATTGTCGATGCGTTGCGCATACCGCCCGTAGGATAACTCAAATAATCTGGTCGCGGTTCCCCATCCGTAGCCATTACTCAGCGGATCGTAGTCTCCAGTGATCACCGGGAGTGTGGGACTAGTGTCAGACCGGTAATGCTGATTCATCGCCCCACCCTTGATTTTGTAGTAGCGACTTTGTCCGTACCCCGGCAGCGTGACTAGCAGCCCCAGCGTTATGGCGGGGTTCTGCGGGTCCGCGACGTTGTGCTGCACCAGCGTAACGCGGCCCAACTGATCGGTAATCTCTACGTCGTAACCATTGTAGTGGAACGTAATCTGGTTGCCGTTGCGGTCAGTGATCGAATCGCAAAGTTCGCCCGTAAAGTGATATCGCATGCCATCGGCAGTGATGACTACTCCACTCGTGTTATAGCTTGCAACTCCATCATTCACATCGTTGATGAAAATCATGCCCGAGCCATCTGTCGCATGCCACCTGCGACCGCGGCTGGCTGAAAGATAACCGCCACAATCGCTGGCCAACGGCATGCCATCGTAGGCATCATCTCTAAATTCGATTTCACCTTTGTCGGGGAGTATCAGCGTTAGTTTGGGCAGAGTGAAGTGATAGCAGGGGCCTTGCGGTTGCAGGTTCGTGAAGTTGATTCGTACTATCCGCGCAACAAGCGTGGGCGCAAAGCCTACTGTCCAACCGGGTTCGACTCGGTTGAAAAAGCTGACAAAGTCGTCCGACCGCCCGAAGTCCGCAAAGGCTACTGTCTTGATCGAACCATCCTGATCTTCGTCTGTATCAGTCGAGCCCGACCACAGCTTGCTGTTCCAATTAAGCGTCAAAGGTAACTGAAAGCCACGTCCGCCGACGCTACCGATTGGAAACTTTAAGCTAAGTGACCCATTACTCAGGTTCACGGTGCCAAAGTCCACCGAAGTGTAGCTTCCAAGCGGTGACACACCTGCGGCGTGTTGGGGCGGCGTGGCCTTGTCGTACTGGTTTTGTTGAGCGAAAGAGACCGACCAGCAGGCAACGAAAAACAGCAGACCGAAACATGTAATGAGCGTGGCTTTGAATTTCATCTCGGTATTATTGATTAGGGTTCAACGAGAAGTTCGGCACGATTTGCTGGTCGAGTGATGTCGAATACAACATAACGTCCCGGCTCCAAGCGCAGCAGCGCACGGCCGCGAGACTGGTTGACGGTTTTCACCCTGCCGACTTCTGAAGCTCCTTGTCCTGTCTCTCTCTGCACCGCAATACCGGAGCTATTGTGGGTGCGGTCTTCTACCGCGATGAGCGCATTTCCGGCCTTGACCTGAGTCTGTGTTGGATAAATTCCACTCGCGTAGAGTGTGAAGCGCATGTTTTCTATTGGGCCGCGCAGGCTGGCGGCGTTTTGCGCGGAGTTTTTGCCGGTAATTGCTAGGACAAGCGTCACGCAAACGAGTACGAAGAGAATCGCGATACCGAGTACCAGCGACTTGAAGTTTTTCGACATCAGTTTTCCTTTCACTGCAAACTCAGCAGCACCAGAATTGTGCTCGAACCTTTTTCTAACGGCTCGAGTGCCTTGCCAATCAAAGTGCCTGGACGATGAATCTGGACGCCGCTTAGATTTACCGGCTCGGACTTCATTGCCACGCCGGAAATGTCACTAGTCACCAGTAAATCCCCAATGCGAATCGGCGCGCGAGTCGCATCAACTTTCACGCGGACTCTGCCGGTCGTGGCAACCAGCACTTTGCCTTCGCCGCCTTCACCCAAAGCAATGCCCGGTCGTTCAGAAATCACGCCCGCGACACTCGTGTCGTAAGCTCGCGTTGATTCGATTACTTGATTTGATTTCGCGGGATCGAGAACTACAACCGTGCCGGCGGAAAGTTGTTCAGTCGACGGCACCCATTCGGCCACGTCCTGGTATTTGGCTACTATATTGTTGCCCGTGATGGTGGCGCTGGAGTTGATGTTGCCCGCAACATCGAGTTTATACTGAGGATTGCTGGTACCGATGCCGACGCTGCCGCTACTTGTAATTCTCAGCTTTTCCGAAAAACCTGTACCGAGAAAGTCAGTCGTGCCCGTGCCAAAACGTAGATCGTTGCTGAGGCCCCAGACTACCGCCGGTGCGTTGGGTGTTCCACCCGACCAACCGGACCATAAATAGGCAAAGTTTCCGGCGGCGCCAGCACTGTCGCTTACGGCCATTACCGCTTGGGTTGTGGTATTGGCGCTGGCGACATGAAGTTTCGATCCTGGACTCGTCGTGCCGATACCGACGTTGCCGGACGAATCAATTGACAGTCGGAAAGCTGAGGCGTTTTCGTCATAAATGTGAAACTTGCCTGCGCCGCCAGTGTTTGCTGAGCCAGTTGACAACAGTCGAAAACCTCGACCTCCAGTATCCGCGTTCTCGATGCGCAAGCCCGTTCCGGTATTTGCCGTAGAATACAAATGCAACAGGGAGTATTGAGCAGGATTTGTTGTGCCAATGCCGACGTTCCCACCGGGCTGTACGACGAACGCTTTGAGATTTGATCCGAGTTCGACGAGTTCAAAATTCCCCACCCTGCCACTGACACTACTGCCCACGGATTGAAGCCGCCATGTTTTGGCGCCGGAAGATGTATTCGCGATATCGACCGCTGTCGTCAAAGTGTTACTGTCGGTTACCAAGACACTATTTCCGGTGCTATCCCCGCTACCATTAATTTGCAACTTGTAGGTCGGGGCGGTCGTGCCAACTCCGACGTTACCGCTGCTGGGAAACGTATTCGTCTGCGCAGCCGCGCTTGGTACGAGCATTATCATTAACGCCAATGCAACCGCAGTCGATAAAACAGCTAGTTGTTGTTTCCTTGTTTTCATGATCAGGATCCTCTTTTGTTAAAGCGCTGCGTCGAAGCGCAATTCTGTTGATGTAAGCGGGCCATTGGTCTCTTCTGTCGGGAAAAGGACCTATCAAAGGATTCCGTTTTTCGGCTGGATTCGGGAGTCGTTGAAGCAGGCTCGGGATTCAGCCTTTGCTCAAACTTATTGAGTGCGCCGGATACTAGTCTCGCTTCTTGCAAGAGTCAATAACTGTTTTCTGACAGACTAGTGCATCGCCGTGACCGTCTCGTCCTGCTCTTGAAGAAAGGCTGTTGTTGAAGAAAAGGCCGGCGCGCTGGCGCGGGCCGGCCTTTGAATTGGTTGCGCTCGAAGTCTTCTGCTAAGGCTTTCGCTGTTGCTGCTGCTGTTGCCGCATCAGTCTGCGCTGCTGCCGGGGATTGAGTGGCGCGTTGGGATTTTGATTCCGTTGGAGTGCGTTCTGACGGCGGTCAAGCATACGCGGCTGTTGTTGCTGGTTGCCGCCGCGTCGCAACATCGCCGGCTGTCGCAGCTCGCGCAGTCTTACTCTCTGCTCCGGCGTGAGAACTTGCAGGACCCGCGCTTCAGTTAGCGATCGCAGCCGAATCGTGTTTGCCTGTGCGTCGGCGACATCCTTCGAACGTTGCGCGATTAGTGCTTCGTCAGGAGTTGGCGATTGAATCGCTTCGGTCAGCGCTCGCTGGGCCATTCGTAACCTGAAGTTCGCGGCCTGGCGCTCTTCACGCAGCTCAGCATTGATCCCACGAATCTTTTGAATCTGATCGGGTGTGAGATTCAGCGCACCCAACATTTGTTCGGCTTGATTGGTCTGCGCCTGCACCTGCCCGGCATCGCCGGAAGGTTGTTGCGGCGGCGTCTGTGCGTTAGCTCCGGCGCTGACTGTCAGGAGCAACGCTGCGACGATTGCGAACTTGAGAATTGTAATCGGGGCTTGTTTCATGATTGCACCATCTTTCGTGATCATCTTATTGATTAGGTTCGTCCGGCAGCACGAACGGAACATCTTCCTCGCGTCCCGGAATCAAACCCAAATCTGCCGCAAGTTGAACGCGCTCTTCACGAGTTAGTTTCGCAGACTGCTGAGTCTTCGATCGCACACGATGGGTCGCGTCGCTATTTATCCGCGGAACCGGATTCGTAACCTCGCCTTTCTGTTCACGATCTCTGGTGAGACTGGCGACTCTTTCATTAACTTGCTTTTGTACTTCTTTCTCAAACTGTTCCCGCGAGTAAGCTGGCGCGCCATTGTCCTTTACCACCTGAACCGGTTTTTGCCACAAACGTGAAACGGCGAACACGATTAACGCGCACAGGAGCAGGCCCGCAAACGCCGTCGCGCCGCGCATCCACAGCGGCGAAACGGTGAAGAACTCGCGCAACGCCGCAAGCGCTGATAGTTTCCGTACATGCTGCACCACCTGGGATGGGACGAACGCAGTCTCTGTCGCAGTCGCCGGCGACACCATCTGTCCAAGCGCTTCGTTGCGCCACGCCACGATCGAATCGTGGACAGAATTGAACACCGTGAATTCAGCGCGGCAAGCGTCGCACCGCTGCATGTGGCCGGCGAAGTCGCGCGCTTCTTCGACCGTGGCTTCGCCGTACAGGTAAGTCACCAGGTCCTCAGCTCGATGACAAACCGGTCGCTCGTTTACGTTCTGCATGACATCCTCTTTCATAACTACGCCTTCGCTTCGCCGAATTTCTGCAAGCGCATTTGTAACTGTCTTAGCGCCGTGTAGAGCCGGCTCTTGACTGTGCTCAACGGCACGCCGAGCACGTCCGATATTTCCTGAAACGTCAACTCTTCGAATTCTTTCATCACCACAACTTGTCGCAAGTCCGGCGGCAACGCACAGACAGCCTTCCGAACTGCGACGCTGACCTCCTGGTACTCCGCCGCGCGCGCCGGCGAAACATCTGCCGGTAAAGCAAAGACCGCGGCGTTCTTTTCGGCTTCATCTTCAAGCGCCGTCTCGCTCCTGACCTTCGCGCGCCGCTGTCGCGTGATGCATTGATTAACGGCGATGCGATGCAGCCACGACGAAACTTTTGCTTCACCGCGAAAGCCACGCAGGTTTCGGAACGCTGCCAGAAACGTTTCCTGCGTCGCGTCGCGAGCGTCGTCCTCGCGGCCAAGCATTCCGAACGACAGCGCAAAGATGCGACGCTCCCAGCGGCGCACAATCTCGCCGAACGCCTCCGGGTCCCCGGACAAGGCACGTTCAACCATCTGTTCGTCAGTCGTGACCGTCTCCATTCGGTTCGCGTCGCCCGGTGGCGAAGCCGTCCAAATGCCGCGCACCCGAAACAGCTTGTGCGCTCAAACTTTAGACGCCGGCCGCCGCAGGCAAGTTGAGAAAGTATCGCACGATGAGCCGCCCGATTGATGAATTTCACTGCCTGACGCGAACGCCGAAGCGCCAATCGACCGGTTATTGAGCTTAATTCAAGCTATTTCAGCAGTTAAAGAATGGCCAAACTGTTGACACAGGGCGACTCGAGCAACTAATCTCTAGAAGGAGGCTCGACCGAGCCTCGTCCGCGCCCTCGGACTGTCTGGCCTCACGTCTTTCGGGTTCAAATCAGCTACGCAACCTTCTTTGTGTTCGAACGTCTTCGCCGAATTCGTCTGCTGTATGTGGTGCTGGCAGTCTTGCTGCTGGTTGGCCTTTTGCCGCTCATCGTCGCCGGCACAATGGTGTCGCGCCGCAGCGCGGAAGAGCTGCGCGCGATCGAAGGCCGGTACCAGGCGCAATTGGTGCAGGGCAAGGCGCGGCAAATCGAGTTGTACGGTCAACGCTATCGCGACGTTGTCAGCGGACTGGCGCGCGCTTTCGAAATCGCGGGAGGAATTCACTCACTGACGGATGCCGGGTCAGACCAACGTTTACAGCGCACGCTTCAGGATGATCCCAACTTGATCGCGCTGGCGATTTGCCCGGTCAAAGGTGAAATTCACCGCGCGTTTCAGCCCGACGTGATTCGCAAGGAAGAAGTAGATCAGCGCATCGCCGATGTGCTCGCGCGCATGAGCGCTCGTGGCGTGATCGTGGGCCGGCCCCAAATCATTCGTTCCGGTCAGGAGATGGGTTTGACGATAGCCGCGCCGGTGATGGATGGCGATCAGATCGTCGCCGCAGTGGTCGCGGTCGTTTCATTTCAGGAAGCCTTCAGGACAGTTCAATCGTCGTCTTCGAAAAGCGCGCGGGAATTACTCGACGCTGGACTTCCAGTCGTGTTCGTCGTCGATCAAAACGGCAAAGCCGTTGCTCATCCTGATGCTGCGGTCGCATTCGCTGAACGTCCCATGACGGATTTGAAAGTGGTCCAGGATTGGCTCGAGACAGGTTCCCAGGTGCAATCGGCGCTTTCTCCGTTTGCGCTGGAGCGCGATGGTAAATCAGTTTCAATGCTCGGCTCGTACGCAACGGCCGAGCTGGATCACAATTCATTGCTCGGCGTCATTGCGATTCAAGACGAGTCAGCGGCTCTCCGATCCGTGCGCGACATGCGCGATCAGGTTCTCTTCGTCAGTTTGTTGGCCGCGACACTCGCGTTGTTATGTGGATTCTACTTCGCCCAGAAGTTGACCCGTCCGGTGCGCGAGCTGGCGGCCGGCGCGACGCGCATTGCCGGCGGCGATTTTTCTCAACGCGTTAAGGTCCATGGTGGCACGGAACTGGGCGAGCTCGGATCTTCGTTCAACCAAATGACGGATCGAATTGAGCGCTTCGTACAGGATTTGCAACGCTCGGCTGACGAAAATCACGAACTCTTTCTGGGCACGGTCAAAGCCCTGGCTGCCGCCATCGATGGCAAGGACCCGTACACCCGCGGGCACTCAGAGCGCGTGTCGCGATTTTCTGTGGCGACTGCTGAAGGTCTCGGCTTGAATGAAGAAGAGATAGAGAAGGTTCGCGTCAGCGCGTTGCTCCACGACGTCGGCAAGATCGGAATTGACGATCGAATTCTGAAGAAGCCTTCCGCCCTCGACGATCAGGAATTCGAGATTATGAAGACGCATCCGCAGAAGGGCTACAAGATCATGTCGCAGATTCCGGCGATGCGCGAGTTCCTGCCAGGCATGTACATGCATCACGAAATGATCAATGGTCAGGGCTATCCGCAAGGCTTGAAGGGCGACGAAATCCCGATGCAGGCGCGCATCGTGTCCGTTGCGGACACCTTCGATGCGATGACCACTGAGCGGCCGTATCAGGCGGCGATGGAACTTGAAGCGGCTTTGACACGCTTGAAGAGCTTCGTCGGGACGCGTTACGACGCGCGCGTGGTGGCTGCATTTATCGCGGCCTGCGAAGCGGGAAAGATTCGCCCAGGCGTCACGCGCTTAAAACGAAATCAAAACGATTACGTCGGCAGCTCAATTCCTGCCATGCCGATTACTCCGACATCAGATTCAATCCTGGCAGTTAGCTAGTGCGCGTCAGAAGCCCGCCCGTCAGGTAAGGCCACTGAAACCACCAAGCTACGTGACTTCGTGGACCGTTTCGGTGTCTCGTTCATAGCCTCTGAATTTCTTTCGGTTACTGTCGCCGCTGTTGCTGAAGCCCATCCCAGCTGCGACCACCGACACCAGCACCAAGCTCTGTACCAAACGGCATGTAGTCATGACGACTAATGACAGAAGCACTTGAGTTTGTAATCACACGCGGCGAACCTAGATTGTCGGCTGTGGTGTATTGGGTGCCGTTGGCGTTGACGGCGGACTGCCGGTCGAGCCGTCAAACTCGGCAATCACTCGCCGCCGATGCCGTAAGTGAATCGCGTGTTCTCGCCGACGAGCTTACTCTTCGACTTTGTAGATGATATATATTGCATTCGCACTAGCCGGACGAAACTTGGCATTCCGACCTGATCACGAGGATACTTATCCAACCGAATGTAGATATAGACGCTCCAAGCCTCCGTGTCGTAGCCATTTCGGTTTTCGGCGTCCTTTCCGAAATCAAGAAATGAGCCTGGAGGCATTATTTCATTCGCGCCTATTTTTTGAAACTCAGCGAACGCTGAGGACTCGATCGGCTCTTCGGCCATGCTCCACCCGCGAATCGCGGCCAGTACTTCTTCAACCTTCAAAGGCGGCTGCGTTTGCCCGACCTCGTCGCGGGCTGCTCTGGCGTTGAAATCTTGAACCGCTTGCGCCAGCCGAACGGCTCTCGGGTACCCGCGCGTCCAAAGCAAATAACTCGTTGCATCTTGTCCGGCTGAGTTCTCGGATGGCCCCGGCGAGGGTGGAGGAACGTCTCTTGGTAAGCTCGTTAAAAACTTAGGTGCGATCACGAGCACTACGATTACAACAAGCGAGCAGAGTACGGCGGCAAGAGTCATCGCCCAACGAACACGATTCTTCGGTATAGATTCGTTCATAAGTTACTTATCCGGCATTACACTCATGACGACCCAGAAGTTATTTCCGTTGTTCGGATCTTTCTTTCCGTTGTCAAAATCAATGTGTCGCTTAATTATCGTTTTGGTCGGGTTTGATCCGTTCCACTGATCGACAACCCAGATGCCTTTTTCATCCTGAGAGAGGTAAATACAAGCATGATTTCCCGGCGACAGACCGGGCCATCTGCCAGTTCCGTCAAAATTCGCGATAATTGTTCCTGGCGCTATATTCAGGTTACCGCGTACTCTCGCACCATCTCGCCAAAGCTTTGTGTTGGGTTGCAACTCCAGGCAGTGTTGGTCCAGGCACTACTTAGTTGAGTAGGAGGCATAACGTCCATTTTGCACCATCTTGGTTAGGCTTTTTCCGTCAACTCCGATCTTGCAGATGCTGTACGTCTTTGCTGTTTTGTTCTTTTCCGAGCAGGTAAACAGGATTTCTTTTTCGCTCGGAAGCCATCGCGGCTCAGTTGCGTCAATCGTTTTGGGCGTGACTCGGGACAACGACTTTTGGTTCAGGTCGTAAACAAGAATAGCGGCGTCGTCAGGATCGCCTGAAGCAAACAAAAGTCGGGTACCGTCTGCCGACAAGGAAAATCTTGTAGAAGTCGAAACCAAGCTTCTGTCATAAAAGCTTTCAATCGGCAACTTAAAAAGGACTTTACCATCAAGCGCCAGCCGATAGAGATATTCACTGTTATGACAGATGATCGATTTGCCGTCAGGCATCCAACCGTCAAGCCAAACGTCAAAGTCGCGATCAAGCGTCGGCTCCGTAGTAATATCGCGCCACTTCCCGGTCGCGAGATCCAGAATGCCAACATTAAATATTGCCCCAGGCTTGAACAGCTTAAAAGCGATTCGACTGCCGTCCGGCGACCATTCAGGATCGGAACTATTAGTTCCGGCGAGTTCGGAGAAATCTCGAACTTTCCCAGAATTGAGGTCGAGTATCTTAAATGTCCCATCTACATCATACGGAGCCGTTTGATAATGAAACGCAATGGCATCTCCGGCAGGAGATAACGCCGGACTATAATTAAGCCGCACTTCTTCTCCATTCGAAGATGAGCGAAAGACAGACTTTTCCAGCACGAGTCTCTCTTGGCCGGTTGTGAGATCGCGCAGGTAAATTGCACTGGATCGGGTGAAACATATTTTTGTGACTTCTCCGCGTGTCGATTCATTACGACTGCGCGTCGTTGCGCCGGCGGCAATATTATTCGGCGTAGAAGCGGGGACTTTGCTGTTTTGAGACAGTTTTGTCCACGCGACCGAAAGCACAAGAAGACTTGTCCCCACGAATATGCCGGTCCAGACCAGCCCACGACGAGTGGTAGCTAAAAAGTGTCGTTCCTCAAGCATGATCCAGAAATCTCATCCATTGAAAAATCGTAAAGCCTTACCTTCGACCCCTGCCGCGACTAGGTGTGATAACTGCAAGTACCGCATAACGATTCGGATTGGAAAAATAGCCGCCGTTAGAATTGCGAATTTCTCTTTTTTGAATTGTGCCATGGATCTGCTCCCACACCCAAAACCCTTTTCCGTCGGCGGATGCCTTAAGAAAAATCGCGGCATGGTTTCCCTTGTCTAAGCTCCTGTATTTTCCATTTGCATCGAAACCGCTAATTATTACCGTTCCCATCCTAATGGTATCGAGATGTTCCATCACATTCGCGCCCGCCCACCAATTGTATTTCGCTTGACCCAGGGAAATGCCATTCTCCTCGGCGAGTGCTTTCGGAAAGGCAACACATTCACCGTCACCATATGGATCGGGGCGCGCATAGTTCACCTTGTCTGAGATGGGAATGACGATGGGGCTCTCAATAGCTGCACCCCGTGAGGCATCCTGCTGCGAAGCATCCATCGAGCCTGTAGCGCTACTCTGCGACCCGGCGACGAAGCTGTCCGTTGCGTCATCTCCATTCGCGTCGAGCGCCCGTAAGGCCGGGTTATGACTCACAAATTCGCGGGCCAGATCTTCTTGACCGGCAGCCAGCGCGTTATTTGCCGCAATCTCATCTCGCGTGTTCTGCAGACGCTGCTCGTAATCTTTCTCGGCATCATCAAGTTCCGTGATGAAACTGGAATGCTTTCCGCCCAAATCGCTTCCGTCCGCCTTGTTCATTGAAAACATCGCACCGCCACTCAAGCCAGATGGATCAAATGAGTTCACTGGGTTGTTGCCACAGTAGACATAGCGATTGAATGTTTGAGGGTTGCTGACGGTCGCGCTTCCTTGGAATGGATCCGGGCTGCTGAATCGACCCTGCGTTGATGAATAGTAACGCGCTTGCGCGAAATCGAGGCCTGTTTCTGTATCACGCTCATAGCCGGTGAACTTCTTTCGATTACCATCGGCAACACTAAAGCCCATTCCCGTGGTTCGTCCTCCGACACCAGCTCCCAGTTCTTCACCATAAGGCAGGTAATCGTGACGACTGACGACAGAAGCACTGGAGTTTGTAATCACGCGCGGCGAACCCAGCGAGTCGGAGGTTGTGTACTGCGTGCCGTTCGAATTCACCGCCGTCGGTTCAATGGTGATGACCGTCGCTCCACCGTAAATATATTCCTTCTTGAGATTTCCAGTTGTCGCGTCAAACTCTGTGATCAATTGTCCGCCAACGCCGTAAATGAACCGCGTGTTCTCGCCGACGAGCTTCTTCACCCGATGACCTTCGCCGTCATAAACATACGCTGTAACCGCATCGACGGTCTTGATTTTGCCCTCGGCGTCATACGCGTAGGCGTGAACTCCATCGTTAAGTAAGTCTCCGGATGAATCATAACTCCAGCCACTGATACGATTGTTACTGGTGTTGAAATACAGACTCTGATTGCCGCCGCCAAGATCAATCCAGCGATTGCCATATTGATCATAACCATTCGTCTGTGACCAGCTTGCACCGCCATTTTCGCTTGAAGTGGTAAGTCGATTCAGTGTGTCATAGCCGAAACTTTGCGTGTAACTCAGCCCGCCGCCGTTGTAAGTCACGCTCAGCACATTCCCATTGTTATTCGTCGTGCCGTAGTTGTAGGCGAGCGAGAGAATTGAAGTCGGATTGCCGCTCGTGCCCAGCTTGATCTCTGTTGGTTGCAGGCGATTGTTGTAGCTGATGGCGTGAATCAAACTGTTGCCGTAGGTTTCAGTGTTCAGCGCATTGCTCGAGGCGTAGCCGATGCCCGAAACACTTGCAGCCGGCGCGTAAGTAGTCGCGTTGCTATTCAGTGAAGCAAGTCGGCCGGCCGAATCAGGGGCATACGTCACCGTACGCCGATCGCCGGCACCCGTAACGGCAGGATACGTTTCGCTGGTCATTCCCCACGGCGCGTAAGCAGCCTCGACCAGATAGTTCACCGAATCGGTCTGTTGATACTGTCGCACGACTCGTCCCAAGGGGTCATAGCCTCGATAGGTCCCGGCGCTCCCGCCTCCGTAAGTCACCGCGACGAGTGCGCCGGTGGAGTAGCCGCGATCGAATGTAGGCGCGCCGCCAGGCAGTGTCTGCGCGTCGTAATAGAAATCGCTTCGCGGCGTGCCGTCACTGTACGTTTTCGCAGTGGGACGATTCAATGCATCGTAAGCAATCGTGGTTGTAATGCTGCGCGCGTCGATGCGCGTGAGCAGGTTCCCGTTATTGTCGTAAGAATAACTGACCGCGCCGCTCTCCGGATTCGTCGCGCTCGTCAATCGCTTCAATGAATCGTAAGCGAAGCTGCGCGTCTGCACACCCTGATTCACGGTGATTAGATCGCCAAGCACGTCGTAACTGTACATGGTTTGATAATTCGCTCCCGCCGGATCTTCGTAGACGCTGGTCAATCTACCGAGCGCGTCGCTGACACTTTTGCGTTGCTTGCCGGCTTGATCGGTGGCCGAAACCGTGTTGCCGTAGAAGCTGCTGGTCACAACGGCGCTGTCGGGGGTAGTCACTGAAATGACTCTACCGAGCGCGTCAAAGGCGCTGGTAGTCCAAACCGCGGTTTCACTGAGCCACGGACGAAATGGATTCGACTTTCGATAAGCGCGACCGAGCGCGTCGTACTGCGTTTGTGCCGCGATGTAATTCGTGCCGCCTTCGTATTGCCGTGTCTCCGTCGTGCGTCCCAGCTTGTCGTAGAGAACTTTGCTCACCAGAAGATTGTCGCCGAAACTGTCGCGATCGCTGGTGCTGGTGACGAGGCGGTTCGCATCGTCATAACTGAAAGTAGTTTGGCTCTGCGCAGAAGTGCCGACCCCGCGGCGTACTTGCGTCGGACGATCGAGCAGGTCGTTGTAATAACCGCTCGCAACTATGCCGTTCAAGTCCTCGCCATCCACCGGCTGGCCGAGATAGTAATCGAACTGGGCGAAGGCCGATTGATTCAGCGCGTTAGTAACCTTCGTGGCAAATGCGTAGCTGTGCTGGCCGGCTGAGTTCAATTCCGTAGAGCCGCTGTTGATGCGCGCATTGCCGTCGGGCGCGCCAAAGCAATCACTGAAATCAAAGTTCGTTGCATAACCGCGCCCATCAATGACTTTCACGGCGTTGCCCGCTTGATCGAATTGCGCGTAGGCGGTAATCGAGCCGGTCACCGAGCCATTGACCAGCAGATAATGCGTCGTCGCGGTGCCGTTGCCGCGCGTCGTGTAGGACGTCGTGAAGGCGGAATCAAGCCCGCTGATGCTCGCGCGGTAAACCAACGGCGCATGGTTGGCGTCGCTCGCGTAGTTGTCGTACTCAAAGGTCGCCCGCGCGCGTTCCACACCACCGGCATCATAAATCGATGTTTGCGTCGGCAGACTACGAATGTGAATGACGTTCGCAACGTTCGCATTCGGACCGCAGGTGGTTGAGCGATCGCAGGCATAGTCCGC
>DASXTE010000170.1:0-5019 GCA_036505595.1 Pyrinomonadaceae bacterium
TCTTCAAGGTTCGTGATTCCTTCAAGGTTTAGATTCATCTCGCGCTGGCCGACGCCGATGAAGTGATAGTGCGCATCGGTCAGACCGGGCACCACAGTCGCGCCGTGGAGATCGATGACGCGCGTGTTCTTGCCCTGATACTGCTTCGCGCCGGCGTTCGAACCCACGTAGACAATGCGATCGCCCTTCACGGCGATGGCTTCGGCGTGCGGTTGCCGGGCATTGACGGTGTAGACGTTGCCGCCGGTGAAAATCAGGTCGGCAGGCGCGACTTTCGTTGCCGCCGGAAAGAACGCGATCAGCAGGAGGCTTGCAATGAGCAGATAAATTTTCATGACATTCGTGACTCGCTCGAGTGATCTTACGGAAAGCGGCAAACTTATATCACAAGCTAAAGCTGACAAGAATGGTTTTTGATCGTGACCATTGATGATTACTTTGTTAGACGCGTTTTGAATATAATTAATCCAATAAACAACTGAGAATCGAAATCTGAAGTTGGAAGGAGAAACTATGCGCGTTTCGAGCCTGGAGTTGAATACAACGCAGGGAGCAACTACCGCCTATGTCGATCGGCCAGAGCACGATACCAACACTGCGGTCATCCTGATCCACGAATGGTGGGGCATCAATCAACACATACGCGACCTCGCCAGTCGCTATGCAGGCGAAGGTTACAACTGTGTGGCTCCCGATCTTTTTCGCGGGCGCGTAGCCCAGGATACTGCGGAAGCTTCGGCGCTAATGCAGGCCTTGGCGGTTGAAGACGGGATCGAGACGATTCGAAAGGCAATGGATGCTGCACGTGACACTTACGGTTTCGACCAATTCGTCATCAACGGTTTTTGCATGGGCGGCACGTTCGCGCTGCGCGCGGCGTGCGACATTACTGAATTGAAAGCCGCGGCGCCATTCTATGGTGACATCCCCGAAGAAAGTGTTTTGAAGCGATTGAAAGTGCCGACGCTTTTCATCGCAGGCGAGCGTGACAGTTGGATTAATCCGGAAAAAGTTAAGGGCTTGCGCGATGCGGCTGCAAAGTTCGGATTGCCGGTCGAGGTCATCAGCTACGACGCCGATCACGCGTTCTTCAACGATACACGGCCCGAAGTCTACAACCCGGAAGCCGCGAAGGATGCATGGCAGCGCGTTCTGAAACATTTCGAAAAACACACGACGGCGGAAAAAGCCGAAGCGAATCGGCCGGCTACGTTTCCGTGAGGTTTCCAGAACGATGCCTATAGTTTCGTGTGAAAAATGCGGGAGCAGGAATCGCGTTGATGAGCGCGCCGCCGCCCAGCAGCAACCAGTCTGCGGAAAATGCGGCGCCGCATTGCCAACTTCGAGTGCGACTTCTGACGATGGGCCGCAGACAGTCACTGACGCGACGTTTGCGCATGACGTCGTCGAGGCTTCCTCATCGCGGCCGGTGTTGGTTGATGCGTGGGCCGAATGGTGTGGACCCTGCCGCATGATCGCACCGATTCTCGATCAGTTGGCGGCTGAGTCCGATGGGCGTTACAAAATCGCAAAACTGAACGTTGACGAAAATCCGCACACGGCGGCTCAATTCAATATTCGCAGCATTCCCACCTTGCTCATTTTCAAAAACGGCAAGCTGGTCGATCAGATCGTCGGCGTCCAACCGAAGCCAGCAATCGCGGCGCGACTTCAATCGCACACATAGTGCGCATCGAATACTAGTTTCGTTTGTGCGGGTTCACGTTGAGCGCGTAAATGTTGGGAGCGCTTTCCGATCCTTCGATGCTTAACCATGCGCCGACAACTTTCTTATCGGCGACCAGAAGGTGCGCGCGAATGTCGTGGCCACGCTCGACCTCATTAATTACTTTGTAGGTCCGCAGCGGCAGAGTTTTTCCGGCTTGATTCGAAAAGTCCAGGCCGATTCGTTTCGAGGCCAGAACATACAACCTGGTGGCAAGTAACTTATCCACAGGATTCGGCAGCTCCATAGTTGTTTCCTTAGGCTCGCCTTCCACCGTCCAGCCGTACTTCCTCAGTAGGCTAAGCTCTGGGTTCTTCTCGTCTTCGGCGCGGTCGCCACTTTGAATGCCCGATGATTGTCCGGCGTTCTGGCATGCGAGCACCGATGATAGCAAGGCAACGATGAGCAACATTCGAGCAATCAGTCTCAAATTCGCTTTCATCGTTTCACACTTTCTAACTGACACGTTTATTCGCTTACAAGTCGTTTGGTTGTCGTGCGATCGTCGAGAACGGCGCGTGATTAGAAAGTCACAACCCTAAAGGAAGTTCAAGAAATGCGGCCACCGAACCATCAGAGTTAATGATTTGCAGGGTGCCGGCACTAACCGTCGTGTTGCCGGTGTAGCCTCGGATAATCGCCTCAATGCGCACAGCGTCAAAACCGCCCTGGCCGGCATCGATCGAGGCGGCTTCATTCGGACCGATGGTTAATGGTGCGGAGGTGTCCTGTGCCACCACGTTGGTGGTTTTCCAGATGCCGCCATTTGCGCTGCCCACGTAGTAGGTTCGTCTGAATTGGACGACCATCATAGTATTTGACTGGCCATCAATGGTCAGTCGAAGAATCTGACCCGCGCCGAGTCTAAAGACGCCGGTTCTAACGACCGCACGCCGTCCCTCTGGTTGTGCGTTCGTCGTCGGCGCAAGTGTCGATAGCAGCAGCAAGCACGCTGTCAAAGCGATTGAGAATATCTTTCGATGTTTCATGGTGATTCCTTTCAAAGTCTATCTCCAGGGTTCAGTGAGGGGCGGGCACGATCAGCCTCCAACAAGCATGCCGATGATATTTCCGGTAGGCGCATCGACGATCATCGCATTCACGTGCAAATCAGGTTTGTCGCTGAGCACGATCGCCCGCACCCCGAAACCGTTGCTCGGGATATCGATTGAAGCAGCCTCGCCGGGCATCAGCGTCACAGTCTGAGATGTGCTTTGCGATGTAAGCATCAGTTTGTAAACTCCGTTATTAACACCGCCCTGCACGTATACGGCTTGTCGAAACTGAATATCGGCCACACCGTCTCCATTCCAGTCTCCGACCAATCGAAGTATTTGATTGGGACCGAGGGTAACGCCTATGTCGGCGATAGGTTTTCTCTTCGGGTGTTGTGCCGGGGCCGTGAGAACGAACATCATCACGGCCATCAGCGCGCCTAGCGCGATTGCGATCGAGTTTCTCACTTTGCATTTCATGTCTTTCCTTCCTCCTTCAAGAAATTCGTTTCCAGCAACCTAAACGAACGATCAGGGCAGCAGAAGGGCGATTAGCACGGCCTCAACACGCCCGGTCGATTGAGAAATTATCTGGACAGTCACTCGCGCCTGTTCCATGTCTTTGACTGAGCCATCGCAGAAAACGACTCCCCGAATGCCGGCAAATCCGCCCTGGCTGATATCTACGTGCGCGGCTTCGCCTGGCTGCAGTGTAATCGGGTCGGAGCTGCTTTCGGACTCGAACTTGTAGATGTTGTCCTGTTCGATATATCCAAACCGTCGGAAGCGGACGGAAGCAGGCGCGGCACTGCCATCGCCCCAATTGATGGTGACGCGAAGTATTTGATCCGGGTTGTTGAGAGTGAGGACGCCAGTGTCGAACCTGAATCTTCTTACCTGTTGAGCATTTGCCGCTTGATATGAACCTATCAGCGCCAGCACGCCAATTGCGAACGCGATTGAAAGTGTCATTCTTGGTTTCACGGAATTCCTCCTGTCGCGCCGGACCAACCGGCAAGTTGCCCTGAGCGAAGTTTCCAACGACTACGATTACTCAGACTTCTTAGCTCTGTTAACGATCAACTCGCAGCGCGGTCCGTCCTGGCTGTGAAACGGATAAGCGGAATTGACGTGGATGACGTAAGCGTCTTGCTCGGTGCTTTCGCCGACGCCAATCCTGCTCGAGCGTGAACCTCTTTCGGACGTGAGTTGTAACACGACATATGCTGCCGGATCGGATGAACGACCGGAGAAAGTCTGATGGCCCACTTCATCCAAACGAATCGTCAGCTCCGTGCCGGCGACCGCGACCTTCTCTTTCGGGTGCATGGTAAATTGCTCGCCCAACTTCACGCGCCGCGACCACCAACTGCAATCGATCACAGCGAATGCGACGAGGATCGTAAGACCAACGAATGCAATTCGCTTCATTCTCTTCAGTGAAAGTCACCCTCGGTGTTCGCCATGATCACATGAGACACGACTTCGTCAGTCGCGCTGTTGATGATTTGCGCATTAACGATGTAAGAGCCGAGGCCCACAAGCGCGCGCACCCGCACGCCCTTCCCGTCCCCCTGGACATCGAACGAAGCGGCCTCGCCTGGGCCAACATTTACGGGCGCGGTGATGCCCTGCGATTGAATTGTGTGCAGACATACGCCGTCGCTGTTGCAACCCGCTGGCATGTATCTCATCCACGCGAACCGCACGCTGATAGTGTCGTTGCCACTACCCATGTTCACGGTGATCCGCAGAATTTGACCTGTCACAGGCGTGACAACTCCAGTGTCGGGAAACCTTCGTCCAGGCTGTCCCTGCGCTGGCGGAACGAAAATCATCGCCGACAGCAACACCGTCAAGGCAATTCCGATTGAACTTCTCGTTTTGCATTTCATGATTTCTCTTTTCCTCTACTTGCTCAGATAGACACTCAACTTCGTGTCATCAGATTCAGATTTCGCCAGGATGCGTACGTTGGCGACGTGGCGGCCGTCGGCGAAGTCGAGCAGGTTGTATACCCCGGTGTTGTAAGTCTTCTCGTTGAAATCGACGACCTGCACCTGACCGTTCTCGAACGTGACTTCCGCAAAGTTCAGTTTCGCTTTGCCGTCGATGTCGAGGAACAATGCGTCCCCAGACGCATCGATTCCGTAATTCGTATCAACCCATTCTTCATCACGCGAAATGGTCTCGCTGTCCTGCCACACCAAGCGCTCGCGCGCGGGCAAAGACGCCACGGACGCGCGCCACGCCAATGTTGGCAAGTAAACCAACGGGTGGTTGACGATCACCGCTCGG
>DASXTE010000171.1:0-3149 GCA_036505595.1 Pyrinomonadaceae bacterium
GATTTGCCGATGTCATGCGCGATCCAGATACGCTCGACTGTCACGATGCCGGTCGAAGGATCGACGTCAACTTCGGCGACCGCGGCCGAGTAACTGTACGCCGGCGACGGTCCAACGCCGGCGCCTTTGTATTTCCCGGGCGAACGCGGCGGTGTGTACGAGCCGACAGTGCCAATCGTGCCGAACTTTGATTCAGCCAGCACCACTGCCTCAGCGAAAGAAACGCCGACTTCAGGATTCTCAACGTCAAACGCCCGCCGTTCGGCAAACGAAATATTCTCAATCGGCAGATTGAGCTCTTCAGCAACGGCGATGGTTAGCAGTTCTCGCGCGCGCTCGGCCGCTTGAATCGCGGCATTGCCGGTCATTAAGGTCACGCGACTCGAATAACTGCCGAGATCAACTGGAGTCAGATCGGTATCGGCGGTCACTACGCGAATGTCGAAGGGATCAATGCCCAAAACCTCTGCGACGATGTAAGCGAGAATCGAATCCGAACCTTGCCCGATATCAACCGAACCGCACATGACGCAAACGCCGCCCTGGCGATCGAGCCGCAGCTGCACCCCCGACTGCGGCATGTTGTTCCAATAAATAGGCAGCCCCGCGCCGCAAATGTATGACGAACAGGCGAAGCCGATGCCTTTACGGGAGTCCGGAGTCTGGAGTGCGGAGTGCGGAGTTGACCAGGAAAATCTCTTCTTCCAGTTTGATCCTTCAATCACTTTGTCGATGCAGGCTTCCAGACCCATGCTGCCGATGCGCAGGTAATTCGCGGTGACAGAGTTCGGCTGCACCAAATGCTTGCGGCGCATCTCGGCCGGATCGAGATTCAACTCCTCGGCGATCTTGTCCAAGTGCACTTCCAGCGCGTAGCGTGGCTGCGGCGTGCCGTGGCCGCGCTTCGGTCCGCACGGCGGCTTGTTTGTGAAGACACGCAGTCCTTCGAATTTGTAGCGCGGAACTTCATAAGTCACTGTTTGCAACGCGCCGGTGTAGAACGTGCTGGCGACACCGTAACTTCCGTACGCGCCACCATCAAGGAACGATTTGAAGTCCATCGCGGTGATCGCGCCGTCTTTTTTCACGCCGGTCCTGACGTGCATCAGCACCGGATGGCGTCCCCGATGGCAATAAAAAACTTCTTCGCGCGTCAGCGTGCACTTCACGGGTCGGCCGGTAATCATCGTGAGCTTGCTAACGATGACTTCGTGGTTGAAAGGATCGCTTTTGCCGCCAAAGCCCCCGCCATTCGGTGTGGCGATGACGCGGATATGGCTCGCGGGAATTTCAAGAACTTTCGCCAAGGCACGATGAACGTAATGCGGTGTCTGCGTCGCACTCCACAGCGTCAGCTTCTGGTCGGAATCGAAGTGCGCCACCGCCGCATGTTGCTCCATCGGCAGGTGCGTGTTGCCTTCGTAGAAAAAAGTGTCTTCGCGAATCAGATCCGCTTGCGCGAACCCTTCATCCACATCACCGAACTCAAGCGAAACCTTCTTGTGAATGTTGCCGCCGTCGCCGTATTCGTGAATCCGCGGCTCATCGATCATTACACCTTCTTCGATTGAGGAAATCGTTTGCAGCGGATCGTACTCGACTTCGATCAAGTTCATCGCGTCGAAAGCGACGTCTTCGTCAATTGCCGCCACGGCGGCGACCGGATCGCCGACGAAGCGCACTTTGTCGATGCACAGCGCGTGTTCGTCCTGACTTACGGGGAGGATGCCGTACGGAATCGGAAAATCTTTGCCAGTGACGATTGCGAAGACGCCCGGCAGCGCCAGGGCCTTCGAAAGATCGATGTTCTTAATTAGCGCGTGTGGCTCGTGACTTCGCAGGATCTTGCAGTAGAGCATCCGCGGCAGAAAGATGTCGTCGGCGAACTTCGTCTGGCCGGTACACTTCGCGCGCGCATCGACCTTGCGAAAAGGCTTGCCGACTACGTTGAGTGGTTTTCCGTTTTGCCGCTTGTTAGTCATTCACATTCTGAAATTCCGATCTACTCCAATCACCTCAAGGTCAGGAAGGGTGGTTTACGCCCGCTCTCTCATTTCCAAAGACCGCGGGGGCAAGCCCCCTTCCTGACCCTGAGATTCACTGATATTTGAATCACACCCATAGATTGATTCTTTCTCAGGTTCCATATGCTCGCCACGCATGCGCGCCGCGGCCAATTCGACGGCCTCGTAAATCTTGATATAGCCGGTGCAGCGGCACAAATTCCCCGAAAGCGCTTCCTTGATTTCATCGCGTGAAGGCTTCGGCGATTTTTCAATCAATTCCTTGGCGGCCAGCAGGAACCCCGGCGAGCAATACCCACACTGCGCCGCACCAGTATCGGCAAACGTGTCCTGTAACGGATGAAGCTGGCCTCCCTCAGCCAATCCTTCAATCGTCATCACTTCGCGACCTTCCGCGTCGAGGCCCAACATCAGACATGAAAGGATCGACCGTCCATCAACTAGCACGGTGCACGTGCCACACTCGCCCAGTTCGCACCCATGCTTCGTTCCGGTTAACCCGAGGTCTTCGCGCAGCACTTCCAGCAGAGTCTTATGCGGCGCGAAAGCGACTTCCGCCGGCTCGCCGTTCAGGGTGAATGAAATGTGCGCCTTCTGGTTCATCTAAAAACTACGCGCTCACAGTAACGACATTCTGCACCGGCTGTCCAAGCACGATGTTATCAATTAAACGCGTCTCACCGATAAACGCCGCCAACGAGAGAAGCGCCGCGCCATCGCTAACTCTCTCCAATTCCTCCAAAGTCTCAGCGTCATTGACACTTACATAGTCAATCCGCGCCAGCGGCTCTTGTTCGATTGCTCGACGCACAGTCTCGATCAGCCGCGTCGCGTCGCGCTCGCCATTCTCATAAGCCGACCGCGCTTCCAACAACGCCCGGCGTAAAACTGTCGCGGCGCGGCTTTGTTCGTCATTCAGACGCTGGTTCCGCGACGACATCGCCAGCCCCGACTCCTCACGCGCGATTGGCCGCACGACTATTTCAGTATTAAAAGCCAGGTCGCGCGCCATCTGTTTGATAACGATCGCCTGTTGCGCATCTTTTTGTCCAAAAAACGCAAAGTCAGGCTTCACGATATTCAGCAGGATCGCGACCACGGTAGTCACTCCACGAAAATGGCCCG
>DASXTE010000172.1:0-18370 GCA_036505595.1 Pyrinomonadaceae bacterium
AGCACTACGACGGGTTGATGAAGCCCGATTTGGTAGCCCCAGGTAACAAAATCATTGAGGCGAAGGCCATCAACAATCTTCTCGTAACGCAAAACCCGCAATTGGCTGCCAACGTGAGCCCGGTTGCCACACGCGACCAGATGTACCTCAATGGAACGTCGATGGCGTCGCCTGTGGTTGCGGGCGCGGCTGCCCTATTGTTGCAAGCGAATCCAACGCTCACGCCGAACATGGTCAAGGCGATCTTGATGTACACGGCGCAACCTCTTCCGGGCTTCAACGTGTTGGAGCAGGGCGCGGGCCAGCTAAACATCGAAGGCGCTGTCCGCCTGGCGCGACTGGTGCGGACAGATTTTGGCAATACGAAGCCTGTCGGCGCTGCTTTTTTAAACACTACTGTCTTGCCCACGCCCCAAACAACCATCGCGGGGTACGGCTTCACCTGGTCACAGGGCATCCTGTTGGGCCGCCACTGGGCTAAAGGCACCAGCCTGATTACCAGGTATCAGCCTGTATATGCGCTGGGCGCGATCGTCAGCGACGGTACCATCGTTACTGATGGGGTAATCATCAGCGAAGGCGTGATCATCAGCGAAGGCGTGATCATCAGTGAGGGCGTGATCATCAGTGAGGGCGTGATTATTACGGACGGTGTAATCGTCAACGATGGAGTCATTGCGAGTGACGGCACAATCGCCAGCGATAATGTCCTGCTCAGCACCGGAATCACCATGAGCGATGGAACGGTATTATTCAGACTGGCGACCATCGTCGGCGACGGCGTACTACTGACTGACGGCGCCATTGTCAGCGATGGCGTTCTACTGACTGACGGCGCCATTGTTAGCGATGGCGTACTACTTAGTGAAGCTCTTGTTCAAGCACAGGCTGCGACGATCAATGGTGATACGACGATCGTCTCAACGGCGATTATAGACACGGGCCTTGACTGTCTCGACTACTAAAACTTGGGTTCAGTTTCTATGAGAAGATCTACGAGAGAGGACTCAAGCAATGCTCAAGGTCTCCCAACAGAACCGACAGTCGTCGTTGACTACCGATGGCGGAGTGGAAGCGCTGGTTAATGGGAACAAGCATGAGGTCTTGAAGTTCCTGGCAGCACGGCCACTCAGCACCTTCATCCAGACGAGCTGGATACGCGATAACGGCCTGGTTAGCCCACATAACCGCGGTATGTTTTATGGATATCGCGATGCGGCGGGACAGCTTGCCGGAGTTGCACTAGTCGGCCACATCACCCTTTTCGAGACGCAGAACGATCTTGCTTTAGCAGCATTCGCCAATTTGGCCCAAACCTGTCCTTCGGCCCACGCCATTCTTGGTGAGAAGAATCAGATCAGCCGGTTTATGGTACACTTCCTCCAGGGTGGCCCACCGCCTCGTCTTGCCTGCCGCGAATTGTTGTTGCAAAAACAGACCGCGGAAAACCTGATCACTTTGTCACCCTTACGACCGGCAAATCCAGAGGATCTGGAATTGGTGGTACCCGTTCATGCGCAGACCGCATTCAACGAGAGCGGCATCAATCCTTTGGATGTCGATGCAGTCGGTTTCACGGAAAGGTGCGCCCGTCGGATCAAACAAGGCAGAGTGTGGGTGTCGATTGAGAACGGCCGGTTGAAATTCAAAGCGGACGTCGTCAGTGACACTCCTGATGTTGTTTACCTCGAAGGTGTATACGTTAGTGCGGAGCATAGAGCCAACGGTTATGGCGCTCGATGCCTGACCCAGGTAACAAACTATCTTCTGGAGCGCACCAAATCGGTTTGCCTACTGGTGAATGAAACAAACTCCGCCGCGCAAAAATCCTACCAAAAAGCGGGTTATCAATTCCGGGAGCATTACGAAACTCTGTTTCTCCAATAACGTTCTCCTGAGGCCCCGTTGAGATGAATCCATGAACAGTGGGCGCTTATTCAAACCCTTCCTTTTTGCAACAGTGGCTGCGGGCGCCGCGGTGCTGATCTTTTCAGGCGCTCGCCTTTCCCCGCAATACCTCGACTGGCGTTTTCTGATGCTGTTGGTCGCGATGGCGACTGTTGCCTCACGCCTCAGCATTCCTATTCCGCACGTTAAAGGCGAAGTCACTGTCGGCGACACGCTCATCTTCCTGACGCTGCTGTTGTATGGCGGAGAAGCGGCTGTATTCATGGCAGCGGTAGACGGCCTGAGTTCGTCGCTGTACGTCACCAAGAAACCACGGGTGTGGCTGTTCAACGCATGCCAAATGGCGATTTCTACGTTCGTCACTGTGTGGGCGCTGCGGTTATGTTTTGGTCCGACCTCGACCCTCAATCATAACGGCTATTCAAACCGCGCTGTTGCCGCCGTGTGCGTAATGGCCCTCGTGCAATACATCAGCAACTCTGGGCTGGTGGCAACCTACACTGCGCTCAAGACAAACAAGCCACTGTACAGGACCTGGCGCAACTCTTACCTGTGGACTTCAATGAGTTACTTCGCCGGAGCTTCTGTGGCGAGCGTAGCTGTGCGGATGGCAAACGATCTTTCCGGGTATGCGGTCATGATGATTACGCCGATCGTCGCCATTATTTACTTCACCTACAAGACGTATCTGAGAAACGTCCAGACTTCGATGGAAAAGGCGGAACAAGCGAAGCAACACGTCGAAGAACTTTCGCGATACATCGAAGAACAGGAGCGAATTCGTGAACAGTTCGGACAAATCGAAAAGATGTCGGCGCTGGGCGAGCTCGCGTCAGGCGTTGCCCACGATTTCAACAACACGCTCGCCGGCATCCTTGGGCGGGCGGAGTTGATGTTGCGCAAAGTTGAAGATCCCGAAATCCACCGCGGTCTGGAAATCATCGTGAAGTCCGCACAGGATGGAGCTGGGACGGTGAAGAGAATTCAGGACTTCGCCCGTCAACGGCGCGATCATGACTTTGAACCGGTCGCGGTCGATCAACTATTGATCGACGTAAATGAAATTACCCGGCCGCGGTGGAAAGATCGTGCCCAGGCTAATAACATCCATATCAATCTGAATTTGCAAATCGATACCAACGCCCTGATTATGGGCGACCCGTCAGAGTTGCGCGAGGTTTTGGTCAACATGGTATTCAACGCCGTGGACGCGATGCCCAAGGGTGGCCGATTGACATTGGCTGCGCGCGAAGAGGACGGTGCGGTTGAGATTGCTGTGAGCGATACGGGCACTGGCATGACTCCTGAAATTCGTTCGCGCGTATTTGATCCGTTCTTCACTACCAAAGGTAAAGCGGGAATGGGCCTTGGCCTTGCGGTTTGTTATGGCATCGTTCAGCGGCATGAAGGGACTGTGGAGATCGAATCGGAGCTCGGCCAGGGTACAACCTTCCGAATTAGACTGCCGATAACGCACGTTAAGCCGAAGCCCGAAACAAAGAAAGAACCCGTTCCACGTTTGACCCTCGTGCCCAAGTCAGGCGCGCTGGGAATCCTGGTCGTTGACGACGAGGATGCCGTGCGTAGGTTACTGGTCGACATTCTGGAGAACCAGGGATATGAGGTAACTCCGGCGGAGAATGGAGAGGAAGCGCTCAAGTTTTTTGATGCGAAGCGGTTTAAAGCGGTCTTCACCGATGTAGGTATGCCAGGCATGAGCGGCTGGGAACTGGCGCGCGCAATCCGCGAGCGCGATGCGGAGATGCCCGTAGCGGTTATTACTGGCTGGGGAGACGCAGTCAGCTCGACCGAACAAGAAACGGCGAAAGTGGATTGGGTAGTCACTAAACCGTTCTCGATCGATCGCATTACCGAGATAACGACCGAGTTAGCCAATCGGAACAATCAGGGAGTTGCTGCGCTTCCGATTGCCGCGATAGGCACGTAGCGAACGACAGAAAGGATTTATACTGAAGAGTAGAAATGTATTGACTTCAGTAACTTTAGTCGCGAATAATCACCAAGGGGAGAAAAATCCTTGGCTAACATATTAGTGGTCGATGATGAAGACACAGTTCGCAATAATCTTTTTGACTTGTTTGCATACCGGCATACCTGTCATGCCGCGGCAAACGCGGAACAGGCTCTCGCTTATCTCTCTATTGAACAATACGATGTAGTGATTACGGATTATCAGATGCCGGGACTTAGCGGACTGGATCTGCTTGCCCACGTTCGCGAAACTCAGAAACAAACGCCGGTAATCCTCATTTCGGGGCTGAGTACAAAAGATCGGGCGCAAGAATTAATTGAAATGGGAGCGTTTGACTATATCGTAAAGCCTTTTACGCTCGGCCAAATTGAGGACGTTGTGAACAAGGCAATTGCCCACCGCGCGGAAATGCTTGAGGATGATAATGCGGCCGGCCAGTGACAAAACGAGAGTTGCCTGTCTCGCTGTATCGCCGACTTCCGGACAGCCAATCCGTATCTAACCAAGCAAAACACAGCACCTCAAATTTGATCTTCTTGGAGCAGCAAAGCGACGGCAATCGCGAGCGCGCCGCCGCAATTCTCGGCATATCTTCACGCACCCTCTATCGCAAGCTGCGCGAATACCAAACTGAAGGGACTCCCGCCGGTTTGGCGACCGAAAGCTAACAACCTTCAGTCCCGCAATCCACTCAATCCTTCCGTCGATCTTCACTTCTGGCGATCTTCGCGAGTACTCTTCGCGCAAAGGGGACATTCTTCCCGACCGACGGGCTTGTGTGTGGTCAGGTGAAGCTCGAGCACGCTAATCGCGCGGTCGATAATGATCGGCGCGACCCTTAGTCCGCACAGCGTGTGGCTCTCGTCCGGGGCGAGCAGGTGGTAAACGTCAGTGGAGGAGCTGGTGGCGTACATCAGTCCCAAGAATCCGCCGCGTGCCTTGAGAAATCCTTGAGCGCGAGACGGAAAAGTGCCTGACAAAATGTCAGTCGCGCGACAAAACGTCATTACCGGCTGATCAAGTCTGGGTTAAGAGACCGCGCTAAATCCTCAGCTTTTCTTCGATCTTTAAGCTATTTTGGCCGCGCCCACTGCTGCGGCACGGCTATTGTAATTCTCCGTTGCGCTGATTTCTCCCACGGTCAGTTCTCTATCGCCAAGGATCATGGGAATCATTTTTTGCCCGACTTCGGACGTCGAAGTCGAACACTGTCTGCCCACACTCACAGAATCAAGGAGCAACCTAATGTTGAAGTCAAAAAAGAAAATTGCCGCGCTAGCCACTGCGACTCTGTCCCTGCTCGTCATTGGCGTCGCCGGTTTCGCGCAAAAGCACATCATGTCCGCGATGCCGCGTCCCGAAGTGAAAGTCGAGCTCTCAGCCGCGGTTGAACGCGACGCTGCGCTGCTGCCTTTGGACAAAGCCAACGCCGCAAAGCCGGGTGAAGTTCTCGATTGGACAATCACATCTGAGAACGGCGGCAACGCCGCGGCGTTCGAGTACAAAGCCGTCGGTCACATTCCGCATGGCACTGAATTCGTTGCGGGCACTGCGAAGGCCGATGGCGCGAAAGCGCTCTACAGCATCGACAACGGCAAATCGTTTTCCGACAAGCCAACCATTGAAGAGAAGCAGTCCGACGGCACCATGAAACGGGTCGCCGCCCCCGTTGCGATGTACACAGATGTTCGTTACGAATGGGCTGACGCCCTCGCCCCGGGCGGCAAACTCTCCGCTTCCTACAAAGTGCGCGTGAAGTAACAACGCACTCCGAACCTCAAGCCCTCCCCGACATCTTCTGAGGACGATCATGATGAACCCACGCAAAACATCTAACGGCGCAGCCTTGCTTCACCTCTTGCTCGCGGCGCTGATCGCGTTGGCTTTCTTTGGCCGCGCAGCCGCGCAGACACCTGGCGGCACTACCATTTCCAACCAGGCAAGCGCCACTTATTCTGACGGCACGAGCAGTTATTCGACGGTCTCGAATACCGTGACAGTGACTGTTTCGAATGTTTCCGGCCTGGCGATTACGCCTGACGCCGGCAGCATTGCGTCGGTGGTTGCCGGACAAACCGGAGTCGTTTATGACTTCACAGTTTCCAACACGGGCAACTTCACCGATCAGGTTCGTTTCCTGGCGAGCGGCGCGAGCGTTCGCGTTGTCGGTCCCGGAACCGCCACGCGTGCCGTTATCGACGTCGATTTGAGCGGCACGATCAACGGCGGCGATACCGATATCTTTACCAACGGCGCCGACGTGCTGTCCGCCAACATCGCGCAAAACGGATCGATTCACGTGTTGGTCGAAGTCAGCGTGAATGCCGGCGCGACGTCGGGCCAGAGCGTGCAAGTCGTTCTTGGCGACGCCGGCGGCGCGAGCCCGTTCGACAATCAGTTGTCAGACGGTTCAATACACGAAGTGAGAACGGTATCTGGTTCATCGGTTAACGGTCTGCGCGAAGCCAAAGGCGATATTTCGGCATCGGTCGTTGATGACGCGTTGCTGAAGCTGACGCTGACGGCGCCGGCGGGCCCGGTGAATCTCGGTTCAGACATCACCTACACGTGGCAAGCGTGCAACACCAGCACTACGCGGGCCGCATCGGCTGTCACGCTGAATGGATCGCCGCAGGTCTACATTATTGCGCCGATTCCCGCGCGCACGGTTTTGCGGTCCGGCCAGTCATTCCCGGCTGGAACGCTGTACACAACCAGCGCCCTGACGACGGCGCCATTGTCGGCAACCTGGAGTTCGACCGCGCCGGTTCCGCTTTCAAGCACGACTCGCATCGCTTTCCCTGTCGGCGGATCACTCGCGGCCAACACGTGCGCCTCTTCTATCAACATGGTCGTCACCGTCAACACCGGCATCGACGCTTCAGTGCCAATCGATGAAATCGGCGACGTGTTCGGCACGAACACTGTGAATGCGACGATCACCGATCAGTCCGGCGACAACACTCCGAATAACGGTGACAGCAACGCCGATTTCAACGAAGGCTATGTTGCCGGATCCGGGCACGGCGTGATTCAGCGCACTACGCTGACGCAGGTTGGCTCGGTTCTCATTGGACCCAGCGGCGCTCCCGCGGCTGTCGGGCCAACTGACAACAACGACGACTACTCGAACAAGAGCGTGAACACCGGCATCTCGGGCGTTGCTCCGGGTGGAGTGACGACCGCGTCGGGTCAGCTCGTGTTCATCAACACTGTTCAGAACACCGGCAACACCAGTGACACCTTCACCATCGATGCTCCGACCGTGCCCGCCGGGTTCACCGTCGAAGTTTCAACCGACGGCGGAACGAGCTACACGACCGTCTCAGGCGGTGGTTCCGTTTCGCTCGCGATTGCCTTCGGTGCTTCCGCGAACATCAACGTACGGATTACGGAACCTGCCGGAAAGACTGTCCTCACCGGCTATGACTCAGTGATTCGCGCAACCTCTTCTGCCACCCCAGCAGCCAACAACAAAACAATCGACCGCCTCTACACCGGATTTGTGCAGCTGGACAAGACGTTCAGCGTCAGCAACGGAACCGGCGCCGGCGGTGCAACTGATCCAGTTCCCGGCGCAGTCATCACCTACAACATCACCTACACGAACGTCTCGAGCTCAAACGGTGATGCGAATTGCGTGAAGCTAACCGCCCAGAACGTTGTGATCACGGAAGACGGCTCGGCGGCTCCAAACAATTGGGGGGCGTATACGACGAACAACGGCTCGCCGACCGATTCCGGCACCGGCGTTCCCGTAATCGTCAACGCCACCACGTACACCGACACGATCGCGTCTCTCGGCCCCGGCGCAGTAGCGACGTTCACATTCAAACGTTCGATTAACTAAAGAACGTTCACTCAACCGGCACAGGCTTCAGTCTGTGAAAGGATCGTGACAGGCCTCGCTAGCTGTTCGCGCCTTCACCGACTGAAGCCGTAAGCCGTTTTAGGGAACCAGAAACAATTCAGCCCCGCCTCAACCACCCGTGAAACCAGGAACCAGGACAATTGCTGTAATCGCGAGCCTCATGGCGCTCTTGTGCGCAGCGTCGATTGAGCTGTGGGCGCGATCAATCGACGGCGCGACTCCGGGCGGCGCGGTAATCACGAACCAGGCGCACGCGACCTACCGCGACGTTTCCGGCGAAATCTACAGCACGGCTTCAGACACGGTCACCGTTACAGTGCTGGCAGTTGCCAGCGTCACGGTTACGCCGGACGAGACTGCGCCTTCCGACACGGTCGCGCCGCGTGAGCAAGTGACGCGTGTCTTTCGGATCTGCAACGCGGGCAACACGCCCGACAATTTCACCGTCACCCAAACCAGCATCAACGCGCCCGCGACCATCAACGCGCTCTATTTTGATAACGATGGCAGCGGCACGGTGACCGTGGGTGACCCTCAGATTACGCTCAACCAGTCGGCGTCTCTGCAATTGCCGCCGGGTGAGTGTGTTGGTGTGTTGGCGGTCATCGACACGAATGACGTCGCGGCGCAGAGCAGTCTGACGATCTCAATCACGGCGCGATCCAACGCCACCGGCGCAGCCAACGGACATAACGAAGATGCCGGCACAATCATCAACGCAGTCGGCGCGGGAGCGCGACTGACGGATCCAATCAATACGAATCTAGCCCCCAGCATGCTCGTCAACGGCGGCGCTGAAGCCGTTGTCACGGCCGGCAACCAGTTCACTTACACGATCGCTTTTCGTAACAGCGGCGACGTCACCGCGCGCAACGTGGTTCTGAACGATCCACTGCCGGCGGGCGTTGAATATGTTCCCGGCACACTTCGCGTAAATGACGTGCTGCAATCCGATGCGGTTGACGCCGACGCCGGCTCTGTCACGAACAACGTAATTCAAGTTCGCTTCGCGCAGGTGACGCCATCGGAAGCTTTCCGCGTCACGTTCGCAGCGCGTCTCGCCGGCGCTGTCATGGCCGGTGTTGGCGTGGTCACCAATGCGAGTTTCACTGCTGACAATGCCGCAGCGGTTCACACGACGTACGCGACGGTCGTGGTCGATCCGTTTGGGTTGATATTCGCCGCGCGCAGTGGCAGCTCGGCCCCCATCGCCGGCGCACGCGTCGAGTTGTTCACAGACGCCGGCGGCGCAAATCTCCTGATGTTGCCGCCGAACAGCGGCTTCGTGCCGAATGCGGCGAATTTGAATCCGTTTGCGACTGACTCAGCCGGGCACTTCAGCTTCAAGTTGTCGGCGTCCGAAGTCAGTGGCGCCCCCCAAACGAATTACTTCATGCGAATCTCTGCCGCTGGTTTCCTGACACGAATGATTCAGCTCACGGTGCGGCCAACACACATCGGACTGTTCGAGGTAACCGTGCATGCGCTGGACGGTCAGGCGCTCGCGGACTCGACTTTCGTCTTGATCCAAAACGACGTTCATATCGAAGACCTGGCGGCACTCGTGATGAACATTCCGATGTTCGAAGCGAGCGGCTTGCAAATCATCAAGTCCGCCGATCGCGCGCGCGCGGAAATCGGCGACATCGTCACGTACCGCGTCGAAGTCCACAATCCGACGGTCGGCGCGTTGAGCAATGTCACAGTCGAAGATCGGCTGCCATCGTCTTTCCATTACGCCGAAGGTTCAGCTTTGCTGTCGGTTGGTTCAGCCCCACAGCAACCGATCGAGCCGCAAATAAGCGGCGATTCAATTCTGTTTCAACTTGGCGATCTGGCCGCAGGCGCCACCGCGAAGCTGGTTTATCGTGCGCGTGTGGGCGCAAATGCGCGGGAAGGCGACCAGGACAACGTCGCGATCGCTTCGGGCACGTTTGCTTCGGGCGCGCGAACTCAAACCCAGCCGGCGCGCGCGACTGTGTTTGTAACCGCTGGAGTTTTCTCGGCGCGTCAGATTTTGCTCGGACGCGTGTTCGTCGACATAAACCAGAACGAACAATTCGACGATGGCGATCGGCCCGCGCCGGGCGTGCGTCTGTACCTGAACAACGGCCAGTCAGTCATCACCGATTCCGAAGGCCTCTACAACTTTCCGGCATTGAGCGACGGCTCGATTGTCATTTCAATCGATCCGGTCAGCGTCCCGCCGCATTACTCTCTGTCGGACGGCGGGCGATTCTCAGGCGAGAGCTGGACGCGCCTTTTGCGCACGCCGATTGGCGGTGGCGGCCTGCTGCGACAGAACTTCGCGTTGCTCGAGACGAAAATGTCAGAACCGCCTGCGGCAACGGGCGGGCCAAACGAAGCGGTAGCGGTCGTGTCAGAATCCCGACAAGTCGGGATAGCGACGGGATCAGGAAATCAGCTTAATGGATCAACAAACAATCAATCGCAACCCACCGCACCCGGCACGTACGAAGTCGCATCGACCGAAAAAGTTGAACCAGTTCCTGCCGGCTCTGTCCGCATAATTTCTCCCAAGCCAAACGAAGTCTGCATGGCGCCCGCGCTCGAAGCGGAAGTCCAGGCCGAAATCAACTCGACCGTCAAAATCGAAATCAATGGTCAGGAAGTCTCCGACAAGAACATCGGCAGGCGCGCGCTCGATCACAAGAACCAGGTGGCGACCTTCACGTTTGTTGGCATCAACTTGCGTCCGGGTCCGAACAAGTTGCGCGTGACGCCGATCGAGCCGAATGGTTCCGCCGGACATCAGGAGGAAATCACCGTGATGGGACGCGGTCCCGCCCGTCGCGTCGAAATCGTGTCCGAGAAATCTGAGATTCAGGCTGGCGGCGCTGATTCAACCATCGTTCGGATCAAGGCTTTCGATCAATGGAACAATCCCGCTTTCGATGGCGACGTGGGTGTTGAAACTTCGCTCGGTAAAATCGTCCGAATCGGCGACTCAGCCGCACAGAAAGATTCGATCGAGAAGCACAACAAATCTCAATTGCCGATGATTGCCAAATTTGAGGGCGGTGAAGTTACGCTGAAACTGATCAGTGCCGGTGCGCCCGGCGAAGCTCGCCTGCGCGCGACGAGCGGTCTCGCGGAAGCCGAGAACGTCGTGCGTATCACGGCTGAAGTTCGTCCACGGCTTCTCGTCGGCATGGCCGAAATGAGTTTCGGCCGTGGGATTCCCGAGGTTGGCTTGCGGCGCGAGGAAGGGAACTTCCGCAGCCGCCTCAGCTTCTTCTACAGCGGCAAACTTTTCGGCAACAACATGCTCACGCTGTCATACGATTCGCAGCGCCCGATCAATCGCACCGCCGGCCGCGACCGTCTATTCCAACTCGATCCGAACGATCGCGCATACCCGCTGTTCGGCGATTCTTCGAATCGGTTTGAAGCCGCGCAGACGAATTCAAAACTATACGCGCGCGTCGATCACAAGCGTTCGTACGCGATGTTCGGGGACTTTGAAGCCGACCTGGATCCCGACTCGTCGGGACTGCTGGGCTATGGCCGCAAACTCACTGGCGTGAAACTCCATCTGGAAAATTCCGGCGGCGACGCGATCACGCTGACCGGCGCGCGTCCTGACACGGCTTTCGCGCGCGATGTATTTCCGGCGGGCACGCTCGGCATCGTGCAGCTTTCGAATGCCGAGATTCTGCCCGGCTCGGAAAACGTCATCCTTGAAGTTCGCGACCGGCGTAATCCGGAAGTCGTCATCTCGCGCGAGACTCTGGCGCGCGGGATTGATTACAATCTCGATCCGATTTCTGGCCAACTCTTTTTCCTGCGTTACATCTCGACGTTCGATTATCTCCTGAACCTGACGCAGATTGTCGTGACTTACGAACATCGCGCGAACTCGATGACGAGCGCCGTGTACACGGCGCGCGCGCGCAAGAACTTCGAATCAATTGGCCTGAAGCTCGGTCTGTCCGCTGTGATGCAAACCGCAAGTGCCGAAGGAAACTTCTTCCTCGGCGGCGTTGACGCGGAAAAGAAACTGCCGCGCGGTGGCTCATTGCAGATGGCCTGGGCCATGAGCAGCGGCGAGGTGCTCGGCACTGGAAACCTCTTCAACTCCGATCCGTCGGAGTCAAAACACGACGGCAATGCTTATCAAGTCACCCTCGCACAGCCGCTGCCTTTCCGCAGCGCGGTTGTGCGCGGTCGCTTTCTGAACGCCTCGGCCGGTTTCTTCAATCCTTTTGGCGGGACGATTACGCCCGGCTCGCGTCGCGGTGAAGTGACGCTCGAGATGAAGCTGCTGACGAACTCAGTCCTTCATCTCGGATTCACGACGGAGCAAAATCACACAGCAAATGTGGACAACGGTCGCGTCACGCTTTCCGCCGCGTGGGACCAGGTGTTGCACGAGCGTGTGCGTCTGCACTTAGGTTTCGATCGCCGCTCATTCACGGACGATTTGAACGACAAGCAGATCGATTCGAATCTGGTGACCGGCGGCGCGGAAGTTCAGGTCACCGACAAGCTGCAATTCTCTGTGAAGCGCGAACAGAACCTGGGCGATGCCGATCCAACTTATCCGAATCAGACAACGCTCGGGGCGACGTATCAGATGAGTTCGCTGACGAAGCTGTTCTTTACCCAGCGACTAGCTTCGGGAACGATTACGCCGATTGGCGACTTCACGAACGCCGGTTTCGCGTTCACCTCCGCGCGGCGCGAGACGGCTTTCGGCGTCGAGACCCGTTTCGGAAAATACACGTCGATGGTGGGCCGTTATCAGTTGGAAAACGCCATCAACGGCACGGACAGTTTTGCGGTGGTTGGGTTGCAAAACCGTCTGCCGCTAACGAAAGAGTTTTCGCTCGAGTTGGGTTTCGAGCGCGGTTTCCACCTGACGGGTCCGAATGCGAGCTTCAATAGCGCGACCGTGGGATTTGGTTGGCAGCCGAATGAAGATTTCCGCGCGAATGTGCGTTACGAGTTTCGCGATCGCAACGGCAACGGCCAACTGTTTGCCGCGGGCGCAGCCGGCCGTCTGCGCGAAGGCATCACCGCGCTGTCGCGGATTCAGTGGTCGCGCGGCGCGTTCGGCGCGCAACAGAACTCAGCGCTTGACGCGACCGCGGCGTTGGCGGTCCGTCCCATCAATTCCGATCGCCGCGCGCTGCTTTTCACTTACACGCATCGTTCGCTGACCCAGCGTGCCGGGATCGCGGGCATCCTGCCCGCAACCCGCGATCGCATCGATTCGCTCTCAACCGATGGTTACGAGCAACTGACAAAGCGGCTTGAGCTTTATGGAAAATTTGCGCTGCGCTTCAGCGCGAACGGACAGGCGGAACTCCCGTTCGTTTCGAATCTGTCATTCCTGGCTCAGGCGCGCGCGCAATATCTGCTGACCCGGCGCATTGACTGGGCGTTTGAAACGCGCGCGCTGTTCCAACCGTCGTCGAGTACAATGCGCTCAACCTACGCTTCCGAGGCTGGGTTCTGGATTATTCCCGATCTTCGTTTCGGCGGGGGCTACAACTTCACTTTCGCGTCCGAACCTGGAGACTTCCAAGCCGGCTTGCCCACTCGTAGCGGGTTCTACTTTACCATCAATTCGAAGCTCTCTAATCTCTTCAATCTCTTCGGAACCTCTAGACACGGGCTATCGTCGACCGCCACGGAAGATAGCGCCAGCAAGCCGAAATGAAACTCGAGAATCGCGGCATAACTCTCCGGCTCAAGATGTTGCTGAGACACGTGCTCAAGAGTAGCGTTTTCCCACGCGTCGCCGGCGCGGTGGTGGTTTGCTTTCTGTGTACACTGCCGGCATTCAGCGCGACCCGCACCTGGACGGGCGGCGGCGGGGACAATAACTGGACCACGGCGGCCAACTGGGGCGGGACGGCGCCTGCGTCTGGCGACAGTTTGGTCTTCCCAAGCGGGGCGGCGCGTCTCAGCAATACCAATAATTTCGCCGGTGGCACCAGCTTTAACTCGATCACCATTTCAGGAAGCGGCTACACGCTCGGCGGAAATTCGATCGCCCTGGGCGCGGGCGGTTTGAGCGACACCAATACTTCCGGCTCGAACACGATCACGCTGGCCATTTCAATGTCAGCGACGCGCACTTACAACATTAGTAATGCGGCTGAGACGTTGACGATCAGCGGCATCATCAGCGGCTCAGGCGGACTGACGATGAGCGGGAACGGCACTTTGGTGTTATCAGGAGCGAACACGTTCACTGGCGCTACCACGATCAGTAACGGCAGCACCCTGATTGCCGCCGCTAACAATGCCCTCGGGACGACGGGTGGGGCGACAACGGTTAACAGCGGCGGAACGTTGGGGTTTCAGGGCAGCATAAATTACAGCACCACCGAAGCGGTGACTCTCAACGGCACCGGCGTCGGTGGCGCGGGTGCGATTCTGAATGTGAGCGGCACCAACAGCTTTGCGGGCGCACTCACGATGGCGTCGGCCAGCACCTTTGGTTCAACCAGCGGCAAGCTGACGATGTCTGGCGCCGTCGCCAACGGGGGCTTCCTGCTTACCACCGCCGGCGCCGGCAGTCTCGAGTTCAGTGGGGTAATCAGTGGAACCGGTGGGCTAACCAAAAACGGCAGCGGCACGCTCACGTTGAGCGGCGGATCGTCGAACACCTTCACGGGCGTGACCGCCGTCAACGATGGCCTACTTGAGTTGAACAAGACCGCGACCAGGAATGCTTACGCCGGCACGCTGACAGTTGGTGACGGTACTGGTGCGTCAGATTCGGCGATTGTGCGCTGGCGCGCTTCGGATCAGGCACCGAGCACTACCATTACCGTGAACAGTGAGGGCCTGGTCGATCTAAACAATTTTTCCGACGCGGTTGGTGCTTTGACAATGACCAGCGGCGATGTCACAACCGGCACCGGTGTACTGACTCTGGGCGGCGACATCACCACAAACGGGTCGTCCATCTCCGCGACCATCAGTGGAAATATGGCTCTCGGTTCAGCCAATCGGACCATCATCGTCGCCGATGGTTCGGCCACCGACGATCTTGTGATCTCTGCCGTCGTCAGCGGCAACGTCAACATGGACAAAGACGGCGCCGGCACGCTGGTGCTTTCCGGCAATAACACCTATTCGAAACCGACCACGATCATTACCGGCATGATCATCGCGGAATCGAACAACGCGCTGGGCACGACGGGCGGCAAGACGACTATTTCTTCCGGCACCACTTTGGCTTTTGAAGGTGGTATTAACTATTCGACGGCCGAACCGGTGGACGTCAACGGGGCCGGGATTGGTGGCGCCGGAGCAATTCTCAACCGCAGTGGAACTAATACCTTCGCTGGCGCGCTGACGATCAAGACGGCCAGCACGTTTGGCTCGAATGCCGGTTCACTTACGATTTCTGATACTTTCTCCAATGGTGGCTTTGCCCTGACGAGTACTGGCGCGGGCGATCTCATCTTCAGCGGGGTCATTAGCAGTAACGGGGCATTCACCAAAACCGGCACCGGGACCACGACGCTTTCGGCCGCCAACACATATACGGGGTTGACCACAGTCACCGTCGGGACGCTGCTGGTTAACGGGTCGCTGGCCAGCGGCACGACCGCTTCTTTGAACGGTGGCACGCTCGGCGGCACCGGCACGGTGCGCACAGTCACCGCCACCGCTAACGGAGGGGTGCTGAGTCCCGGCAGTCCGACTGGCAGTCCCGGCATTCTAAACGCGGGCAACACCACGCTGAATTCAGCCTCGACGTACCTCGTTCAGCTTAACGGCACGACCGCAGGCACCGGCTATGATCAATTGAACGTGACCGGCACGGTGAACTTAACTGGATCCACGTTGAGCGGCACGGTTGGTTTTGCGGCTGCGGCTGGCAATACCTTCACTATCATAAACAACGACAGCACCGACGCAGTCACCGGAACTTTTTCGGGTTTGGCGGAAGGTTCCCGCGTTACTTTCAGCGGGCAGGATTTCATCATCAGTTATGTTGGAGGCACGGGAAATGATGTGGTGCTCACGCGCGCCGGCACGCCCGACGTGTCACTGACGAAAGATGTCTCGCCTTCCGGGCCACAAATTCCTGATACTGATCTCGCCTACACAGTCACTTTTACGAACTCCGGCAGTGCGACAGCGCAAAGCCTGATTATTACCGATCCCGTTCCGTCCGATACGGATTTCAAAGTCGGCTCAGTCACCAGCAACCTTGGCACGACCGGTTTGACGGTCGCAGTTGCTTATTCGGACGACGGCGGAGGCACGTACGCCTACACGCCTGCGAGCGGTGGCGGCGGCGCGCCAGCCGGCTACGACCGCAACGTGACAAACATTCGCTGGACTTTCACAGGCAATTTGAGCCAGACATCGCCGAACAACAACGGCAGCGTTGGATTCGCCGCGCGCATTCGCTAGCGGCTGGGAGCGCGCGCGCCCGCGCCCGCATTGACCGGAGCGCCCCGCCTCTTCCCCTCCGCTGGAGAGGATTGAAGTGAGGGCGGAGCAAATGCGAAGTGCGGGGCTTAACGCAGCTTTGATCTTGAATTTGAAATTTTGAATCTTGATTCCCTCTCCCTCTGGGAGAGGGTGTACCGTTTGATCCAGGTGCGATATGCTTGCTCCGTTCGCAGGCTGAGGTGTCGCGAACGCGCCACGTCGCTAACTTGCTCAGGTAGTTTGCGCTCCGGCATGCGTGAGGCATTATGCCAGCCACTGCGGACTTATAATAGGATTTGACACATAATTAATAGTTCGGCGACTCTCATCGAAATGCGAATCAATCCTGACAAGAGCGTTACTGCCGGTCAGCTAGTCACCACGAGGCAATCTCTCTTCGACGCGATCGATGATGTGACCGGCGATTACTTGATCTTTGTGCCGCTTGCCGCATTCTCCGCCATTTGTCTGATTGCCATTACCCGTGCTTCTACTACCTCAGCGCAACTGCTGTTGATTGTCGTGTTTGCTCTGTTATTGGTTGCGTCATGGTTCACCTACCGCACGATACAGCGGAGTCGAAAGTTGTTCTGTATTCACACCGGTCTTTCACCTGACGCGAACTTACAATTATCCCTGCGTGCAATTGAATCAACTGCTTGGAACATCATCGAAAGACACAAATCGTACCTGTGTGCCACCACTCGAAGCTCGGGATTCACATGGGGTCAGGAGATTACCTTGATTTTTGCGGACGGAGATATTTACGTAAATTGCCGCAATTCCGTCGGTGGCGCGCCCTCAGCGCGAAGCCCATTTGACTTTGGGCGCTGTCGTCGATGCATCGATGAATTTCGCGCACACTTTGATATCATCCGGCCGTAGAGTCGCCGAACAAATCGTTGGACGCGAGCGGCGGGAGCGTGTTTCGCAACATGACTGGTCCGGCGATGCTTGAATGAATTTGCGCCGCCGCGTCAACTCAACCGTTGGATGCCGTCCTAAAATGTCGGCACTCACAAAAATCTTAGCACCGCTTGCCCTCGTCGTCAGTTTCGCCTGCAGCGGATTTCACGGCTTTACGTTTCGTGTGCCGACCGAAAGCATGGCACCGACCGTTAATCCTGGCGATTCCGTTTTCGCCGATTTGTTCTACTACAAACATTCGCCTGTTCAGCGTGGCGATATTGTTGTCGTGAAGGACCCGGATGGCAAAATGACCGTTGACGGCAAACGAGAAGAAATGTATGTGAAACGCGTCATAGGGTTGGGTGGCGACAAAATTCAAATCTTATCTGGCAAGGTATTGGTTAATGATCGCGTCTTGAATGGTTTCAGCACGGGAAAATATGCGTCTGACTTTCCGATCGACGACTTCGGTCCGGTGGTCGTTCCGCAAGGCGAATATTTTCTGGTGGGCGACAACTTGCCCAACAGTTACGACAGTCGCCAATGGAAACATTCGACTGTGAACATTGACGGCATCTACGGTAAGGTGACTGCCATTCAGGACGGGAAAACAAAAAACATTCGCTACCTTTAGCGGCGGCATCCAACAAATCGTTGGACGCGAGCGGCGGAAGCGTGTTTCGCATCATGATTAGTCCGGCGATGCTTGCGTGACAACGCGCCGCCGCGTCAACTCTGACGTTTATATCGCTTCCTCGAATCGGGGGCTTATGGATTTCGAGAAATACTCTAAACAACAGTTTGAATCGCTCGGGCTTAACACTCCGGCTGCCCGCAGTCTCGCGGATGAACTCCAGGATGACGTCAACGTCGAAATCCATGCAGTCGTTCTTCCGGCTTTCTTGAATATCGTCGAACGCCTAAATGCGCAGGGCCACGATCTCGAAATGTACGATGAAACTCGCGTCGGCGACATTACTTATCGCGATGAACCGATTGACGGACAATGCTCTCTCCGGCTTGCTTGCGACACGGTCATCAGTGCTGGTTACGCGGATACAATGACAGTTGACGAAATCGAGGCCGAACTCGCGAAAGGTTCCGCTTAACCATTGCGCGATATAACAAATCGTTGGACGCGAGCGGCGGAAGCGTGTTTCTCAACTTGATTCGTCCGGCGATGCTTGATTGAATTCGCGCCGCCGCGTCAACTCCGACGTTCGCGCGCATCGCTGTGTCAGAACGGCGAGCGGTAGCGACCC
>DASXTE010000173.1:0-2929 GCA_036505595.1 Pyrinomonadaceae bacterium
CAGTCGCGATATCGCCGCCAGACTTCGTTGAAGATTTGGTTCCACTCTTCCGCCGGCACGCGATCGACGACCAGCCCGGCGGTCGAGACGGGCTTGCGGCTCTTGTCGCCCTGCGGCGTCGCGTCGTAAAGGCCGAACCCCCCTTGCTGCCGCGCCAAGATCTTTGAGCCGTCACGCGACATGGCGTAGCCCGCGCCCTCGTCAACCAGTGTTGTTTCCTTTCGATCTTTCAGCGAGAAGAGCTTCAATTGCGCGGGGCGATCGCCCTGCCGTCCGTAATAAAAAGCCGGACCGACGCCGTAAACCAGGAACCCCGGCTTTGCCGAAAGCCCGCCGTAGTTGTCAGCGCCGAGCGGCGCGCGCGCGACGCGGCCGTCGATACCGTCGAAATCAATTGTCATTGCTTTCGGTGGCGGCGGCGTTGCAGGTTTCGCTCCTTCAGCTTTCGGGGCTTCACCTTCGCCTTCTTTCTTCGGCTCGGCCGGCGCCGCGCCCTCTTCCTTCGGTTTCGTCACGGCGACTTCGTCACTCTCCGGCGGGAACGGATGCTTCACATCTTTGCGCAAAGCCATCGCGTAGATGTACGAGTCGCGGTTCGTCGCATAATTGAATTCGATGTTCGAGATTTGCGGCGCGAATTCTCGCGTGCTGATAAAGTAGAGATAGCTGCCCGAGCTGTCCCAGGCCGGGTTCTGGGCATTGAACATCTGATCAGTGACGCGATGCAGTTGACCGTCGGCCGCGTTCCAAATGTAGATTTGTGTGAAGCCGTTATCGTTAGGGCCGTAGCTGAACGCCAGATAATTGCCACTCGGCGACCAGACATAATCACGAATCTGGCCGTGCGGCGCGTCGACAATCTCCGTCATCTTTTTGTCGGCCAGCGTTACCACGAAAATTTTTCCATCTTTGTCGCCGAATGCGATCCGCTTGCCGTCCGCTGACCATTCAGGTTGATAGCGCATCGCTTGTCCGCCGCTGGTGGTTTTCTGTGGCGGCTTCGAGCCATCCTGCGCAATGACATAGAGTTCCTCTTCGCCGCTCATGTCAGAGATGAAAGCGATCTGCGATCCGTCAGGCGACCAACTCGGCCATTTGTCGTGCGCGCCGGACGAGTGCGTCAGGTTGCGCGTCGGCCCTTTTTCGATGGGCGCGGTGAAGATGTCGCCGCGTGCTGAGAACAGTGCGCGCTCACCTTTCGGGCTCAACTCGTAAGATTCGATGTTGTTTGCGGCGGAAATGCGACTCGGCCTGCGCGCCAGACCGTCATCCTGAACTGTGATCGAAATCGGCGTGGCTTTTCCGCTGCGCGTGTCGAGCATTTGCAGCTCGCCGTCCATTTCATACACGATGCGATTCTGGTGATCTGAACTGGGCCAACGCACATCCCACTGCTTGCTGTGAGTGATCTGCGTCGTCTTTCCATTGCCAACGCCGTACGCGTAGAGGTTGAAGTGCCCGTCGCGATCTGAGTTGTAGTAAATCGTATCGCCGATCCACATCGCGTCACGTGTCGCGCGCGGCCCTTCCGTGATCGGCTTCGTCTCGTATGATTTCAGATCGAAGATGTAGAGCTTGTTCGCCTGGCCGCCGCCGTAACGTTTCTCCGGACGAAAGTCGCGCGACTGCGGCGAGTACACCATGCGGCTGCCATCGGGCGAATAATCGCCTGAGCCTGCTTCCGGCATCGGCAAAGCTTCCGCCGGTCCGCCATCGACTGACACGGTGTAGAGCTTCGCAATCGGCAGCGACCATGAATCTCTCTGTGACTTGAAGATGATGCGCTTACCGTCCTTCGTCCAACCGTAAACTTGATTGTCCCAGCCCCAACGCGGCGTGAACGGGCCCTTGGCCGGATAGTAAGTGAGCTGGCGCGGTACGCCGCCCGTCGAAGGAACCACGTAAACCTGTTCGTCGCCGTCGTACTGGCCCGTGAATGCGATCCACTTCCCGTCGGGCGAGAACTTCGCGAACACCTCCATACCCGGGTGCGCGGTCAAACGAATGGCGGTGCCTCCGCCCGCCGGCGCGGTCCAGATGTCGCCGGCGTACGTGAACGCGACGCGATCGCCGTAAATGTCCGGGAAGCGCAGCAGCTTTGTCTGTGCCGCGGCGGTTGTTGTTAGTGCGATTAATGCGATGAAAACTGGAAGGAACGCGCGGATAGATACAAATCTTTTAAGCAAAGGGGCTTCTCCTTTTCTGAGACTGCAAATTGTTGATGGCGCCGAAACGCGCAGGATGCTCAGGCTTTTCTACGCTCGAGACGTAGGTTCGGTTTCAAAAATAGCGGCTGGTAGTCACCATTTGATCGAGCCTTCCTTGGAAGTATCAATCTGTGCCAACTCGTTCTCGCCGAAGAAAAAGCCTTTCATATTGTCCATCAAAAACATCTGCGCTTCGGGATTCGTGAGATCGAGGCCGTAATGATTGATGATCCGAGTTTGGGTTTGCAGCCACTCGGACCAGCACGGCTGGCAGACTTCGCGGGCGACCTTTTGGCCGAGTTCAGTGGGCAATGGTGCGTAGCCAAGCGGCGGCCGCTTCTGGCCGCAGCGAGCGCATTTGATTTGATCAGACATTGAATTGATTACCTCAGCGAGGATTATCAGGTTTCGAGTTTCGAGTTTCAAGTTTCGAGTTCGCTGCTTTAACTTGAAACCTGAAACTTGGAACTTGAAACTATTTGTTCGCTTCCCGAATCGCCTTTATCACGTCATCATCCTTCGGCCGAAACAATCCGAGCGGCCTTACGTCGCGATAACGAATCATTCCGCCGGCGTCGATTACAAAAACTGATCGCGCGACTTTGCCGGGTACGAGCGAATTCGCTCCGTACAAATCCGCCACCTTCCGATCCGCATCGGACAGCAGGCGCAACGGCAGGTCGTGATGTTCTGCAAACTGCTTGTGCGAATCGACACTGTCA
>DASXTE010000174.1:0-21259 GCA_036505595.1 Pyrinomonadaceae bacterium
GTTCGGGAACTGATTCAACGACGACGGCGGGTTTGGCTGCCGCTTTCGGAACGGGCGTCGCCGCGCCTCGTGCCGGCGGCGGCATTGGAGGCCCGGCTGGCTTCTCGGTGGTGGCTACAGATGTTTCAGTGTTCGGATTACTATCCACTCCGTTGACCTCCCCTGAAAGTCACGGACACGAAACTGGCGCTTACACTAATGCGTCGGGATGCTGATGATAATTACAGAATCCCATGCGCCCGGAGCGTAGATTGTCTCTGCGAACCCGAATTAAATTTCACTAGAAGTGCGCCGTGCCTGAAAAAAGTAATAAACTGGCGCGGCAGCCGACTTTTATACCTGAATTTTGCCGTGATTGGCAAGAGGTAAGGAGAACGCCTCGGGATTTCACGACGCAGATGAAAAAGGCGCACGTAATTTTGTACAGCAAACCCGGCTGTCACCTGTGTGACCAGATGAAGGACCAAATCGCAAAGGCAAATTGCGCCGACTCGTATGACTTGCAGGAAGTGAATATTGAAAGTGACGCAGACTTACTGGCGCGTTACCGTCATGACATTCCGGTGTTGCTCATCGATGGTGTTGAGGCGTTTCGGCATCGCGTTACAGCGGAAGCGTTTCGCCAGCGGGTCGCGCGCGCGTCCGCGTGAAGGTCACTTATCATGTTAGTATGACGCGCTTGCACCCGCATCGCTTTCCGGAACTCCTTTAGTTAAGAATGCTGGAAGTCATCAATCTCGGCTGCATCCGTGGCGACCGGCGGCTGTTTCGTGGCCTGAATTTCGAAGTGTCGCCGGGCACGCTACTCGAACTGCGTGGGCCAAACGGGGGCGGCAAGACGAGCCTGTTGCGTATCATTTGCGGTTTGGCGACGCCGGCCGAAGGCGAAGTGCGCTGGAATGGCACGAATATTCGAAAACTGCGCGAAGAGTATTTCGCATACCTTGCCTACGTGGCGCATTTGAATGGTGTCAAGGACGAGCTTACGGCGCTTGAGAATCTGCTGGTTGCCGAACGCGTTTCCGGTCGTGAGCAAACTAAACAGCACGCAGAAGACAAGCTGGCGCGGGTTGGGCTCACTAACCAGAGACATTTGCCGACACGATTCTTGTCCGCCGGCCAAAGACGACGTTTGGCGCTGGCGCGTTTGCTGGCTTCGCGGGCGACGCTTTGGATCCTGGACGAGATCCTCACGTCGCTCGACGATGCAGGAGTTAGCCTGGCGCGCGATCTGATCGCTGACCATCTGGACAAGGGCGGAATGGCAATTATCGCGACGCATCAGGATCTGAATCTTTCCGCGCCGCGCATTCAAGTCATGAATATCTCGGATAACCCAGTCAATCCGCCACCGGAACAGCCCTGATGAATTCGTTGTCGATGATCTCGATGTTCCGCTGGATCGTCTGGCGCGATTTGCTGCTCGCGTGGCGGCGGCGAACAGACGTACTCGCGACTTTGTTCTTTTTCGTCATCGTCGTCAGTCTATTTCCGCTGGGTGTTGGCCCCGAGCCACGTTTGCTTCGCACCATCGCACCCGGCGTCGTTTGGGTGGCGGCTTTGTTGGCATCGATGCTGGCACTCGGGCGCACGTTTGGCAACGATTACCAGGACGGCACGCTTGAACAATTGTTGCTGACGCCGCAACCGCTTTATTTGATAGTGCTCGCAAAGGTGTTGGCGCAGTGGCTCGTGTCAGAGGTCCCGCTGGTTCTGGTTGCACCATTGCTTGGACTCCAGTTCGGTCTGTCGCAGAATACGCTTTGGATAATGACTGTTTCCTTGCTGTTGGGAACTCCCGTGTTGAGTCTAATCGGTTCCATCGGAGCAGCATTAACGCTGGGTTTGCGCGCAGCGAATGTGCTCGTCGCCTTGCTCGTCCTGCCGCTCTACATTCCGGTTTTGATATTCGGCACGGGCGCGATCGAAGCGACCGTCAGCGGCACGGACCCGCAGCCTTACCTTTTACTATTAGGAGCCACACTCGTTTTAGCGTTAGCATTTGCGCCGTGGGCAACCAGCGCGGCGCTGCGGATATCTGTGGAATAGGAGTTGTTGCTGGGCCTGACTTCGTCGAAGACGGACGAACAACTTAGGAATAATGAGCAGATCACGAATCAACTGGTACAAGTACGCGGCGCCTGTGAACTTTTACCCACTGGCAGGAAAGATGATCCCGTGGTTCGCCGGATTGACGATCATTCTTTTCGCGATTGGCCTTTATGTGAGCTTTTTTGTCGCGCCCGTAGATTTCCAACAAGGCAATTCCTATCGGATCATCTTCATACACGTGCCCGCGGCGTGGATGGGAATGTTCCTCTATGTGCTGATGGCGATTTATGCCGGCATCGGCTGGGCATTTAATGCGCGCCTGGCTTCAATGATGGCGACGGCGATTGCCCCGACGGGAGCAATTTTCACTTTCATTTCGCTCGTGACAGGCTCATTGTGGGGTCGGCCGGCGTGGGGCGTCTATTGGGTTTGGGACGCGCGCATGACTTCAACGTTGATCCTGATGTTTCTGTATATCGGCTTCATCTCGTTGCAGTCGTCAATTGATGACACGCGTCGGGCTGATCGCGCCGGCGCGGTACTGGCGCTGGTCGGTGTCATCAATGTTCCGATCATCTATTTCTCCGTGCAGTGGTGGAACACTCTGCATCAGGGCGCGACGCTCACGGCGCGGAGTTTCAAAATGGCGCCATCGATGTTGTCAGCGATGTTAATCCTGATGGCGGCGTGCTGGATGTATTCGATCGCGGTTGTGTTGGTCCGCGTGCGGCTGATCATTTTGGAAAGAGAGCGCGAAGCGCCTTGGCTCGTCGAGGAGGCTACGGCTTAACGCTAAGAATCATGCACTGGAATAGTTTGTCAGAATTCATTTCGATGGGCGGTTACGGCGTGTACGTGTGGGGATCGTTCGGCGTAACGTTCGTGCTGCTCACGGCCGAGATTCTCATGCTTCGTGCCCGCAAGCGGAAGCTCGCGCAGACCGCAACGGTGCGAGAAGGACTCGAAACTCGTAACTCGAAACTCGAAACTGTTTTGTAAATCATGAAGCGACGTCATAAGAGAATCATTTTCATCTGCGTCAGTCTTGCCGCGCTCGGATTGGCAGCGTGGCTTGTGCTCGGCGCGTTTCGCAATAATCTGGTCTTCTTCTTCAGTCCGACGCAGGTCGCGGCGAAAGAAGCTCCTGTTAACAAAACGTTTCGCATTGGCGGACTGGTTGAGAATGGAACGCTCAAGCGTGATGCGGACGGTTTGACGGTGCGCTTCACGGTCACGGATACCGCGAACAGTATTCCTGTTGTTTACAAAGGCATTCTCCCCGACCTCTTCAAAGAAGGCCGCGGCTGCGTTGCACAGGGGCGCATCAATTCGGACGGAATCTTCTACGCCGATCAAATCATGGCGAAGCATGACGAGAACTACATGCCGCCGGAAGCCGCGCAGGCGCTGGATAAGGCGAAGGACATGGAGAAGATCAAAAACTCCGCGAATGAAGCTGCGAAGACGTTATCCAAGTAACACGCCGGTAGGAAGCGGCGATCCGCACGCAGGATGCGTGCGCTCCTGTAATGATTCCTGAAATAGGTCAGTTCGCACTAATTCTCGCGCTGATGATCGCCATCGTGGTCGCGACTCTGCCGCAGATTGGCGCCGCGCGCGGGATACCGCAGCTCATTGCGGTCGCGAAGCCGGCAGCACAAGCCCAGTTTCTTTTTGTCCTCGTCGCCTTCGGCTGCTTAGGATACTCGTTCATCACCAACGACTTCTCTGTTCTGAACGTCGCCAGCAATTCGAATTCGCAGCTGCCGCTGCATTATCGTTTGGCCGCTACGTGGGGATCGCATGAAGGATCTCTTTTGCTGTGGACATTCATGCTGACCATTTGGATGGTTGCCGTCACGCTCTTCAGCAGACACCTGCCGGACGAAATTGTCGCGCGCGTGCTCGCGGTGATGGCCACGATCAGCATCGGTTTCCTGCTCTTCATGTTGCTGACTTCGAATCCGTTCGCGCGGCTCGTTCCTGCCGCGCCGGATGGACGCGATTTGAATCCGCTGCTTCAGGATCCGGCGATGGTCGCGCATCCGCCGATGCTCTACATGGGGTATGTAGGGTTCTCCGTCGTGTTCGCGTTCGCGATCTCGGCACTGATTGGCGGCCGTCTGGATGCGACTTGGGCGCGTTGGTCGCGACCCTGGACGACCGTGGCGTGGATGTTTCTCACTTGCGGAATCGCCTTGGGCAGTTTCTGGGCTTACTACGAACTGGGCTGGGGCGGTTGGTGGTTTTGGGATCCGGTTGAGAATGCGTCGTTCATGCCGTGGCTGGTCGGTACCGCCTTGATCCATTCGTTGGCGGTCACTGAAAAACGTGGCGGCTTCAAGAGTTGGACAGTTCTGCTGGCAATCGCGGCATTCTCGTTGAGCTTGCTCGGAACTTTTCTCGTTCGCTCCGGCGTGCTTACCTCAGTTCATGCATTCGCAAACGATCCGAAGCGCGGCATCTTCATTCTCGCATTTCTAACCGCAGTTATTGGCGGTTCGCTCGCGCTGTACGCATGGCGTGCGAAACAGGTCGGCCTCGGATCAAAGTTTGAGTTGCTCTCGCGCGAATCTCTTTTGCTGACGAATAACGTGCTGCTGGCGGTCGCTGCCGCGTCAGTTCTGCTCGGCACGTTGTATCCGCTATTCATGGATGCGCTGAATCTGGGCAAGCTTTCTGTTGGCCCGCCGTACTTCAACGCGGTTTTCGTCCCGCTGATGGCGCCGGCGATGTTTCTAATCGGCGTTGGGCCGATCGCGCGTTGGAAGCAAGCGAAGCTGCCCGAGCTGGCAACACGTTTGCGCTGGGCTTTCATCATCAGCCTCATCGCTGGTGTCGCAGTTCCCTTCTTCATCGGCGGATGGCAGTGGCGTGCGAGCCTCGGCATCCTGCTGGCTGCTTGGATCGTGCTGACGGTGATGCAAAACATCTGGAGTCGCGTGCGAATCGGTGGAGGCGAAATGACCTTTTTCGATCGCGTCAAAGCCCCGCCGCGAGGATTCTATGGGATGCACCTGGCGCACATCGGCGTCGCGGTCTTCGTCGCCGGAATTACCGTGGTGACGGGCTATCAAACCGAGAAGGACGTGCGCATGAACATCGGCGAAACGGTCAACGCCGGCGGCTATGAATTTCGGCTCGACAATCTGGCGCAGGTGCGAGGGCCGAATTATGACGCCGTGCGCGCCGACATGCAGGTCACCAAAAACGGCGCGTTCGTGACGATGCTGCATCCCGAGAAACGCGCGTTCACCGCCGCGCAAAACGTCACGTCCGAGACGGCAATCGACCGCAGCATCTTTCGCGACCTATACGTGTCACTCGGCGATCAAGCCGAAGGCGGAGGCTGGACTGTGCGCGTCTACCACAAGCCGTTGGTTAATTGGATTTGGCTCGGTGCATTGATTATGGCAATCGGCGGAGCGTTTGCCATCACCGATAAGCGATACGCGCTTCAGGCGCAAAAAGAGCGCGACGCGCAGAAGGGCATGAGAACACCGAACGTAGCCGCGGCTGCGGCGCCGGGAGTAGATTAGTCATGAAGAAGTTGGTCTTCATCCCGCTCGCGCTATTCATTGGGCTCGTTGTTTTTCTATTCATCGGTCTGCGCCACGATCCACGCGAGATACCTTCGCCGCTCATCAACAAAGCTGCGCCATCATTTCAATTACCGCAGCTTCACGATCCGCAGAAGACGCTTTCGGCACAGGACATGCGCGGCAAGGTTTGGCTGCTGAACTTTTGGGGTACTTGGTGCATTGCCTGTCGCGAAGAGCATCCGTGGCTGCTCGAATACGCAAAATCGAACGCGGTGCCGATCGTCGGCATCGATTACAAGTACTCGAGCGACACGAGTGACGAGCGAACTGCCGCGATGCGCATGCTCGCTGAAGTTGGCAACCCGTACTCGTTGACGGTTTACGATGCTGATGGTCGCGTCTCGATCGATTACGGCGTGTATGGCGCGCCGGAAAGTTTTTTGATTGACAAGAGTGGTGTGATTCGTTTTAAGCAAATCGGTCCCATCACCGAAGATGTCTGGCGGGATAAGATCGTGCCGCTGGCGAGGCAATTGAATCAATGAAGCGCGCGACTTTTACAACCTTGGCCATTCTGAGTCTCGTGACTGCGATCGTCGCGCAGGTAGCGCAGCCGCTCGAGGATCCGGCTATTGAGGAGCGGATGAGAAACTTGACGAAACAGCTTCGTTGCCCAGTCTGTCAAAGCGAAACGGTTGCCGAATCGCAGGCACCGCTCGCTCAAGACCTGCGCCGCGAAGTTCGTGAACAAATCAAGGCCGGCAAGAGCGATCAGGAGATTATGGCCTACGTTTCGCAGCGCTATACGGACTTCGCTCTCTACAATCCACCGGTCAAGACGACGACATACTTGCTTTGGTTCGGGCCGTTTCTACTGTTGCTGATGGGAACCGTGCTGCTCTTCCGCTATGTGAAGCGCCGGCGGGAACTGATCAAAGTAAAGCCGTTGACGGCGGAAGAACGCCGGCGCGCGGAAAAACTCTTGAGTGAGATGTAGCGCTCACAATGTTACGGTCGCAAGTAAGCAACTTGCGCAACGACTGCGATGTTAATTTTCTTTTTTATTTGCGCGCTCATGGTGCTGCTGGCGCTGTCATTGATCCTGCCGCCACTTTTGCAATCACCAACGGACACGAAGACTGAAGATGCCCGCGCCGCCAACTTGCTCGTGTATCAGGACCAGCTGCGCGAATTGGCAGCGGATGTGAACGCCGGCTTGCTTGCTCAAACCCAATTCGAACAGGACAAAGAAGATATCGAGCGAAGAGTGTTGGAGGACGTCGGCGACGTGAAGCGTTCACGCACGCCAACAAAGATCGCTACTCGGAAAGTTGCTTACGCGGTCGCGCTCGTCATCCCGGTTGCCGCCATTTTGTTCTATCTAATCGTTGGAAGTCCGAAGGCTTTGGATCCGCGGCTGGTTTCTCCACCGAACATGCGCGCGCGTTAGGCGGCCCACTTGTTTGCTGGTGTGGCAATTCTGTTCGCGCTAGACTCCACAGACAAATCAATCCTGGAGGACCACATCATGGCTGACGCACAAAGGAAATTCATCGACTGTCGCGACTATCCGAGCGAAAGCGGTTGCTCGCTTCGCATTGAAGGCACCGAAGAAGAATGTCTTGACGCAGCGGTGAGCCACGCCGTCGCGCAGCACGGCCATCCGGACACGCCCGAGCTACGCGACGAAATTCGTAGGCTGCTCAAGAACGCCTAGCCGTTTGGAGACAGGCTCTTGACCAGAGAAAACTTTTTGTTCGCGATTATTGGCGTTCTGCTCGGCTTTATTGTCGGCTTCATGCTGCACGGTGTGATGAGCCAGCGGGACGCCGAACGCGCGGCGGCTTCAACGCAACAGCGGCCGCAACTGCCGCCCGACCATCCACCGATTGGCACCGACAGCTCGGCCAACGATCCGCAGCAATCGATGGAACAGGTCCAGCAAACGATCGCGCGCGCCCGGAACAACCCGAAAGATTTCGAGGCGCAGATCCAGGCCGCGCAGCTTGAATATCAAATCCAGCAATACGACGAAGCGATCAAGTTTCTGCTAACGGCGAACCAAATCAAACCCGACGACTACAGCACAGTCGCCAATCTCGGCATGGTCAATATGGATGCCGGTCACATGGATGCCGCAGAAAAATGGTATCGCGCGGCGCTCGCGAAGAATCCAAACGATTTGGCGGTGATGGATGGTTTGTGCAATGTGCTTCTGACGGCGGGCAAACGCGGGCCTGCCGAAGAGATGATTAACAAGTTGGCCAAAGCTGATCCGACGAATCAGGATCTTCCGCAATTCCGAGACAGGTTGTCGAAACTCAAGTAACTCAGGTGACGAGAGCGAGCGCATCTAAACCGATTCTTATCGGCGGCCTCATTGCCGGCGCATTGGATATCACCTACGCCTGCGTTTTCAGCTACGTTCGGCGCGGCGTTTCACCGGCGGTGGTTCTTAGATAAGTCGCGGCTGGAGCGCTCGGGCCGGCGGCCCGCGATGGCGGAATCAAGACCGCACTCCTTGGTTTGTTCTTTCATTTCCTGATCGCGCTGATTGCCGCCACAATCTACGTGCTGGCGAGTCGCGTAATTCCTTTCATGATCTCGCAGCCAGTCATCGCCGGAATTCTGTTTGGCCTGTGCGTCTATGCCTTCATGAATTGCGTCGTCCTGCGACTGTCCGCGATTCACCAGACGATCTGGCCGTGGGCTTATCCCAAGTCCGTTTTGATCGGCGGATTACTCATCCACATGTTCGGTATCGGCCTGCCCATCGCGCTTGTCGCGCGCCGATATTCGAAGTAAAACTCAACCCATGGAAATGAACGAAGTTCGGCTCGAGACCGAGCGGCTTGTCCTCCGCTGGTTTCGCGAAAGCGATCTCGACGACTTCTATGAGATGTCGCGCGACCCAGAGGTGATGCGGTTCCTCGGCGACGGAAAGCCGATGGACCGCATGTTCACCTGGCGACAGATGGCGACCTTCATGGGCCACTGGTATTTTCGCGGATACGGTATCTGGGCTGTGGAAGAAAAGAGTAGCGGGAGAGTCGTCGGCAGAATTGGCTTCATGAATCCGGTCGGCTGGCCCGCGTTCGAATTAGGTTGGACGCTCGCGCGTGACAGTTGGGGTAAAGGCTACGCAACCGAGGGGGCACGCCGCGCACTCGAATATGCTTTTACAGAGATGAATCGCGACCACGTCATCAGTTTGATCGCACCTGACAATGTAGCTTCGATTCGCGTGGCGGAACGTTTGGGCGAACGAGTCGAAGGAGAGACGACAGTGATGGATCGGGAAGTTTTTATCTGCGGAATTGACCGAGAGCAGTGGCTGGCTACGCGTCAAACATCAACACATTAGCTTTAAATTACGGCTCAATCGCCATTCGCGCGACTGACGACATCGGAATGCGTTCGATTCGTCCCGTTTTTAGCACGACGACAATCACGTTGCTTTCTACGATCACGCGACGGACAGTGGACATCGGTCGATCGATGCGCGTGCCGTCCGTTTGTTCAATAATCAAATGCGTGCCCACAGGCTGTTGAGCCGGCGGCTTTGCGGTGGTGGTTGTCTCGTCCGGCTTCTTTTCGCTTTCAATCGGTTTCGCCTCGACAGGCTGCGTCTCCGGCGGTTCAGTTTTGGGTGACTCTGTTTTGGCCGACTCGGTCTCTGCCTTTTCGGTTGGCTTAGGTTTCGACCGAGGAGTTCTCGGTGCGCGATTGCGAGAAGTTCCGCGCGATGTCGATCTGGTTGACCGCGGCTTCGGTTTAGCTTCTTTTGCCGCTTCCTCTTTCGTTGGTTCAGCAACAGTCTCCGGAGCTTTGACTTCTTCTGCTTTTGCTTCCGCCGGCTGTTCGATGGTGGCGCCGACAGACGAGAGTCGCTTTGTCTTGCGTTCACTTGCTGTCGTTTCCGATGACGATTCGGTGTTCGCGGCGACTGGAATTCCGCCGCTGAACGGTTGGAACGATCCGCTAAACGTAATTCGATACGTGCCGGGATCGTCGTTCGGCGTGCGTGCTTCAACGCGCAAAATCAGAATTTGCCGCGAACGGAAGTACAGACCCTTCGTCACTTCAGGCGGAAGGGTGTTCGCGTAAATACTGATCTTGAGCAGCGGGCGAAACGTTACGGCGGTGAAAATGTCAACGTCCCCGTTTAGGTTCCGGCTGTTGACGGTCACGCTCAGATCACCCGGCGTCGCTTCAAACGCGTAGAAGTGCCGCGTCAAACGCGGGTCGCCGACATCCAACGCGGCGATGGTTCCGTTAATTTCATTCGAGAAGACAGGAGTGGGTAGGCTCTGATCGGCAGATTGCGCAAGTACCACAGTCGCGCTCGCTAACGCAACCACGGCAGTTATTGCCAAAAAAAATGAGCCCAGTACTTTCAAAGCCGCAGTTGCTCGATTCTTCACTCTTAGACGAAGAAGCTAGCCACAATTAGCAGTCAGATTCTACAGGCGACGACTCACTCTCGCAAAAACTGAGAGCTAACAGCGGCATCAGCGGTCACGGAGTTTTCAAGCTAAAACCCTTGCAATTGAGCTTGTGGGCGATTATTATTCGCGCCCGACAGCAACCTCGCTCACGCGCGCCAATCAGCGAGTTTTTGCGCAGAACTCCGGGAATTCCGCAGGCATACGATATTTCTGCCCAATGATGGCAGCAACACAACGTTCCTCAATCGCGTCGCATAGTTCGTCCCCCGATTGGTGGATCGACACCCGAATGATCTCGCCAATGCGGCTCGTGCTGGCGGCGGCCGCGCTCCTTATTATTTATATCGATCCTTCACAGCCTGACCGCCTGGTTCGGCTGACGTATTCGCTCCTTATCGGATACACAGTCTACAGCGCAGTGGTGCTTCTGCTGTCGTTGATTGCGCCGAGACGGCTCCCGCTGGGCGTCCTTCACTGGCTGGACATGATCTGGTACGTCGCGCTAATTGCTGCCAGCAGCGGTACCAGCAGTATTTTCTTTCTTTTCTTTTTCTTTCCAATTCTAGTCGCTTCGTTTCGTTGGGGATTTGCCTCCGGACTGAGAACGACAATCGTATCGGCGATTCTTTTTATAACTGTCGGCTCCTTGACGGCCCCGGGACCCAACTTTGAGCTTAACCGCTTCCTATTGCGGGCTGTGACGCTGCTCGTGCTGGGCTACATGATTTCTCATTGGGGTGGGTCGGAAATAAGACTCAAGCACCGGCTGCAGCTCCTGAAAGACATCTCGAACCTTTCGAACCCCCGCTTTGGGATCAGCCGCACAATCAGTTTGGGTCTCGAGGCGCTGCGATCGTTCTATGACGGCCGCGCCTGCATCTTAATCTATCGCGCACCTAACCGCGCCATTGAGCTGATGCGCGTCGATCGTGGCAAGTTCGATCCGCCTCTTCCCAAGGCGATTACCGGCGAGCTGGCCAACCTCTTTTTGTCGCCCCCCACAAGCGTCGCCGTTAATTATCGTAAACATTCATCGACTGTCCGTGTTTATGAGCTGGAAAGCGGCCAGACACGAACAGAAACGTTGCCGAACGCTGCTGCACTCGCGAATGCTTTGGGCGCTAGTAACTTTGTCTCAATTCCCGTGATGTACCGGGGCCAATTTACAGGGCGCCTATACGTGGCTGACAGTCAGTCCCGCATCGATGAGGCTGAGGTTGAATTCGTACTCCAGGCCATTCAGCATGTTATTCGGCTGCTCGACAACATCGGTCTTCTGGATCGGCTCGCCTCTGAGGCTGCCCAGCAGGAACGCAAGAAGCTTGCACGCGATATTCACGATACTGTCATTCAGCCCTACGTCGGTCTGCAACTGGGCCTAATGGCTGTGCGCCAGAAACTCATTGGCGAAAACAGTTCCGCGTTCAACGAAGTGAGCGAGCTTTGTGAAGTCGCCAATCATGAAGTTCGTCAACTGCGCAAGTATCTGGACGACTTGAAGGCCGAGGACGCCCGTTACGGCGTCTTGTTCCCCGCGGTGCGCCGGTTCGCAGACAAATATTCGGCTGCGACCGGCATCGCTGTCGAGATTTTCGGCGAAGAGAACTTACAACTGAACGATCGCCTGGCGGCACAAGTCTTTCAGATGATCGCCGAAGCTTTGAGCAATGTGAGGCGCCATACCACCGCGCATAGGGCCGAGGTTGAAATTACTTGCGATGCGACAGACCTAATACTGAATATTAGAAACGAGAATTCAAACGGTGCACCGCCGGCTTCTTTCCGGCCACGCTCTATTGCGGAACGCGCCGATGCGTTGGGCGGCACGGCCACGATTAATATTGACGAAGCTAATCGAACTGTGGTGGCGATCCGTATCCCCCTGTAACCGAGATGAGTAAGGATTCCGCGATTAAGATCCTGATCGTTGACGATCACCTGCTGGTGCGGACGGGTTTGCGCATGCTGATTGAGAGCGAGCCCAACTTGAAGGTCGTTGGCCAGGCCTCAAATCGTTCGGAGGCGTTAGCGCTCGCCAAAAGTGAACAGCCCGATCTAATCCTGCTGGACATCGATCTAGGCAGCGAAAATGGTTTGGATTTTCTGCCCGAGTTGACCGACACGGTTGCCGGCGTCCACGTGCTGGTCTTAACAGGACTCCGCGACGTCGGAAGCCATCGCCGCGCCGCGCGACTAGGCGCCGCCGGCGTCGTCCTCAAAGAACACGCGGCGGACGTGCTTTTGAAAGCAATCAAGAAAGTCCATGCCGGCGAGCTGTGGCTTGATCGATCGATGATGGGCAGCCTGCTGCGCGAGATGACGCAGCCTCCGAAGATCGATGCGGAAGCCGCAAAGATTGCCACCCTGACCCGGCGCGAACGCGAAGTGCTGACCCTCGTGGCCGAAGGACTGAAGAACCGCGACATCGCGGCGCGGCTGTTTATTAGCGAAACGACCGTGACTCACCACCTCAGCTCAGTGTTTGCAAAGCTAGGCGTTTCCGATCGTCTGGAGCTGGTCATTTACGCGTTTGCTAACAACTTGGCGAAGACTCCCTGAATCGCAGCATCGAGTTGATTGGCAGAATCCTGCGACTCTCGATCGATTTAAAACTGCGAGATACTGCCACACAAAAACGGCAGCTTACCTCGTTGTCGCGAAACCTCGAACCGACTAACATTTCCGCGAAATCTTACGGCGAGTGCGCCACACGCGAACGGATGCACTGCGCTGTTTTCATCTGACGCTGACTTCCATCAAGGCGTTGACTTTCCGAACAACGGGTTGAACTAAACGGCAAGAACTGGCCGTCTTCCAAACCACCTGTAAACCGTCTTTGCTGGAGTCGGCAGCAAATAAGGAGGGAAGACATGATTCCTTTTTCCCGCTTCACTACGCTGCATAGCAGCGCTGGTTTTGTTTCCCTGCATCGCAAAACGGCGCGAGTGAGTTTGGTCGTACTGTTTGTGTTTGTAGCTTCTTTGGGCTCCATTGTCTTCTCGGCGTCCTCAGTTGGCTCAGTCAGAGAGTTCTTTTCCGCGAAGAGTGCCAACGCAACGGGTCGAGTCTTAAGCGCATCCGTCTCGCTTTGCCGAGCGAGGGTGATCGCGCCGCCTGTGCAGCCTTTAACGGACGCCTTTTTGAACGTGGCCCGGAGAGGCCACACGGCGACGTTGCTCACCGATGGGAAAGTGCTGATCGCTGGTGGTGAAAATCAAAGCGGCTTTGTTACTGAAGCTGAAATCTTCGATCCGGCTACGGGAAACTTCTCAGTCTCCGGAAACCTGAATACGCCGCGCGCCGATCATTCGGCCACACGACTGTCTGACGGTCGCGTCCTGATTGCCGGTGGCCGCGGCGACACGGGCGCGCTTAACACTACTGAGGTTTTCGATCCGGCATCTGGCGCTTTCACCACGGGCGCAAATCTAAATAGTGCGCGCGCAGGGCAGACCGCGACTGCGCTCACTGATGGGCGAATTGTCTTCGCCGGCGGCGATGCTGCGGGAAGCATCGAGGTGTACGACAGCTCGACAAATAGTTTTCGCGCGTTGCCGGCGACCATGTCCGAACCGCGCGCATTTCACGGCGCGGCGCTCTTGAACAACGGCAGAATTCTTCTTGCCGGCGGAACTGCTGCCGACGGTACCAGTGTGATGTCCGGCGAGCTTCTGGATCTAAATGATGGCTTGTGTATGGGCGCCGGCAGCGCCGCTGATGAGCACGTGCGCCCAACAATGCGCGCGCTGCCGGACGGCAAAGTGCAGGTGATCGGCGGTTCGGCTCACGAAGCTATGGAGATTTACGATCCGGCAATTAATTCATTTGGTGCGCACGCGCATGTCTTTCCGATCGGCGATGCGCATCCCGAGCTTCTGCAGCAAATCATGCATTCGCCGACGCGGACGGCGATGTTCCGGCTGGGTGCTGCTTCCGCGCTGTTGAATCGCAGTGGCCAGACGATCACCGAGCTGCCGGGTTCTAATCAGGCACTCGTCACCGGCGGCGCCGACGGGAGCGGAGCATTCCTCAATTCAGTTTCCATTCTGAACAGTTCGTCTGCTGCGATCACGACGGACAGACTCGACTACGCGCCGGGTACGCCAGTCATTGTCACTGGCGCCGGCTTCCAACCGAATGAAGTCGTGACGCTCACTTTTCACGAAGACCCGCACGTCGACACTGAAGACCCACACGCGTTCACCGTGCAAGCAGATGGGAACGGAAACTTCTCTTGTCAGGACTACGTGCCGCAGGACGCGGACCGGGGCATAAGCTACATTCTGGCGGCGATCGGCGCGACGTCACATTTGACAGCCCAAACGTCCGTGACGGATGGCGGGCCTACGCACCCCACGCCGCAGCCATTGCCGTATGCGCAGAACTTCTCTGCCCTGGGGCACAACTCAACGACATATCCAGCGGGTTGGCAGGGATGGCGGTTGGGCGGTGGCGCCGGCCTCGGCTTCAAGACAGTCGCTCCAGTGGAAGATGAAGACCTGGCCGCCAGCGGCTCGGCCAGCAGTACGACTGGCGACGTATACAATTTCAACGGAAAGATTGGCTTTCTCGCCACAGGCACCACAGACCCCTCTGTAGTGTTGGCAATTGACACTTCGGGCAAAAGCAATGTTCAGCTTTCAGTGGACATTGCCACGATTCGAAATCCCTATAATGGCACTACAAACACGAGAGTAAATCAGGTCGATCTCCAATATAGAATTGGGACAAACGGCGCCTTCACCTCCGCTAGCGGCAACGCGAGCGGGATCTACCAAAGCACTCAAGGTCCCACAAAGACCGCATCCGGCGATACTTCGGAACAGAGTCGTCAGACCGTCTCGCTCACGCTACCAGGTACCTGTAATAACCAGGCACAGGTTCAGCTTCGCTGGGTCCAGCGAGATGTGATTGGGAGTGGAGCGAGGCCGAGTTTTGCGGTCGACAACGTCACGATCAACAGCGATACCGACAGTGACGGCGATCCGGATGATACGGACTGCGAGGCTAATAACGCAGCGGTCCACCATGGCGCGGCCGAGATGTGCGACGGCGTCGATAATAATTGCGATGGCTCGATTGACGAGGACGTCACTGCGACATTCTATTCCGATGCTGACAACGACGCTTACGGCAATCCGAATGTAAGCATCCACGCTTGCAGCCCGCCGGCAGGCTACGTTTCAGACAATACCGATTGCGACGATAACGACCCCGGTATTAGTCCGGCGGCGGCGGAAATCTGCGACGGCATCGATAATAATTGCAATAACCAGACCGATGAGGGTTTTCCGGACACTGATGGCGATGGCCAGGTGGACTGTCTTGATAGCGACGATGACAACGATGGGACAAGCGACGAGGACGAACTCGCCTGTGGCAGTAACCCACAGAATGCCGCGTCAACATGTGAAGCATGCGATGGCGTCGACAACGACCTCGACGGCTCGATTGATGAAGGCTTTACCGACACCGACACTGATGGTCAGGCTGATTGCGTGGACACCGATGACGACAACGACGGCGCGAGCGACACGGCGGAGATAGCTTGCGGCAGCAACCCACAGAATGCCACGTCAACGTGTGAAGTATGCGACGGCGTCGACAACGACCTCGACGGCTCGATTGATGAAGGCTTTACCGACACCGACACTGATGGTCAGGCTGATTGCGTGGACACCGATGACGACAACGACGGCCAATTAGATTCGGACGAGATAGCTTGTGGCTCAAATCCGCTCCTCGGATCAAGCAAATCGCCTGACAATGACAACGACAACCGTGCGGATTGCATTGACGGCGATGACGACAATGATGGGGTCAATGACGCGCAGGACAATTGTCCGTTCAAATCGAATTCCGATCAAACAGATACAAATCACGACGGCGTGGGCGACGCTTGCAGTCTCACCTATCTCTTACAGGGCTTCTTCGCGCCGATTGATAACACGAACCAGCCGATCTGGAATGCCTCGACCGCCGGGCAATCAGTTCCCGCCAAATGGCGTCTGCTGCAAGACGGCCTCCCGGTCTCGGATGCAAAGGCGATCCTCATCTATACGCTCGACCTGAACTGCGCGAGCGGCTTTGCATTCGAAACTCCGATTGAGGAATACGCGGCCGGCAGCAGCGGCTTACAGTACAAGGGGGATGGCAACTGGTAATTCAACTGGAAGACACCTAAGAGCTATGCGAGAACCTGCAAAAGGTTCTTTGTGCAAGCGCCGAACGGCACACGGATTTGGGCGGACTTCAAATTCAAATGACCAGCGCCAGTCCATCGCGGCCAATCGCCCCTGCCCTTCGCATCGGAATCAATCCACGTCCCGCCGCCGCGCGTGTGACGAGTGATGTCCCCCTTTTCTTTCCCAAATTATTAACAGATCCTATTCACGAGGCGTTCTAACGCGGTGTCGCGCGGTCTTAGGTTGAAGTGGCACGCGCATCTCGCGCGCGACCTCACGGGCGGGACATGCCACTTTTCAAACTGACCCACGACCCCCGCGGTCGACTACAGTTCGACGGTCATACCCCCTGACGGGCTGGGTTTCGCGTTTGCTCTGGCAGGATCCTGCCGGGCGTCAACGCCCAAAAACCGCAAAATCCTGCCAACGAAAAGGGCAACTAGGCCCGATGCAAGAAAATTGCGAAGTGATTAGCATAGTTTTGCAATAAGAAGGAGCGCGAGTGACGAATCGACCGGCGGCAAAACCGTGTGCGACCACGTTAAGCGGCGAGATCGATCTTCGGAAAGATCACGGTGAGTTTCGCGCCCGGTTTGTCGAGAGGCGGGCGAAGCCACGCATCCGACAGCCATTTCCTACGACCGTCAGCGGTACCGACGCAGAGGGTCGTTTCTTCGAGTTGGAAACTGAATTGGCAAATTTGAGTTCGAGTGGGCTGTATTTGCGCCTGCCGCGCCGGGTCGAGATTGGCGATCAATTGAAGTTTAGGATCAGCTTTTCCAACGGCATCGACACCGGGGCGGTTGCTTCCGTGCTCGGCCGGGTGTTGCGTTCAGATCAAGGCCTAGATGGGTTGAACGGCTTTGGCCTCGCAATCATGCATTACGAGTTCATATAACCGCACTGCGCTCTTTTTCATACGACGGTCAACTGCGGATGTTGACGCGATCGAATTAGAAACGACGGGTTAAACAAGCGGAAATAACTCCCGTCTTAAAAACCGACCGGCACGCGGTCTTTGCCCCCGCAAGCCGGCAATTTAACCGAGAAAGCTTAGAATCAATGAATCAACTGCCCCCCTCCACCACGGTCTATACAACTGTCTTTACGAGAATGCGCCTGAAGACAACGCGAGCGCGTTTGCTCGCGTTGGTTGCTTTTGTCGCACTCGCCAGCACGGCCGTAGTATCGGCGTCTTCGGCGGGCTCAGTGCGCCGATTGCTTTTCGGCAAGCGTGCCGAAGCTGCGCCGCGCGTTGTCGATAGCCGAGCGACGCTGGCGCGACAGAGCCTAAGTGTGCCAAACGCGCCGGCGTCGGTCGATGGTTCGCTGAATGTTGCGCGCCGGGGGCACAGCGCCACATTGCTGTCTGACGGGAAAGTCTTGATCGTCGGCGGCGAGAACCAGGGCGGCCTGGTGACTGAGGCTGAGATTTTCGATCCGTCCACCGGCAGTTTTTCCATCTCCGGCAACCTTAACACGCCGCGCGCTGAGCATTCAGCGACGCGACTTCCCGACGGTCGCGTCCTGATTGCAGGTGGGCGTGGCGATCTCGGCGCGCTGAACACGACCGAGATCTTTGATCCGTCGTCGGGAGCTTTCAGCAGCGGACCAAATTTGAGCAGTGCCCGCTCCGGTCACAGTGCAACCACGCTGAATGATGGCCGAGTTGTGTTTGCCGGCGGTGACGCTGCCGGCAGTGTGGAACTCCTCGATGTCTCAGAGGGTAGTTCAACGACGATGGGAAGCATGACCGTCGCTCGTTCAAGCCACACGGCAGCACTGCTTCAGGATAATCGCGTTCTGATCGTCGGCGGACGTGACGCCGATGGAAATGCGCTTTCGTCGGGCGAGATTTTTGATCCCGCCGATTCCACCTCTTCGGGCGTTGACGGCCAACTGACGGTCTCCCGCGTGCGGCCACATCTGCGCGTGTTGTTTGATGGCAAAGTCCAAATCATTGGCGGCAGCGACGATGGTTCAATGGAGATTTACGATCCGCAGAGCAATGGCTTTGGCGCATACGCTCACGTCCAGCCCGAGGGCGACACCTGCGCAAACCTTCCCGCCCAAGTGCAAGCTTCACAGACGCGCGCGGCCCTCTTTCACAACGAGCAGAGTGATGCAACCTTCGATCGCACCAGCCACAGCATGAGCGAGCTGGCCGATCAGGCAATTGTGATTGGTGGCAGGAATACCGCCGGAGACACGCTAAGTTCGGCTCCGCTTTTTGCCAGTTCAGCCGCGGCCATCTCGACTGACAAACTTGATTACAAACCTGGACAGACGGTGTACGTCACTGGTCGCGGATTTGAGGCGGGTGAGACGGTAAGGATCAAAGTCCACGAAGATCCGCACACGCCGCTTGAACGTGGAATGGACGTCGTTGCAGACGACGCTGGTAATTTTGTCGGCGAATATGTGGTTCAGGACTACGATTTGGACATGAAGTTTCTCGTCGGTGCAAGAGGCCTGACATCAGGGCGAACTGCGCAGACGACGTTCACTGACGCTTCTTTTGTTGCATCAGTGAGCGGGAATTGGAGCAACCCCGCCACTTGGGGAAAGGCGGGCACCGATCCCGGCACACCAGGCGTCAACATTCCGGGCGCAAGTGATACCGCAACGATTAGCGGCGGGGTGACGGTCACACTTAACATCAGCAATGCCGCCTGCTCGTCGCTTTCGCTAACTCCATCAGTGAATAACACCACCGCCACATTAACGTACATTAGCGGCGGCGCCGGCCAACTTACTGTGGGAGGAAACGTAACGATCGGCTCCAACAGTGGTAGTAACCGCGACGGCGCGCTGAACATGACAAACGGCGGCACGCTCAAGATTGGCGGAGGTTTGACCCTTAACAACGCCGGCTTCACAGCCGGCACCGGAACGGTGGAATATAACGCCTCGGCGGCGCAGACAATAGCAGTTACCACTTACAACAATCTTGCAACGAGTGGCAGCGGAACAAAAACCGCCGCCGGTGCGCTTACTGTCAACGGCAACTTAACTATTGGAAGCGGAACTACGTTCGCGGCTGGTACCAGCCTAACTCACAACATCGGCGGTAATTGGACTAACAACGGAACGTTTTCTTTCACGACTGGCAGCACCATCAACTTCAATGGCAGTAACTCTGCAACTATCAACGGCAGTTCATCTACGGCATTCCAGAACATAACGGTTAACAAGGGGAGCAGCACAAGCACGGTGCTGGAAGCGAATGGTGTGGGCGCACTGTCGAACACGGGAAATATCACTCTAAGTAATGGCCTGTTCAAGATCACAACCGGAACATTTCAGTTCAATGCCGGGACTACGATTGCCTCCACGAGCGGAGTTCAAGTTAACGGCGGGACCCTGAACAGCAGCGGCAGTTTCTCTTATACAAACAATGGGTTAATTCGCGTCTCCTCAGGTAACGCAAACTTTGGGACGGCTTCAGGAAACGCGCTTACGAATAGCTCAACCGGCACGCTTGATCTTCAAGGGGGTACCACCAGTGTTGCCGGGCGCCTCATTAACAGCGACGGAACCGCCACGATCTCAGGCGGTACCTTGAGGATCACGACGGTCGGACTTAACAACGCCGGCAATGCTGGCTTTGAAATGACCGCCCTGTCCAACTTGACGATGAGCAATGCGACCGTTGAGTTTCAGAATGCCAACGCGGGTGCGGGAGGGGATCTTAAAATCACCAGCGGTACCGGTACGAAGAGCATTACTAGCGGAACTTTCCAGATTGGAAACAGCAGCACTCCCGCCTCACAAAATTTCCACATCAGCAGTGGCGCAGCTATTCAGAATCTGACGATTAATTCCACCAACACTCCGGCAGCGACGCTTGATGCAAACTTGACAGTAAATGGGACTCTGACGCTGTCAGGCGGGAACATCACCACCGGCGCGAACACGATGATCATTGGCTCAGGCGGCACCATTTCGCGCACCAGTGGGTACATTGTCGGCGCGCTGCAAAGAAATATTGCTGCCGATAACTATATGGGCAACCCACTAACGTGGGAAGTTGGCACCAGCACCAGTTACAACCCGGTCCAGATCACATTCCCCACGGTCAACACGGGCGGGAATTTCACGGTTCGGGCCAACACTGGAGACCATGCCAATATCGGCACCTCGACGCTGAATGCCAGCAAGAGTGTCAATGTGAACTGGACGCTGACCAATGGCGGCCTCACCTTCAGCGGCAATTCCAAAGTCGTGTTCACTTTCAACTCCGGTAACTTGGACGCCGGCGTGAATACAAATAACTTGATTGCCGGAAAATATGACAGCGCCACCTGGACTTACCCAAATATCGGAGCGCGCACATCAACCAGCACCGAGGTTCAAGGGATTTCCAGCTTCAGCGATTTCCAATTGGCGGAGAGCAATTGCTCTGCGCCCTCGGTTACCCTTCAGCCCACGAATCAGACGGTTACGTACGGCGCCACCAATGTTTCCTTCACTTCAACGGCGTCAGGCGATCCCGCGCCGACCGTGCAATGGCAGAGCAGTCCGAACGGAACTACATGGACGGACATCGGCGGCGCCACCAACACAACGCTGACGATTAACTCACCAACGGTGTCGCTCAGTGGCAACCAGTATCGCGCTGTATTCACGAACACGTGCAATGGAACACAGACGGCGACCTCGACCGCGGCTACTTTGACTGTAAATAAGGCGAATGCGGTGGTGGTGGTGACGCCATACACCTGTCCGAGCACGGTCTATGACGGCAGTCCGCACACAGCGGCGATCACTTCGATCACCGGGGTGAACGGAGAGACGGGCGCCACGGTGGGCACGGTGGACGTGAGCAACACGACGCACACCAACGCCGGCACGTATGCCAGCGACTCCTGGAGCTTCACCGGCACGGCCAACTACAACGACATTGGCAGCACCACGATCAGTGACTGCATTGCCAAGGCGAATGCGGTGGTGGTGGTGACGCCATACACCTGTCCGAGCACGGTCTATGACGGCAGTCCGCACACAGCGGCGATCACTTCGATCACCGGGG
>DASXTE010000175.1:0-2173 GCA_036505595.1 Pyrinomonadaceae bacterium
ATCAGCTTCAACCCCGCGGCTGCGCCGCCGAGCGAGCCCGTCACAAAAATCTGATCGCCGGGTCGAGCAGTCGAGCGCATAACGGCGCGGCCAATGCGCGCTTCACCAACAACAATCGAATCGATCACGATCTGTTGTGACTCAGAAACGTCGCCGCCGGTGAGGGTCACGCCGTAGCGATCAGCTAAAACCAAATAGCCAGAAAAGAATTGGTCTTTGTAGTCTGAGTTCCACACGTTTTTGGGCAGGCCCATCGAGACAAGTGACCAGAGCGGTCGCGCACCCATCGCAGCGATGTCTGACAGTGAGACAGCGAGGGCTTTATGGCCGAGCAGACGTGGCGGCGTCGCTTCAGAATGGAAGTCGATGTTTTCGACAAGAAGATCGGTGGAGATTACGAGGTCGCGGTTGTGAGTCTGGCGGATGACGGCCGCGTCGTCTCCGATTCCGGAAATGACGCGAGTGGAAGGCTTGCGCGACCGTACTTGCTTCCGAAGCTGCCGAATGAAATCGAACTCGTTCATCGATTCTGCCACAGAGACACGGAGACACGAAGAAAGGAGAATAATAAACCAAATCACCGATCAGGTTTATTGTGTTGGAGCGGAAAGAAAGCTTTGTTGCTTCTGAATCTTTCTCCCTGCCTCTGTGCCTTTGTGGCAGGACTCACAGATTCAAACGCAACGACTCGAGGCCACCCTGGATTGTTTCGATGGAGGTCGAGAAGGAAAAGCGCACGTGGCCTTCGCCGTCGGGTCCGAAGACCGCGCCAGGAACGGTCGCGACCTGCGCGCGATTCAGCAGGGTTTCAGCGGCTTCGCGGCTATTGCTGCTGATGGTGGTTACATCCGGAAACGCATAGAAGGCGCCCGCGGGAGGCGCGCATCTCAACCCAAGTTCGTTCAAGCCGGCCACTAACAAATCGCGCCGCTCACGATAAGCGGCGCGCGAAGTTTCCAAAAAATCTGACGCGGTGGTAAACGCCGCCAGCGCGGCCCATTGCGTCGGCGTTGAAACGCCGTTCGAGGAATAGAGAAGTGCTTTGCGTAGGCCCGTCATCCAGGGTTCAGTCGCGACTGCGTAGCCGATGCGCCAGCCGGTCATCGCGTAAGACTTCGATAGCGTGAACGAAGTGATCGTGCGTTCGAACATTCCATCCAGCGCCGCGATTGACACGGGCTCGCCGTCGTAAACTATATCTTCGTAAGCTTCGTCAGCAATGACGATCAGATCGCGATCGATCGCGAATCGAGCAACTTCTTCTGTTTCCCATCTCGTGAAGACAGCGCCGGACGGATTCGTCGGCGTGTTGAAATAAATCGCGCGCGTGTCGGCGGTCGTGTGCCGCGCCAGCGTTTCAGCGAACCCGCTCTGTCGCGCTTCTTCGGTCGGCACCAGCACGATCCGTCCCTGGCAATGCGCGACCAGGTCTTTGATCGGCGTCCAGTAAGGCGAAAAAACCAGCACCTCGTTACCGGGATCAACGACCGACTGGAAAGCGCCGAACAAGCCCTGCATGCCGCCGTTGACAACGATGACGTTCTCCACCTCGGCGGGAATACCGTTGCGCGAGCGCAGCTTTTCGGCAATCGCAGTTCGCAATTCCGGAATGCCGGACGAGGGCGCGTAGCGCGTCTTGTTCTCTTTCAGAGCGACGGCGACAGCTTTCTTGATGTAATCAGGAGTGGGCCGGTAAGGTTCGCCGCCCTCAAATTGATAGACGCTGGCGCCCTGCGCGCGCAACTCCATCACGCGGTTGCGAATGTTTACGATGTCCGAAAAGCCAACTTCATCAAAACGCGCGGCGAGACGAAACCCGGCGGCCGTTGCGAGCATTCGATTAATGAGACCTCCGATGATGGGCGGGTGCTTTAGAACACGAGATTATAGCCATCGACTTGCGGTGCGTCTATCGCACAGACGACGGGGTAGTGTCCTATTAGTGTGTTGCTGAGTTCGACTCGAAGGAAGGTTTGTGGTTCTATGAGAGTAAATTCACAACAGCAAAAGTTGTTAACATCAGCGCGCCGAGAACAAAGAACAAACCAGCCCAATATTCCGGCAAATACAGGCAGCCGACGTTCTTGGAATACGAGGGAGCATAATGGTCGTAAGGCTCTTGAAGCGGTTCGCCTTCTCTGATTAGATCGTCCAACTTCCGCTGGTATCTCTG
>DASXTE010000176.1:0-5174 GCA_036505595.1 Pyrinomonadaceae bacterium
GTTAACGAACGAATTCGCCGTGGCTCAACGCAAGAACTACATTGACGAAGCGGTCACCGCGCAATCGACGAGCGCCCAGCCGCCGCCCGAACAAACCTCACCGGAGGTTAAACCGATCTCCAAAGTCGCCGGCGGGATGACTTCTGCATTGACAGCCGCGCGGTACGCCTGGGGCGAAATGGGCGTCGTGCGCGGCACACGAACACTCCTCCAACTCAATCAAAAACAAGGCATTGATTGTCCCGGCTGCGCGTGGCCTGAGCCTGATGGCGAGCGCTCGCACTTCGAATTCTGCGAAGAAGGCGCCAAGCACATCGCCGACGAAGCGACAAAGAAGCGCGTCACGCCGGAATTCTTTACGAAGTGGAGTGTCCGCGAATTAGCTGAACAGTCGGATCTTTGGCTGAATCAGCAGGGACGCATCACGCATCCGATGGTCTTGCGCGAAGGCAGTGAACATTACGAAGCTATCAATTGGACAGACGCGTTCGCGTTGCTTGCTCGTGAATTGAATGCGCTTAGTTCGCCTGACGAAGCGATCTTTTACACCTCCGGTCGCACCAGCAACGAAGCTGCTTTTCTCTATCAGCTCTTCGTGCGGCAGTTCGGCACGAACAATCTGCCGGATTGCTCGAACATGTGCCACGAATCGAGCGGCACCGGCATGAAAGAAACTCTCGGGTTCGGCAAAGGCACGGTTACTCTGGAAGACTTCGATCTTTGCGACGCGATCTTTGTTATTGGCCAGAATCCCGGCACGAATCATCCGCGCATGTTGACGACCTTGCAGAACGCCAAGCGCCGCGGCTGCACGATCGTCCACATCAATCCGCTGCCGGAAGCGGGCACGACGCGGTTCAAGCATCCGCAAGAGTTCTGGACCTGGCTCGGTGAGGGAACGCAACTCGCCGATTTATTCTTGCAAGTGCGCATCAATGGCGACGTTGCTCTGCTCAAGGGCATCATGAAAGAAGTGCTCGATGCCGAAGAGCGCCGGCCCGGTGAAGTTCTCGATCATCAGTTTATTGATCATTACACGACTGGATTCGCAGAGTTCAAAAACGCGATGAACAAGGTTCACCTCGGCGACATCCTCGAACAATCAGGAATCCGGAAGTCGCAAATCGAAGATGCCGGGCGCATCTTCTTGAATTCAGAACGCGTGATTTTCTGCTGGGCGATGGGCCTGACTCAGCACAAGAACGCGGTCGCCAATGTTCAGGAGATCGTCAACCTGATGATGCTGCGTGGACAGTTGGGCAAGCCGGGCGCCGGTCTGTGCCCGGTGCGCGGCCACAGCAACGTGCAGGGCGATCGCACGATGGGAATTTGGGAGCAGCCAACTCCGCAATTCCTCGACAGCCTGGAACGGGAATTTGGTTTTAGCGCGCCGCGGAATCACGGCTTCGATACCGTTCATGCGATTCAGGCAATGCACGAAGGCAAAGCCAAAGCGTTCTTCGCGCTCGGTGGCAACTTTTTATCGGCGACGCCGGACACCGAATACACGGCAGAAGCTTTGCGACAGTGCCGTTTGACCGCGCATGTTTCCACGAAGTTGAATCGCGCGCATTTGATTACAGGCCGCCAGGCTTTGATTCTGCCATGTCTCGGACGGACTGAAGTTGATCAGCAAGCGGGCGGGCCGCAGTTTGTGACGACTGAGAACTCAATGGCCGTCGTCGAAGAGTGGCATGGAAGGTTGGAGCCGGCATCAGAACATCTGTTGAGCGAACCAGCGATCGTCGCCGGTTTGGCGAAAGCAGTTTGTTCGCCAAACTTGAGTTTGTCGGACATTAAGACTGATTGGGACGGCCTGGTAGCTAATTACGATCGCATTCGTGACGCAATTGAACACGTCGTGCCGGGATTTGAGAATTACAACGAGCGCGTGCGACGGCCGGGTGGTTTCTATCTGCCGAATCCCATTCGCAAACGTGAATTCAAAACCAAAGATGGGAAGGCGCATTTCACAGTTCATCCGCTGCGGGAAATCAAACTCGGGCCCGACCAATTTCTAATGATGACCATGCGCAGCCACGATCAATTCAACACGACGATCTACGGCCTCGACGACCGTTATCGCGGAATTCACAATGGGCGGCGCGTGGTGTTTCTCAACCAGCAGGACATTCATTTACTCGGGCTGGAAAATGCAGACCTCGTCGATTTGATTAGCCATTTCAATGGCGAGGAGCGCGTAGCCCGCAGCTTCCGAATCGTGCCGTACAGCATTCCGCGGCGCTGCGCGGCCACGTATTTTCCCGAGGCGAACGTGCTCGTGCCAATCGATCATTTTGCCGACAAGAGTCACACGCCGGCATCGAAGTCGGTGGTGATCAGTATTCGACCGGCGGAGAGTTTCACCACAGAGGACACAGAGAAGAACGTTTAGGCAATTGTCAGAATGCGAAGTCGCTCTCTAATGGTTAATGTTTTCTCTGTGTCCTCTGTGGTGAAACTTCTTCTGTGCCCTCTGTGGTTAATTATTCGGACATGACAGCCCAAGTCACATCGAAACGCGATCTCTACGATCGGCTCACCACGCAGCTTTCGAGTCTGCTCGCCGACGAGCGCGATTTGATCGCGAACGCGGCGAACTTCTCGGCTTTCATCTTTCATTCGCTCCCCGATTTGAATTGGGCGGGATTCTATTTCGCCAAAGACGGCGAACTGGTGCTTGGGCCATTTCAAGGCAAACCAGCGTGCGTGCGCATCCGTGTCGGCCAGGGCGTCTGCGGCGCCGGCGCGGCGAAATGCGAAACCGTCGTTGTGCCAAACGTGCATGAGTTTCCCGGTCACATCACCTGCGACAGCGCATCGAATTCTGAAATCGTGGTACCGTTGATGAAGGATTCGCGATTGATTGGTGTACTCGATCTCGATAGTCCAGTGCTGGGACGGTTTGACGAGCAAGATGCAACAGGGTTGGAGAATCTGCTCAACGTATTTTTGGAATCAACTGAGCTGAAAGCTCCGTAGGAGCGAAATATTTATAGAAATATTTCGGCTCTAACGGGCCTCCGGAAAACATCACGAATGACGATTAGTGAAATCAGGATTCCAGCAATCGTCGCCGTCAGCGGCTTGTCGTCGAACACCGGCAAGACCACGCTTGCGTGTGAACTGATCGAACGCCTGCCCGGCTGGGAAGCGATCAAATTGACGCGTGGGCATTATCGCTCGTGTGGCAAAGATCCTGGCGGCTGTTGTGTCAGCGATTTACTGCGTGACGAGCCGTTGATTCGTTCAGGGCGCGACGCGAACTATGAGAAAGACAAAGACACGGGCAGGTTCTGGGACGCCGGTGCGTCGAATGTTCATTGGGTCATCGTCGGCGAAGATCAGGTTGAAGACGGCATCAAACGCGCATTATCGCTGGTGCAAAGCGTAGGCGTGATTGTCGAAGGCAATAGTTTCCTGGATTATGTGAAATCGGATTTCGCAATCATGTGCGCCCGTGCCGGTGAAAACAAATTGAAGACTTCCGCGCGCCGAACGCTGGAAAAGGCCGACGCGCTTTATCTTTCGACGATTGACGATTGCGGTCGCGAAACCGCGATTGATCGATTTCAGAGTTGGCGGGCTAGCTTGACGAGTAACCTCGATTTGAATGGGTTGCCAGTCTTCACGCGCGAGGATATGCCGAGGCTAATCCAGCGAATTCGCGCATATCTTAATTCCTCTGTGTCCTCTGTGGTTTGATTTTTCTTTGCGGGCGAGGGTGCCCGCGTTCCTATGATCACCATCCGCAAATCAGAAGAGCGCGGCCACTTTGATTTTGGTTGGCTCGATACGTATCACACTTTTTCCTTCGATCAATATTACGATCCGGCGCACATGCACTTTCGCAGCCTGCGTGTCATCAACGAAGATCGGGTAGCGCCTGGCAAGGGTTTCCCGACGCACTCGCATCGCGACATGGAAATCATCACCTACATTCTGTCAGGCGCGCTCGAGCATCGCGACAGTATGGGAAACGGTTCGGTGATTCGTCCGGGCGACGTGCAACGCATGAGCGCCGGCACCGGCGTTGCGCATAGCGAATTCAATCCATCACAGGCTGAACCTGTGCATCTGCTCCAAATCTGGATCATGCCGCGCGCGCGCGACCTGACGTCGAGCTACGAACAGAAATATTTTTCCGAGGATGGGCGGCGTGGCCGTCTGCGTCTCGTGGCTTCGGAAGATGGCCGCGACGGCTCAGTGACGATCCAGCAGGACGCGCGCGTGTACGCAGGGATTCTCGCGCCCGATTCGGCGATCGAGCACACGCTTTCCGACAACCGTCACGCCTGGATTCAAATTGCCCGCGGCACGTTGAATGTCAACGGACACGATTTGAGACAGGGCGATGGCGCCGCGATCAGTAACGAGAGCTCTCTCAAACTCGTTTCCGCCGGCGAAGCGGAACTGCTCTTATTTGATCTCGCCTAAAGATTATTTGTATCGGGCGCAGGCGCCTGAACAGCTCTAAGTTGACCAACGATTTCCTCAATCCGTTTGGCCTGACTTTCGATTGTTTCCGCGCGGCGGCGTGACTTCTCGCTCAACTCCTCACGCAAAAGTAATTGTGCCTGGCCCAACAGCGCGGCCAATGGATTGTTGATTTCATGCCTGACGCGCGCGACCAGTGCGGCGGCTTCTGAAAGTTTTTTTTCGTAGTCCTCAACCACGGCGCGCAGGCGTGCCAACTCGTTTTCCTGGGGCGATTCTGTTTGGCTCATTGATTCCCGCTTGATGTGTTCGGATTCATCGAGCGTGAAGAAGCAGCGTACGTCGAGGATGCCGTCGCGCTATTTTGCTGATCGGAACGCGTCAGCGCAAGATTTTTTTTGTTATCGGTGCGATAACGAAAACGATGCGCGCGACCGCAAGTTTGACTTGGTACTGCGAGTTACGTAAATTCGATTTCGCTGGTGGGAGGTCGTCTAACGGTAAGACTGCGGACTCTGGATCCGCCTATCGGGGTTCGAATCCCTGCCTCCCAGCCATATATATCGGGGCGAGGATATCTCGGGCTGTAACTTGATCCATTGATTTGCCGCCTTGGCAACTTATTGGTTCCAATAGCGTCCGGCAAGTTATTCCTTCCTACGAAGAAATGAGCGTTGCAGGTTAGCTTCATTCCTGCCCTAGAGCTTAAGTCCGAGTTTCTTGTCTTACTTCACGGA